>JARRMM010000110.1:0-8466 GCA_037386005.1 Deinococcales bacterium | reverse complement strand
TCGGGTCGCCGCCACGCGACCGGGTCCGGGACGATCAGATGTCGTAAGGCGTTACTTGCTCTTGCGGACGACGAAGCGATGGTAGTCGCCGTGGTCCTCGTTGGCGACCAGCTCGTAGCCGATCTTGTCGACCCAATCGGGGATGTCCTTGTTGGAACCGGGGTCGGACGAGAGCACCGCCACGACGTCCCCTACGCCCGAGGACTTGATGCCGCGGATGAGTTCCATCAGGGGGCCGGGGCACGCGCTTCCGCGGGCGTCGATCTCCTGCTTGACGTTCGTGTCTGCCATGATCGTTCCTTTCTCTCCTTGTTGGTGGCCCGAAGGCTCAGAAGACCAGGACCTCGGCGTCCTCGCACATCGAGATGAAGCCTGCAACGCCCTTCTCGTCGTCGACGACGTCCTCCATCTGGTCGAGTTCCATGCCGAACATGTCCTTGGTCATGCTGCAGGCGTAGACCTTGACCTCGCCGATCTCCTTGGCGGTCATGAGGGTCTGCATCCAGGGGTTGATGCCCATGCTCTGCATGCGCTCCTGCATCATGGGGCCGAACTCCTGGTACTCGGCCGGCAGCTTCTGCTGCGAGGGGTCCTGCCAGGCGCCCTTCTTGAAGGCCATCAGGCCCCAGAAGGTCACGAACAGGTTGACCTCCTTGCCCATGGCGACGGCGCCGGACACGATCGTGGCCATGGCCAGCAGCTTGTCGACCGTGCCGTTCATGACGATGACGTTGAGCTTGTCCTTCATGGTTCCTCGCCTCCACCCGCCGCCGGGTTGGAACCCTGGAGCGGGACATTTCCTTCGCGTCTGACGATATCCCTAGGGAGTATGTGAACCAAGGGACAAGTGACCCAACCGGGACGGGAGGCCAGGGAAGGCGCTAGGACGTACACTCGACGCCATGATCCCGGTGTTCGATGGCCACAACGACACGCTGCTCATGCACCTCGAGCAGCCGGACCGCGACTTCTTCGCGCGGCAATCCGACGGACACATCGACTACCCGCGGGCCCAGGAGGGTGGCTTCGCCGGCGGCTTCTTCGCGATGTTCCCGCCGACGCTTCCCGGCACCAGTCCGTTCCAGGCCCGGCGGGTGACCGCGGACGGCCGCACCGTCACGCCACCGGCCCCGCCAGTGGACGAGCTTCACGCCGTGCGCGCCGAGAACCGCATGTTCTCGATCCTCTACCGCCTCACCGCCGGCGGACGCATGCGCCTGGTCACGACGGCCGAGGAGCTCCAGCGCAGCATCGAGGAGGGTGTGCTGGCCGCCATCGCGCACTTCGAAGGCGCCGAGGCGATCGACCCGGAGCTCGCCGCCCTCGACATCTACTACCGGGCGGGCCTGCGTTCGCTCGGCATCGTCTGGAGCCGCGCCAACGCCTTCGGACACGGCGTGCCGTTCGCCTTCCCCGGAAGCCCCGACAGCGGCCCCGGCCTGACCGCGCTGGGGCGCAGGCTGGTGGAGCGCTGCAACGAGCTGGGCATCATGATCGACCTGTCCCACATCACCGCCCGTGGGTTCTGGGAAGTCGCCGAGCTGAGCCAGGCGCCGCTGGTCGCCACCCACTCGAACGCCCACGCCGTGTGCCCCAGTCCGCGCAACCTCACCGACGAGCAGCTCGACGCCATCCGCTGGTCCGACGGGATGGTCGGGCTGAACTTCGCGGTCGGCTTCCTCGACCCCGACGGCGGCGACGATGCCGACCTCGACCTCGACGTGATGGTGCGCCACATCGACCACCTCGTCGACAAGCTGGGCATCACCCGCGTCGGCCTGGGGTCGGACTTCGACGGCGCCCGCATCCCCGCCGCCATCGGCGACGTCTCCGGGGTCCAGCGCCTGCTGGAGGCCCTGGCCGCGCACGGCTACGACGAGGACGCGCTGCACAAGATCGCCCATCAGAACTGGGTACGGGTGCTGCGCCACACCTGGAAGGGGTGAGGGCGGCGCCGTGACGCTCGACCAGGCGCGGGCCCTGGCCACGACGTTGATGGCGGAGCACGGGCTCACCGGTTGGAGCTTCGCGTTCGATCGTGCCCGCCGCCGGCTGGGCTCGTGCCAGCCGGCGCGCCGGCGCATCACCCTGTCGGCGCCGTTGACACGCCTCAACGACGTCGAGGTCGTGCGCGACACGGTGCTGCACGAGATCGCGCACGCGCTCACGCCGGGCGACGGTCACGGCGCACGCTGGCGGGCGGCCTGCCGCCGCCTGGGGGCCCGGCCCCAACGGCTAGCGGCCGCCGGCGACGTGGTCCTCCCGCCGGCCCCCCACGTACTGGTGTGCGACCGCTGCGGCCACCGCTACCCGCGCTATCGCCGCACCCGGCTGCACTACGCCTGCGGACGCTGCCGAGCGGAGGCGGGCGTGGAGGCACCGTTGCGTTGGGTGAGCGGGCCGTTCTGAGGCGGCCGGACCCGAGCCGCGCCCTCTACCGCACGACGCCCACGCGCAACGCCTGGAGCCGTGCCGGCACGTCCACCGCCGGCATCGGCCGCGCCAGGTAGAAGCCCTGGACGGCGTCGCACCCGACCCGCTCGAGCGCCTCGAGCTGCTCCGGCGTTTCCACCCCTTCGGCCACCACCGTGGCGCCGAGGCTCCTCCCCAGCGACACCACGGCCGCCAGAATGCCCTCGTCCGCCGTCGAGGCGGCGGTCCCCAGGCGCCGCACGAAGCTGCGGTCCAGCTTGATGGCGTCGAACGGCAGGTCGCGCAGGTAGGCGAGCGAGGCGTAGCCGGTACCGAAGTCGTCGAGCGTCACGCGCGCTCCCAGCGCGCGCAGCTCGTCGAGGACCTCGGCGCCGCGGCGGGCGTCGACCATCGCCGCCGTCTCGGTGATCTCGAACTCGACGCGCTCCGGCGGGACGCCGCAGGCGCGCAGCACCTCACGCACCTCGTCGACCAGCGCCGTCGAGCGGAGCTGCACCGGCGAGAGGTTCACCGCCACCCGGTCCACCGGAACACCGTCGCCCATCCAGCGACGGAACTGAGCGCACGCTTGCCGCAGCACCTGCGCGCCGAGCTCGCGGATCATGCCCGTCTCCTCTGCGAGCGGGATGAACGCGTCCGGACCGAGCAGCCCACGCGTCGGGTGCTGCCAGCGCGCCAGCACTTCGACCCCGATCGAGCGATCGCGGGTGAGCCCGACCATCGGTTGGAAGTGGAGCAGCAGCTGATCGGAACCCAGCGCCGCGCGCAGCTCGCTCTCGAGCGCGAAGCGCTCGCGCGCCCGGACGTCCATCGCCGGCGTGAAGAAGGCGAAGGCGGCACCCCCTTGCGAACGCGCGCGGGCCAGCGCCAGGGAGGCGTGCTTGAGCAGGTCGGCGGGCCGCTCCGCATGGTCGGGGAAGACGGCGATCCCGAGCCGCGGCCTGAGCGATGCCTCGCGCCCCTCCACCTCGACCGGCTCCTCCAGCGCTCCCAGCAGCCGCGCCGCGACCTCGGCGGCGTCCACCGCTTGCGCCAGTCGGCCGGTGACCACCGCGAACTCGTCACGGGTCACGCGCGCCACGGCCCCCTCGTCACCCAGGGCCACGGTCAACCGGCGGGCAGCCAACCGGAGCAGCTCGTCGCCGGCCTCGGCACCGAGGCTGTCCTTGAGGAGCTGGAAGCCCTGCAGGTCGAGCACCAGCACCGCCGACCGGCCGCCGTCGGCGCGCCGCTCCGCCAACGCCGCGACCAGCCGGTCCTCGAAGCCGACGCGGTTGAGCAGGTCGGTGAGGGCGTCGTGGGTGCTCAAGTACTCGAGCTGCGCCGACATCACGCGCCGTTCGGTGATGTCGTCGGCCACCTTGAGGTACTGCAGCACGTGGCCGTTCTCATCGGTGACGGCGGTGATCTGGGCACGTTCCCAGGTCCGGCCGCCCTCCCGGGTGCGGTTGACGAACTCTCCCCGCCACACGCCGTCGCGCCGGACCACTTCGGCGATCGCGCGCTGGTCGGGGTTGTCGGCATCGGGCGCTGCCAACGCCGAGACGTGCCAGCCGACGACCTCGTCCTTGTCGAAGCCGGTGATCTCGCTGAAGCGACGGTTGACGTAGCGGATGTGCCCCTCGGCGTCGGTCAGGAGGACGGTGCTCGAGCCCTGCTCCACCGCCTGCCGCAGCTCGCGCAGCTCGTCGAGCTGATGCTTCTGCTGCGTCACGTCGTGGACCTGGGCCTTGAGGAAGACCTCCCCGCCGACCTCCAGGCGGGAGAGGTGGACCTCGCAGTCGAACGGCGTGCCGTCGGCCCTCAGATGCACCCACGGGAAGTGCTGTTCCTCGCCGCCCATCGCCCGTCGCATGCGCTCCTCGGCCGCAGTCCGTGAGTCGCGCCCGTCGGGCTGGTACGCCGGCGACAGCTCGTTCGGGCGCCGCCCAAGGAAGCGCTCGCGGGGCAAGCCGAAGACATCGGCGGTGCGGCTGTTGCACTCCACGAAGCGCCCGTGCTGCATCAACGCGATGGCGTCGTAGGCGTTCTCGAACAGGGCCCGGAACTTCTCCTCGGCGCGCAACAGGCTGGCGAACGCGCGCCGGTCGCCGCTCACGTCCGCCACCAGCACCAGCCGCGCCGGCACGCCGTGGTAGCGCACCGCGAACACGCTGAGCACCGCGTCGAACACGGTGCCGTCCTTGCGCAGGTGGCGGAAGCTGTCCGGCAGCACGTACGGCGGTTCCCGTCCGGCGCGCGCCGTCAGCATCCGCTCGACGTCCTCCGGCGGACGGATATCGAGGAGGGTCAGGGCGGTGAACTCGTCCTCGGGGTAGCCGTAGTGCGTCACGGCAGCGGCGTTGACCGCGAGGATCCGGAGCGTGTCCGGCTCGTAGACGATCATCGGTTGCGGGTGTGAGCGGAAGAACGCGGCTGCGCCGCTCCCCTTTCCCGCTCCTGCCCAGTCCACCATCGCTCGCCGCCTCGCTCGCGCCCGACGTGTTCGACGTCGCTCCGGCTGTCCCCGGTCCGCGGCGCTCCCTCGCGCGCTGCTGTTCCGGGCGATTCTATCCGACCGGCCGGCCAGGGGGGCGGGCGCCTCTCACGCGCGCCGCAAGGTCTCCGGTACCCGGTAGGCGAACACCAGCGCCGCCCCCAGACCGACCACCGCGACCGCCACGGCGGCGAGCCCCAGGTCCAGGACGTCGGCCACCGCTCCGACCAGCAACGGGCCTCCGCTGGAGCCGGCGTCGCCGACCAGGCGCCATACGCCGAGGAACTCGCCGAGCGCCTCCCGGGGCGCCAGGTCGGCACCCAAGGTCATCATGGTCCCGGCGCTGAGGCCGTTGCCGAAGCCGAGCAGCACGGCCACGGCGAGCAACGTGGCGAACCCCTGCGTGAGCGGGACCAGTGCCAGCCCTACCGCCTGCAGCAGGAAGCTCGGCACGATCGCGAACTTGCGGCCGCGACGGTCCATGAGCCAGCCCGCCGGGTAGAACAGCGTCATGTCCGCGAACGCCGACGCCGACAGGATGAAGCCCACGGTGCCGACGTCGAGGCCGAGCACCTGGCTCGCGTAGAGCGGGAGCAGCACCTTGCGGCCGGCCCGCAACGTCTGCGCCATCCATTGCGCCAGGCCCGCCGTGGAGAGCACGCCGGAGAAGCGCCGGACGCTCGCGAACGCCGTCGTCGCGCGGCGCTCCCCCGCCACGTCTCGCGCGCGAGGCGCGCCGCGCGGGACGAAGCGGAGGACGGCCACCAGCGCCACCAGCACCACCGCTGCCACGAGCAGGAACGGCGCCCGCAGCCCGAACGCCGCCGCCACCAGCCCCCCGGCCGCCGGCCCGAGGAACGTGCCGATCCGACTGACGCCCCCGAAGGCCGAGATGGCGCGGCCGCGCTTGCCGCCGCGGGTCGCGTCGGTCAGGAAGGCGTGGCGCGACAGGTTGAACAGGGCGAGGCCGAAACCGGACAGGAGCCGCAGGCCGATCACCAGCAGTACGCTGTGCGCCGGCACCAGCAGGAGCACCGATACGCCGACCAGCGCCAGGCCTCCGGTCATGGCACCCTTGTCGCTGAACCGGCGCAGCAGCGCGCCGGCCGGCACGTCGGCCAGCAAGGTGCCCATCGACTCCGCCCCCAGCACCACCCCCACCACGCCCAACGACACGTGCAGGCTGCTCGCGAAGATCGGCAGCGTGGGGATGAGCACGCCGTTGCAGAACGAGAGCAGCAGGGCGGGGAGGTAGACGGCGGTGACCACGTCGATCCTGGGTGGCGCGCCGGAAGCGCCGGACCGCGAAGCACCAGGCCGCGTCGGACCGCTCGCGCCGGAGACGAGTCTACCTCCCTGTCGCCAGGGAGGCCGCCCGCCCTCCCGCGATGCGGACACGGTCCGGGCCGGCGCCGCCCGTATGCTGGGCCGGGGCGCCGGCCGCGCGCCCGGGGAGGAGGACGCACGTGAACCGGCCGACGGGGCTCCTGGCCCGCGCGCTCTCGGCCCTGCTGCCCGGCACGCGTTCGAGCGAGACCATCGCCTTGATCGTGACGGCCATCACCGTCGGCGTGCTCACCGGCCTCGCCGCGGTCGGCTTCGACCTGCTCGTGCGCGCCACCGGCAAGGCCCTGGTCGCGCTCCCGTCGTTGCTGGGCGCCCTTCCCGGCGCCATCGCCACCGTGCTGGTTCCCACGCTGGGCGGCCTGCTGGTCGCCCCCATCGTGGTGCGCTGGGCGCCCGACGCGCGCGGCTCCGGCATCCCCGGCGTGATGTACGCCGTTTCGAACCTCGGGGGCCGGGTGCCACGTGTCCTCGCGCTGTGGCGCCCGCTGGCGACCACCCTCTCGATCGGCAGCGGCGCCTCGCTCGGCAGCGAAGGGCCGGTGGTGCAGATGGGGGCGTCGCTGGCCTCGACGCTCGCCGGGCCCCTGGGGCTGAACGCGGAGCGGCGGCGCACGCTCGTCGCGGTCGCGGCCGCCGGCGGCATCGCCGCCACCTTCAACGTGCCGATCGCCGGTGTGCTGTTCGCGGTCGAGGTGATCCTGGGCGAGTTCCGGGCCCGCGACTTCTCCTCCATCGTCATCGGAGCGGTCAGCGCCACGGCCGTCTCGCGCTCGATCCTCGGGGACGTGCCGGCGTTCGCGGTGCCGAACTTCCACCTCGGCTCGGCCGTCGAGCTGCCGCTGTACCTGGCGCTGGGCGTCCTGTGCGCAGCAGCAGCCGTAGGCTTCAAGCAGGTGCTGATGGTCTCCGAGAACGTCTTCGACGCGCTGCGCCTGCCCCCCATGCTGCGGCCCGCGGCCGGAGGACTCGTGGTGGGCGTGATCGCCGTCGCCTTCCCGGAGGTGCTCGGGCGGGGTTACGACGAGATCGGCCGCGTGCTGCAGGGCAGCGCCGGGCCGGCGCTGCTGCTCCTGGGCCTGGCGTTCGCCAAGACCGCCGCCACCGGCGCCTCCTTCGGCTCATGGGGCTCGGGGGGCGCGTTCGCGCCGGTGCTGTTCGTCGGGTCGGCGCTGGGCTCCGCCTTCGGTCAGGCGAGCGAGCACGTCTTCCCGGCGTTGGTGCATCACTACGGCGCCTTCGCGCTGGTGGGCATGGCGGGGGTGCTATCGGGCGTGACGCGGGCGCCGATGAGCAGCATCGTGATGGTGTTCGAGATGTCGGGCAGCTACGCCCTCATCCTCCCCCTCCTGTTGGCCGCCGTCATCTCCACCCTCACGGCCGACCTGTTCCGGCAGGAGTCTCTCTACGAGCGCATCCTCTCGCGTCACGGGCGCTCGCTGTTCCGCCTGCGGGAGATCGACCTGCTTCAGACGGTGGAGGTCAAGGAGGTCATGGACCGGGACGTGCCCGCGCTCTACCAGGATCAGACGCTGGCGGAGCTGGCCGAGCGTACGGCGCGCAGCCACCACCACGGCTTCGTGCTCCGCTCACGGGAGGACCCCGAGCACATCACCGGCATCGTCACCCTCACCGACCTGGAACGTGCCCGTCAGCAGGGTCGGCCCTCCGACACGGCCGTGATCCAGCTGGGGCAGCGCGACGTCGCCACCAGCCTGCCCAACGAGTCGGCCAGTGCGGTGCTCGAGCGCATGGCCGAGCTCGGCATCGGTCGCATGCCGGTGGTGGACCGGCGTGACACGCGCCGGCCGATCGGGATGGTGCGGCAGGCCGACCTGGCCCGGGCCTACTACCTCGCGCTGGAGCGCGAGCGGTTGCACGAGGAGACCCGCGAAGCGCTACGGCTGCGCGACGTCACCGGCCAGGAGATCGTCGAAGTCCGCATCCCGAAGGGATCTTCGCTCGAGGGCCGGCGGCTCCGCGACGCCGGCTTGCCCGAGGCAAGCATCGTGGTGGCGGTGCGGCGGCGCGGGCGGACGCTCTTCCCCCACGGCGACACGACGCTCGAGGCCGGCGACATGGTGGTCGCCAGCGTCGCCCACGGTCACGTCCGCGGCTTCCGCGAGGCGTTCCAGAAGCCTCCGTCACCAGGACGGGAGGAAAGATGATGGGCGCCGCCCCGTCGGCGGCGCCCAACCCCGGAGAGGAGTCCC
>JARRMM010000109.1:0-10277 GCA_037386005.1 Deinococcales bacterium | reverse complement strand
CTTCCGCCGAAGGCCTCTGCGTACCCGCTCGGCACCCTCTCCGTACCCGTACGGTAGTACGGCGCCCGGGGGGACAGGTGGCCCGGTGGGGCGGATCCGTGACGGGCCGGTGCAGCGGAGTCGGGCCGCCGGGCCACGACCGGGGCGACGGGCGGCGCTAGAATGAGGAGCTGCGAACGCCCGCAGGGGGCCGACGGGTCCGACCGCCGGAACGAAGGCCGGCCCGTTCGTCCGTAGCGTCTGCCATGAACCGTCGTCCAGGGTTCCGCCTACCAGGTTCGCGCCGCCAGGGCCTCCAGCCCGAGGCCCCTCCCCGGAGGTCGCCGGCCAACCGGACCGCGCGGCTCTTCCTGATGAACGTCCTGATCTTCGGCGGCGCCATGCTGCTCTTCTGGAGCGGCTCCAAGCTGCTGCACCACCCGCGGACGGTCGGGGCCACGGTCCCGAAGCCGGCCGACATGACGGTGGGGCAGGCGCCCGCCGCGCTCGACTCCGGCGACTACCGCCTGCAGATCGACGGCGCCCGCTGGGTGAAGCAGGACGCGCTGCCCTCCGGCGTCCGGCTCACCTATCGTGCCCGCCCCAACGTGCTCGTCGACTACGTCGTCGTGCGCGTCACGGTCGCCGACCGCGGCGCGTCGAAGCTGCCGCTGAGCTACGAGGGCGCCGTCCAGGACGTGCGCTTCCTGCTGGCGTCGCGCGACCCGGAGTCGTTCTACACCGAACCGGTGCCGCCGTCCGACGCCCGGCTCATCAGTGGCGCCGCGCCGCTCAAGAGCGGCGCGCTGGCCGCCGGCGAGCAGCGCGGCGGCGTGCTGGTGTACGCGGTCGAGCCCTTCCGCAAGGCGTTCAGCCTGCTGCTGATCCCTGTCTACGGGGACACGCCGCCCGAGCAGGGCCCGCAACACCCGGCCGTCGAGCTGCACTTCGCGCCCACCGGCTGAGGGCGCGAAGCCTCAGCGCGTGCGGGTCACCTTGCGCAGGTGGCGAGGCGCGTCCGGATCGATACCGCGCGAGGCGGCCAGGCGCTCGGCCAGCAGCTGCCCCGCCACCACCAGCACAAAACCGGCGGTGACCTCGTGCATCCCCTCCGGCAGGGCGACCGCCGCCGCGGCGTGGCGCAGCAGCGAGGGCGCGCCCGCCACCACGGTGAGATCGGCGCCGACGCCCTTCAGGCGCGCGGCCACCTCCTCGGTGCCGCTCAGCCCGGCGTCCTCGGCCGCGAGCAGCAGCAGCGGGTCGCCGACGTCGACGACGGCGATGGGCCCGTGCTGGAACTCGGCGCTGGAGTAGGCCTGGGCATCGATGTAGGCAGTCTCCTTGAGCTTGAGGGCGGTCTCCAGGGCGGCCGCGAAGGCGAGGCCGCGCCCCAGCACGTACAGCCCGTCGGCGTGCGTGAGGCGTAGCGCGGCGCGCTCGACCGCGTCGGCCTGCTCGAGCAGCGTCTCGACCGCCCCGGGCACGGCATCCAGCGCCGCTCTCAGGGCGTCGTCGTCGGCCCACTCGGCGGTCAGCCGGGCCAGCAGCATGAGCTGGCTGGTGAAGGTCTTGGTCGCGGCCACCGCCCGTTCCTCGCCCGCGTGCTGGGCCAGGGCGTGGTCCGCCTCGCGCGCCAGCCGGCTGCCCTCACGGTTGGTCACGGCCAGGGTGCGCGCCCCCGTGTCGCGCAGGGCGGCGAGGCCCGCGACCACGTCGGTGCTCTCGCCGGACTGACTGACCCCGATGGCGAGCGCGCCCTTCAGGCGGAGGCGCGCGCCGTAGATGGTAGGCAGCGAGGGCGGGATGCTGGCGACCGGAAGGCCTAGCGTGCGGCCGGCCAGGTAGGCGAAGAAGGTCACGGCGTTGTCCGACGAGCCGCGGGCCAGGGTGGCGATGAGCGGTACGTCGCGTCCGCGCAGCTCGCGCGCCAGCGCGGCGACGGACGGGTCGGCCAGGATGCGGGCCAGGACGGCCGGCTGTTCGGCGATCTCTCTCTCGAAGTGGCTCATGCGTCTCCCCGGTGTGCCTGCAGCGCGTCCCGGACGCGATTGCCGTGGCGGATGAGCAAGGTGCGGGCTTCGTCCGGCGTGACGCCCGTCTCCAGGATCACGATCGCCTCCCGGATGCTTCCGTCGGCGAGGCGCAGAGCGCGCTCCGCCTCCTCGCTCGGGGCGCCGGTGGCGCGCCGCACGATCTCGGCCGCGCGGACGCGAAGCTTGTCGTTGATGGGGCGCATCCCCACCATGAGGTTGCGGTAAGCGCCCCCTGTCCGCACCAGGACGGCGGTCGACAGCGCGTTGAGGGCGATCTTCTGGGCCGTCCCGGCGGCCAGCCGGGTCGAGCCGGCCAGGACCTCGGGGCCGGAGTCGAGCAGCACGCCCACCTCCGCGGTATCGAGGAGGGGGGCGCCGGCGTTGTTGGCGATGCCGACGGTGAAGGCTCCGAGCTCGCGGGCCCGCCGGACGGCGGCCAGCGTGTACGGTGTGCGGCCGCTGGCGGCGATGGCGACCACGGCGTCGTTCGGGTCGATGCCGGCGCGCTCGACGTCGCGGACGGCGGCGCCGGTGTCGTCCTCGGCGTTCTCGCGGGCTACGGCGCCCGCCTCGCCCCCTCCCGCCATCAGCACCAGCGTGCGCTCGAAGCCGAAGGTGGGTGGCAGCTCGGCCGCGTCCTGGACGGCGATACGGCCGGAGGTGCCGGCGCCCGCGTACACCAGGCGACCGCCCCGGCCGAGCCGGCCCTCGAGCCCCTCGGCCGCTCGCTCCAGCGCGTCGCGCGCGCGACCGACGGCGTCGGCCGCGCGGCGGTTGGCCTCGATCACGGCGTCGAGGATCCGGCCGAGCGGCCAGGCGTCGAGGTCGTCGTAGCGGGGGTCGAAGGCTTCGGTATTCATCGCTTCAGGATCCCGTCTCCTGCGGCTCCGGGGAGGCGCCCTGGGCGTCCCCGGCGCGCAGGTGCAGCACCATCCGGTAGCGGTCGCCCCGATAGGCGCTGCGGACGAACTCGAACGGCCGCCCGTCGTCGGCGTAGGTGGTGCGCTCCAGCTCGAGCACAGGCACGTCTCGCTCGATCTGCAGCAGCTTGCGCTCACGCCGGGTCGGGAGGCGGGCGCCGACCGCCTGGCGGGCGCGCGCCGGCCGGATGCCGAACTGCTCCTCCAGGGCGCGGTAGAGGCTGCCGCAACGGGCCAGGTCCTCCAGCGACAGCGTGGCCACGTGGGGGGCCAGGTGGGCGGCCTGGACGGCCAGCGGGGTGTCGTCGGCCCCGCGCAGCCGGACGATCCGCAACAGCGGGGTGTCGGGCGGGACCAGGAGCGCCGCCGCCGCCTCGCGGTCGGCGGGCTGGCGGGTGGCATCGAGCAGGGTGGCGCTGGGGCGGAAGCCGAGCCCGCGTGCCTCGTCGGTGAAGCCCAGCACGCGGTCGAGGACCTGCTCCAGGGGGTGCGCCCGGACGTAGGTGCCCGAGCCCTGGCGCTGCTCCACGAGCCCGCGCCCCTCCAGCTCCTCGAAGGCGCGCCGCACCGTCATGCGGGACAGGTGGAGCCGCAAGGCCAGCTCGCGCTCGCTGGGCAGCGCCTGGCCGGGGTGGAGCGCGCCGTCCTCGATGGCGCGCTCGAGCGCTTGCCGCAGCTGCAGGTAAGCGGGCGTCGGCAGTTCCTTGTCGATGACGGGGGCGAAGGTCATGGCGGCCCTGCCCTCCCTGCCTCCACGAGCGTGAGCATGCCACTATTGTACCAATCCGGGCCGGCCCCCTATACTCGAGCTGTCCAACGAGGGCGCCGTGCGTGGTGGCAGCGGCGGTGGAGGCGGGCGACGGGACGGCGGTCACGGGGTCCTGGACCCGCCCACTCGCAACCGGTTGCAGCCACGGGGCTCCCCAGGAACAGGATCCGGCTCGGGCGCTGCCTTACGCTCGGGCGGGCCCATCGATCGGACGGATCGGTATGAAGAGGTTCGGAGCGATACGGCTCGTGGTGGCTCTGCTGGCGCTGGTGCTGCTGGGCACCGCCGTGGCGCAGACGCTGACGTTCTGGAGCTGGCGGACGGAGGACGTCGACGCCTACAACCAGTTCATCGCGGCGTTCCATCAGGATCACCCCGACATCAACGTCACCTTCACCCCCTACAAGAACACCGAATACAACACCATCCTCTCGACCGCCCTGCAAGGCGGCGGCGGGCCCGACATCGTCCACTTGCGCGCCTACGGCGGCATGGAGCCGCTGGCCGAGGCCGGCCTGCCGGTGCCGCTGGGTGACAAGGTGCCCGCCCTCCAGGACTTCGACCCCAACCTCCTGAAGGCGGCGACCGACCGCGCCAACGGCAAGGTCTACGGCGTGCCGTTCGCGCTGCAGACCATCCAGGTGCTCTACAACAAGGAGGTCTTCGCCAAGCTGGGGCTGAGCGAGCCGAAGACCTGGCAGGAGTTCCTGGACGTCGCCCAGAAGATCAAGGCGTCCGGCATCGACGCGCTGGCCAACGGCACCAAGGACCCGTGGACGGTCGAGACGCTGTTCGGCGGCGTGGCGCCCGCCTTCTGCGGTTGCAACGCCTTCTACGACAAGATGGCGGCAGGGACGGCCACCTTCGAGGACCCGGCGTTCAAGGGCGCGCTGCAGCGCATGGTCGACCTCGAGCCCTACCTGGCCAGCAACTACCAGGGCGTGGCCTACTCCGACATGCAGTCGCTGTTCGCCTACGGCCAGGCCGGCATGTTCATCGGCGGCAGCTACGAGCTCGGCACGCTCGCCCAGCTCAACCCCGACCTGAAGGTGGGCTCCTTCCTCATCCCCAACGATCAGGGCCAGACGTGCGAGACCTTCTACGTCGACGGCTCCTACGGCATCAACGCCGCCAGCCAGCATCAGGACGCCGACGTCCAGTTCATCGACTTCCTGGCCAGCCAGCGCTACGGCCAGATGTTCGCCGACACGCTCAAGCAGATCTCCGCCGTTCCCGGCGTGCTGCCCAGCGACCCGGTGCTGGCGCAGATGGCGGACCGGATGCACAACCAGGGCACGCCCTACCTGATGCTGACGCTGTTCCGCTACGGCCAGCCGTCGGGCTCCACGCTGCTGCAGAACGAGATGCAGGCCGTGCTGGCGGGGAGCGAGACCGTCGACCAGGCGGCCGCCAACATCCAGCGCGGGGTGGCCAGCTGGTACACCTTCCAGTAGGCACCGTCGTGCTGTACGAGGCGCACCACGTGCGCTTCGGCTGGTGGGATCGGGCGCACGCCCGACCCCACCAGCCCCGTGCGGGCCGGCGGGCACGCGGGCGTGGCGGGCGCGCCCCGAGGGAGCGCGCGCCGTGACCGGCGTGCGCGTGTGGTTCCGCCGCCACGGTCACCTGGTGGTGTTCCTGGCGCCGGGCCTGCTGCTCTACGGGCTGTTCATGGCCTACCCGCTGCTGACGTCGCTTTCGTACAGCCTGTCGGACTGGCACGGCCTGGTGCGTGGCGGCTTCGCGGGGCTGGCGAACTTCGCCAAGGTCCTGACGCAGTGGCCCTACAACGCGCGCTTCTGGGGCGCGCTCAGTCACAACGCCCTCTTCTTCCTGTTGACCTTCGCCATCCAGTCGACGCTGGGTCTGCTCCTCGCGTCGTTGCTGAGCCGCAAGTGGCGTGGCTTCGCGATCTTCCAAGCGGCCTATTTCCTTCCCTACACGCTCTCCATGGTCGTGGTCGGGTTCCTGTGGTTGTTGCTGCTCAACCCCACCTGGGGGGCGGTGGCGCACGGCCTGCGGCTCGTCGGGCTGGAGGCCTGGGTGCAGCCCTGGCTGGGGCAGAGGAGCACCGCCCTGATCACGGTGATCCTGGTCAACGCCTGGCACTGGCTGGGGTTCCCGGTGCTGGTGTTCATGGCGGCCATCCAGGGCATCCCGCGCGAGTACCACGAGGCCGGCCTGGTGGACGGCGCCAACGAGTGGCAGGGCTTCCGCCACATCACGCTGCCGCTGCTGCTGCCGAGCCTGACCATGATGTCGATCCTGACCTTCATCTGGGACTTCAACGCCCTCGAGCTGGTGTTCGTGATGCAGGGCGCCTCGGGCTCGCCCAACTACGCCACCGATCTGCTGGCCACCTTCTTCTACCGCACCGCCTTCGGCGACCCCACCACCGGGGGGAGCCCGGCCAGATCGGGCTGGCCTCCGCGATCGGCGTGCTGATGCTCATCATCATCGGCGCCGCCTCGGCCTTCGGCGTGCGCTTCAGCCAGCAGAGCCAGACGGAGTACTGACATGGTCCAGCGCGCCCCCGTCACGTCACGGCGCCGACCGCCGGCCGCCCGCGTCGCCTCGCGCGTGGTCATCTACCTGCTGCTGGCCCTGCTGGCGCTCGGCTTCCTCTACCCGATCGCGCTGATGGTGCTCGACGCCTTCAAGACCACGCCCGAGATCTTCCGCACGCCGTTCGGGTTGCCCTCGAGCATGGGGCTCGAGACGTTCCGGGAGGTGTGGCGGCGCGCCCACTTCGGGGTCTACCTGCGCAACAGCGTGCTGGTCACCGGCGGCTCGCTGCTGGTGCTGCTGGCCTGCGCCGCGCCCGCCGCCTACGCCATCGCGCGCTACCGCTTCCCGGTGCGCGGGTTGATCTTCCTGTTCTTCCTGGCGGGGATCATGGTGCCCATCCGGCTCGGCATCCTGCCGCTGTACCTGCTGATGAAGCAACTCAACCTGCTCGACACGCCCTTCTCGCTGATCTTCACCTACGCCGCGAGCGGCATGCCGATGTCGGTGTTCCTTCTCAGCACCTTCTTCCGGACGCTCCCCAGCGATCTGGAGGACGCCGCCCGCATCGACGGCTGCAGCGAGTACCGCACCTTCTGGAGCATCATGCTGCCGCTGGTGCGCCCCGCCGTCGCCACCGTCACCATCGTCAACGTGGTGCCGTGGTGGAACGACTCCTTCTTCCCCCTGCTGTTCCTCCAGAGCAACACCTGGAAGACCGTGCCGCTCGGCATGCAGATCTTCTTCGGTCAGCACCTGACCAACTGGAGCCTGGTGTTCGCCGGCATGCTGATGTCGAGCCTGCCGCTGCTGGTCGTCTACCTGCTGATGTCGCGTCAGTTCATCTCCGGCCTCACCTCCGGCGCGCTGAAGGGTTGAGGTGCCGTGGCGGCGGCGGCCGCCCTCGGCATCGATCGGCTGCTGGCTGACCCGGAGCGTTGGCTCTCCGGGGACCGGGTGGCGCTGCTCGCCAACCAGGCGTCGCTCACCTCAGGGCACCGGCCCACCGCCTCGGCGCTGAAGGCGGAGCTCGGTGCGCGGCTGGTGGCGCTGTTCACCCCGGAGCACGGCGCCAGCGGCTTCGAGGACGACGCCACGGACGTGCCCGACGGCTTCGATCCCCGCACGGGGCTGCCGCTCCACAGCCTCTACGGCCCGAGACGACGCCCCGACGCCGCCATGCTGCGTGAACTGGACGCGGTGGTGGTGGACCTGCGCGACGTCGGGGTGCGCTGCTACACCTACGCCGCGAGCGTCGCCCTGCTGCTGGAGTCCGCCCGCGAGGCCGGCACCGAGGTGATCGTGTGCGACCGGCCCAGCCTGCTGCCGCCGCGCATCGACGGGCCGATGCTCGAGCCGGACTGCCGCTCCTTCCTGGCCTACCTCGACGTGCCCTTCCAGCACGGCCTCACGCTGGGGGAGCTGATGCGCTTCCACGCCGGGAACATGGGCGCTGCCCCGCTGCGGGTGGTGGAGGTGGAGGGCTGGCGTCGCGGCGACGCCGACCGCGCCGGCTTCGTGCCGCCCTCGCCGGGCCTGCCCAGCCCGGCGGCCGTGGCCCTCTACCCGGGGCTGGTGGCGCTGGAGGGCACCGGGCTGTCCGAGGGGCGCGGGACCCCGCTCCCCTTCCAGCTGGTGGGCGGCCCCGACGTGGACGGCGACGCGCTGGCGCACGAGCTCAACACGCGCGGGCTGCGCGGCGTGTGGGCGCGGCCGCTCCGCTTCCGGCCGGACAGCGGCAAGCTGACGGGCCGCCGTTGCGAGGGCGTGCAGCTCCACCCCACCGACCTCGCCGCCCTGCGCCCCTTGGAGGTGGGCGCCGCCGCCCTGGGCGCGCTGCACTCCGCTGGCACCGCTCCGACACGATGCCCTGGGCGGACCACGCCGATGCCGGCCAGCCCTGGCACGAGCCGGTCGAGGGGTGGCTGGTGGACGCGCTGCTGGGCGACGCCAGCTTCCGCGCGGTGGTGGAGGGGGAGGAGCCGTTCGGCGACGCGGCCGCCCGGTGGGCGAAGGGGCACGCGACGTTCCTGGAGGCGGCCGCACCGGCGCTGCTGTACGACCCGCCGCCGTCCGGGGCGGCCTCGCGCCGGTCGGGGGCCTGACCGGGTGGAGGCCCGCCCGCGCACGCCTGACCGCGCACGCCGGACCGTGCACGCCCGGACCTCGGCGGTCAGCCGCCGACGAAGGCCTCGCGCACGAAGCGCAGCTGCTCCATCACGTGGTGGGTCTCGCCCCCCTCGTGCTCGTTGAAGCGGTAGAGCCGCAGCTGCTGCGATCTCGACGTAGGGCGCGGCGTCGGTGATCTCGGTAGCGCGGCGGAAGTCGCACAGGAAGGGAACGTCGGGGAGCGCCACCGGCAGGTCCGGCACCAGCCCGGCCAGGGCCAGCGTCACGCCGCCCCCCTGGCTGCGGCCGGTGGCCGCCACGCGGCTGGCGTCGACGGCGGGGTGCGCCCGCAGCGTGGCCAACGCCCGCACGGCGTCGGTGTAGAGCCGGCGGTAGTAGTAGGTCTCGGGGTCGAGGATGCCCGCCGTCATGAAGCCGGGGTGGTGCGGCGTGCCGGCGTCCGCGTCGGCGGTGTCGCCCTGCAACCAGGCGCTGCCCTGCCCGCGCGTGTCCATCACCAGGGTGGCGTAGCCCGCGCTCGGCCACAGCAACCAGTCGGCCGGGAGCCCCCGGCCGCCGCCGTAGCCGATGAACTCGACCATGCCCGGCAGCGGTTCCTGGCGCTGCCGGGGGAGCAGCAGCCAGGCCCTTACACTCTGGCCGGCGAAGCCCGCGAAGGTGGTATCGAAGGCGTCGATGGTCGCGAGACCGGTGTCGACGGCCTCGAAGCGCGGCTCCCACGCCCTGGCCTCGGCGTCCTCGAGCGTCGCGGTCCAGAATGCGTCGAAGTCGTCGGGGGCGGTGAGCGCCGGGCGGTAGCGCTCCAGTTCCTCCAGCGGAAGGTCGTAGACGGCCATGGCGTGCTCCTTGCCGTGCGCGGGTGAACCGGTCGGGTGAAGCGGCCTTTCGGCACGGACGCCCAAGGCTACGGAATCGCTCGCCCTGCGTCAACGCGCGGGGCGGAGCCGAGCCCTACCATGAGGTGTGAGGCTGATCCTCGCCGGGGACGCCATGCTGGGCCGCGGCGTCGACGAGCGGTTGCGGCGCGTCGGCCCGGAGACCGGGCTGGCGGCGCTGGGCCAGCTGTTCGCGCGGGGCGACGTCGCCTTCGCCAACCTGGAGTGCGCCGTGGCCGGGGCCGACGCTCGCTACCAGGGCGCCCCCAAGGCGTTCCTGTTCCGGGCGGCGCCCGCCACCCTGCAAACGCTGACCTCGGTGGGGGTGGCGCTGGTCTCGCTGGCCAACAACCACGCGCTCGACGCCGGCGTCGACGGCCTGCGCCAGACGCTGCGTCACCTGGCCGCCGCCGGCATCGCGGCGGTGGGAGCGGGGGAGGACGTCCAGGGGGCGTGGGCGCCGGGGATGCTCGAGCGCGCGGGAACCCGCCTGGGCGTCCTGGCAGCGTGCGACCACCAGGCGGACTTCGCGGCCGGTCGAGGCCGGCCCGGCGTGGCCTACCTCGACCGGGACGATCCGGGGGCGCGGGATCGTCTCCTCGATGCCGTGGCGCGCCTGGCGCCGCGGGTGGACCACGTGGTGGTGAGCCTGCACTGGCAACCCAACTGGGTGCCGCGCGTGGCCGGCGACACGCGGGCGTTGGCGCACGCCCTGGTGGCGGCGGGCGCCCGCGTGGTGTGGGGGCACAGCCCGCACCACCTGCAGGGGGTGGAGTGGACCCGCGGCTCGGCCGTGTTCTACGGCACCGGCAGCCTCATCGACGACTACGCGCTCGACCCGGGCTTCCGCAACGACCGGCAGCTGCTGTACGAGGTCGAGCTGGCCGCCGGGGAGGTCCGCTCGGTGCGCGCCCACCCCATCGAGCTGCGCTACGCCCACACCGTGCCGGCCGCGGGTGAGGCGCGCGCCTGGATCGCAGCGCGCTTCGCTGCCGCCTGCGCAGCACTTGGTAGTCGCGTGGATGACGAGGGGGACGGGCTGCGGGTGGTTTCCGGCAGCGAGGGC
>JARRMM010000108.1:0-16279 GCA_037386005.1 Deinococcales bacterium | reverse complement strand
GGGATGTCGGGGACTTCGACGAGGCTCATGGCTCCTCCTTCGGGCTCTCCGGGTCGCGCGCAGGGTGGGTGGGAGCGCTCCGTCAGCCTAGCAGCCGCGGCAGGCCGCCGGCGGCGGCGCCCAGCGATGAGATGGACCGGTCGGTCCACGGGCCGTGAAGCTGTACGGAACGGTCTACCTAGCTCTTCTTGGGACCAGGTCGGCCGCAGCTACAGGCCGACGGCGTGCCCCTCGCGGCGCGGGTCGCTGGCGCCGAGGTACCCGCCTCCCCGAAGGCGCCAGATCGCCTGTCCGCCGCCGAAGAAGCGGTCGCCGGAGGCCACCCGCGGGTCGCGCAGCACCACGTGGCCGCGCTCCTCGAGATCGTGGTACACGCGCGCCTCGTACCCGCGCTCGATGGCGATGGTGGCGCCGTCTTGCAGCACCTGCCAGCGCGGCGCGTCGATGGCCGCCTGCGGGTTCTGCCCGTAGAGCAGGGTTCGCAGCATCACCTGGAGGTGACCCTGCGCCTGCATCGCGCCGCCCATCACGCCGAACGCGGCGAGCGGCTGGCCGCCCCGGGTCACGAAGCCGGGGATGATGGTGTGGAAGGGGCGCTTGGCGCCGCCGACGCGGTTCGGATGGTCGGGCTCGAGCACGAAGCCCGCGCCACGATTCTGCAGGCTGATGCCGGTGCCCGGCACCACCACGCCCGAGCCGAAGCCCTGGAAGTTCGATTGGATGTAGGAGACCATGCGGCCGCCGGCATCGGCGGCGCACAGGTAGACCGTGCCGCCACGTCCGGGAACGCCGGGGCGGGGCGAGGCGGCCCGCTTGGGGTCGATCAGCTGGGCCCGCTCCTCCAGGTAGCCCGGGTCGAGCAGCGCCTGCGGCGTGACCTGCATGCTGTCGGGGTCCGCGACGTGGCGGTAGAGGTCGGCGAAGGCGAGCTTCATGGCCTCGATCTCCAGGTGCAGCGCGTCCGCGGAGTCGGGCTCCAGGTCGGCGATGGCGGTGTGCCGGAGGAGGCCCAGTGCCAGCAGGGTGGCGATCCCCTGCCCGTTGGGCGGGATCTCGTGGACCTCGGCGTCGGCCAGCGGATGCGCGATGCTGTCGACCCACATCGGCTCGTGTTCGGCCAGGTCCTGCTCCGTGAGCACGCCGCCGGTCTCGCGCGCGAAGGCGGCGATGCGCTCCGCGAGGTCGCCCCGGTAGAAGGCCTCGCCTTCGGTGTCGGCGATCCGCTGGAGCGTCGCCGCCGCTGCCGGGAGCCGGAAGCGTTCACCCGCGAGCGGCGCCCGCCCATCGGGCAGGAAGGCCTCGGCGAAGCCAGGCTGGTCGGCCAGCACCTCGGCTGCACGGGCCCAGCTGCGCGCCGTGAGCGGCCCGACGCGGAAACCGTGCTCGGCGTAGCGCACGGCGCTCTCGGCGATCGTCGCGAGGTCGAGCGAACCGTACCGGCGCCACAGAGCGATCCAACCCGAGACCGCTCCGGGGACCGTCACGGCGTCCCAGCCGCGTTCAGGGACGGTCTCGTGGCCCGGGAAGCGCTCGGCCGTCATCGCCCGGGGCGAGCGGCCCGAGGCGTTCAGCCCTTGGAGGCGGGATCCGTCCCACACCAGGGCGAAGGCGTCGGAGCCGAGGCCGTTGGCGGTGGGCTCGACGACCGTGAGCGTCATGGCCGCGGCGATGGCGGCGTCGATGGCGTTGCCTCCGCGCTCGAGCATGCGCAGGCCAGCCTGCGCCGCGAGCGGCTGGGAGGTGGCGACGACGGCATCCGCGAGCACCGGGTGCCGGACCGATGGATAGGGGAGGCGTGGGTCGAACAGCGGCTCCATGGAAGTCCCTTCTACTGGCTACGGGGGTCGAGAGCGTCCCGTAAGCTGTCGCCCAGGAGATTGAAGGCGAGGACGGTCATGAAGATGGCGACACCCGGCTCGATGGACAGGTAGGGCGCCGAATACAGATAGGTTCGCGCCTGATTGATCATGGCTCCCCACTCGGGGCTGGGTGGTTGCGCGCCCAGGCCCAGGAAACTCAGCGTCGCTGCCGTCAGGATACTGGTTGCGAGCCGCAGGGAGGCGTAGACGATCAGGGGAGACAGGATGTTGGGCAGGATGGTGCGCAGCATGATGCGGGCGTGGCTGGACCCCACCGCCTGGGCCGACGACACGTAGTCGGCTTCGCGCACGTTGAGCACGGCGCCGCGGGTGATCCGGGCGAAGGTGGGGACCGAGAAGATCGCGACGGCCACGATCACGTTGAGCAGACTCGTGCCCAGGGCGGCCACGATGGAGATCGCCAGGAGGATGCCGGGGAAGGCGATGAGCACGTCGTTCACCATCATGATGGGCCGGTCCAGACGTCGGAAGTAGCCGGCCAGGAGCCCCAGCAGCACGCCGGCGACGAGGCCGAGCACCACCGAGGTCACGCCGACGGTGAGGGAGATGCGGGCCCCGTAGAGCATGCGGCTCAGCTGATCGCGTCCGAACGCGTCCGTGCCCAGCAGGTGCCCGGGCGTCCCGGGCGGTTGGAGCACCGCCGCGTAGTCCTGGTAGTAGGGGTCGACCCGGGTCAGCAGCGGTGCGAAGACGGCGCCCAGGACCACGATCAGGGCGAGCACCGAGCCGACCATGAAGTGTGGGCTGCGGCGCAGCCGACCGAGGACCTTCGAGCCGCGACGCGCGGCGGGTTCGACGGTGGCGGCCGAGGAGCTCATGCGTACCGGATGGTGGGGTTGAGGAGAGCGTAGGAGAGGTCCACCAGCAGATTGACCAGCACGAAGGTCGTAGCGATGAGGACGACGCTACCCTGGACCACGGCGTAGTCGCGCGCGAGGATGCTGTCGACCGCCAGCCGCCCCACGCCGTTGATGGCGAACACGGACTCCGTCACCACCGCCCCTCCGAGCAGGGCCCCGAAGTTCAGCCCGAGGACCGTGACCACGGGGATCATGGTGTTGCGAAGCGCGTGTCGGAAGAGCACGCCTCGCTCCGGCAGCCCCTTCGCCCTCGCCGTCCGGATGTAGTCCTGGCCCATGATGTCGAGCATGCCGCTACGCGTGAGCCGCGCCACGAGGGCCAGCCCTCCCGTGCCGAGCGTGATCGCTGGCAAGACGAGGGACCTCAGCCCTTCGAGGCTGAGGAAGGGGTGGTGATAGCCGGCCACGGGGAACCACCCGAGCCCCACCGAGAACCAGATGATGAGCAGGATCCCCAGCCAGAAGTTGGGGATCGACACCCCCAGCAGCGATACGTTCATCAACAGCAGGTCCAGCAGACTGTTCGGGCGGGTCGCGGCGAGCACGCCCAGCGGAATGCCCAGCAGGGTCACCAGCATGCTGGTGACGGCGAGCATGGCGGTGTTGGGGAGCCGCACCTCGAGCATGTGGAGCACGGTCTCGCGGCGCTGGATCGACTCCCCCAGGTTGCCGTGCACGAGATCCCAGAGGAAGGTGCCGTACTGCACGTAGAGCGGTCGGTCGAGATGGAGCCGCTGGCGGATGTTGGCGATCTCCTGCGCCGTGGCGGTGGGACCGCCGATGAGCTGGGCGGGGTCGCCAGGCGCGAGATGGAGGATCAGGAAGGTGAGGACGGTGACGCCGAGCAGGACCGGAATGGCCTCGAGCAGACGCCTCAGGCTGTAGATGAGCACGTTACGACGTCACCCGTCTCTCACCGCGGAAGCGAAGGTGGGGTCTCGATGCAGCCTACTGCATCGTGGCGTTCGCGATCGACCAGTCGCCGGTCGGGAGCAGGCTGATCCCCGAGACGTTGGTGCGGTGCGCGATGAGCGCGACACCATCGTAGAGCGTCACCCACGCGACGTCCTTCAGGAGCAGTGCGTTGGCCTGGTTCAGCAGCTCCAACCGCTTCTGCTGGTCGGTCGTCGCCCGACTCGCTTCGATCAGCTTGTTCGCGGCCGGGTTGTCGTACGCCGAGCGGTTCGAGGCCCCGATGTTGGCGGAGTCGAGGTTGGGGTAGAGCAGCTCGGACCCGTCCGCCGTCTGGTTGGTCCAGCCCAGCAGGTAGAGGTCTTGCTCGTACTTCTGGGTGGCCGACAGGTAGGCGCCCCACTCGACGGTCTTGATGGTGGTCGGGATGCCGGCCTGGCTGAGCTGGCCCTGGATGATCTGGCCGACACGGGGGTAGTCCCCGATCTGCGGGACCCACAGCGTCACCGGGCGCGCGTCCTTCACCTGCGACCAGAGCTGCTTGGCCTTGGCGGGATCGAACGGGGTGCAGTTCGACTCCACGCCCTCGACGTAGCCGAAGACCTGCGGGCCGATGATGCTGCAGTCCTTGTTGGCCAGGGGCTGGAGCAGCCGCGAGATCACGTCGATGTTGATGGCCGAGGCGACCGCTTCACGTGCCGTCTTGTCCTGCCACAGCGGCTTCTTGTAGTTGAAGCCGAGGTAGAACACCGGCGTACCGGGCTTGGTGACGACGTTGATGTCCTTGTTCTGCTGGAGCCGGCTCACGAGTTCCGGGGGCACGGTGTCGATGAGCTGGACGTCCCCACGCTCGAGCAACGCGACCTGCGTGTTGGCATCGGGCACGACCCGGATGACGAAGGTGTCGATCGACGGCTCCGTCCCCCAGTAGTTCGGGTTGCGCACCAGGGTGATGTGGTCGCCCGAGACCCAGTCCTTGAGCATGTAGGGGCCGGTGCCGACCGGGTGCTTCATGAGGTCGCCGTACTTCTTCACCGCCGTGGGGCTGACGATCTCCGCATTGGGATGGGCGAGGGCGGCGAGGAACGCGCCGTAGGGAGCCTTGGTCGTGATCTTCACGGTGTAGTCGTCGATCACATCGATGCTCTTGACCGGGGTCAGCAGACTCGCGCGCGGCGCCCCCACCTTGGGGTCCATGATCCGTTCGAAGGTGAACTTGACGGCCTCGGCGTTGAAGGGCGTCCCGTCCTGGAACGTCACCCCGTGGCGCAGGTGGAAGATCCAGGTGGTCGCATCGGGGGTCTCCCACGACGTGGCCAGCCAGGGGATCAGCTTGTTCGTGCCCGGATCGCGCTTGACCAGGTTCTCGTAGATGTGCCGCTCGGCGACGGCGGACACGCTGTCGTTGGTGAGGATGGGCGACAGGCCGACCGCGTCGGCTTGCGCGGCGTAGGTGAAGGTCGCGGCGCTCGCGGACGCGCCGAGCAGCGCGACCAGCGCTACGACGAGGAGACGTGCAAGACGTGTCATGGCTCGGATACCTCCCTCGGGCTTGCGCCCTGGTCGCGAACGATGCTTCGCTCGACGGCCTCCAGATGTTCGTGGACGGCCCGGCGCGCTGCGTCCGGGTCGCCGTCGATGATGGCGTTGGCGATGGCGGTGTGTTGCTGCAGTCCGAGGTCCGGCTGATCGCCGGTGAGCATGCGCGAGCGCAGATCGTGCAGGAGCGCCTGCAAGGTGTTGAGCACGTGGAGGACGGTCGTGTTGCCCGCCACCCGGGCGACGAGGCGATGGAAGCCGAGGTCCTCGGCCAACAGGCGCCGCCCGGCGTCCACCAACCTGCGTTGTCGCTCGAGGGCGTCCCGGAGCTCGGCGGCGTCCTCGTCGGTGCAGCGGGTGGCGGCCAGCGCCGCCACCTCGGGCTCCAGCATGTGGCGGAACTGCACCAGGTCCTCGGCGAGGTGCGGATGGCCGCGGAGGAGCGTGCGGAACGGTGTGGCCAGCGCTTCGCCGCCGGGATTACGCACCACGGTGCCGCCCCCCTGGCGGACGGCAAGGTAGCCCAGCAGCTCCAGCTCGCGGATCGCGTCCCGCAAGGTGGTGCGCGAGACGCCGAACTGGTTGGCCAGGTCCCGCTCCGGCGGGAGGCGGTCGCCTTCGTTGAGCTCGCCGTCCCGGATCATCGTCAGGACCGCGTCTCTTACCTCGTCGGACACCTTCCGGCGCTTGATCGTGGTCCGAGGGTCGATGCTGGACCTCCTTCGATGCGTCGGGCCGGTGGAGGGCCGCACGCTTCGTAGCCGAGGCGCCGGATGGGGACCGACGCCTCGACGAGGAAGGTCCGCCCAGGAGCCGTCGGTTGCCGGATGGGGGGAAGCCGACACCTTGGGTCGAGTGGTTGAATGGTCGGACCTATCAAGGAGTCTATGGGCCCGCGCCGGCCGTGTCAAGGTTGCGAGCCGCGGGGGCGGCGGGCCGCCGAGCGGTCCGGTCGCGCGCTAGCATGAGGAGCGACAGGGAAGAGAGGTGGGGCTTCGTGAAGCGGATCGCGGTGTCGTCGGGATCGCCCTTCGAAGCCATGATCGGGTTCTCGCGCGCCGTGCGCGTCGGGGACCGGGTGGCAGTATCGGGGACCGCGCCGATCGCCGAAGACGGTTCGGTGGCCGGTCGAGGGGATGCCTACCAACAGATGCGACGCTGTCTGCAGATCGTGGAGTGGGCGTTGGGCGAGGCCGGTGCGAGCCTGGGTGACGTGCAGCGAACGCGGATCTACCTCACGGATCCGGCCGCCTGGGAAGGCGTGGCGCGGGCCCATGCCGAGGTCTTCGGGGAGATCCGACCTGCCAGCACGTTCGTCGTGGTCGCGGCGCTCCTCGACCCGGCCTGGCTGGTGGAGATGGAGGCGGAGGCGGTCGTGGACGGCGGGTCGTGAGGCGGACGCGCTGGCATGTGCCGCCGGCAGAGATCCTGGCGGCGCTGCCGGGGCCCGAGGGCACGCGGTCGGCTCCGGTGTTCGATCGGGGTGACGTTCGGGTCGAGCTGTATGCGCCGCGCGGCAAGGACGAGCAGCGGCCGCACGAGCGCGACGAGCTCTACATCGTGGTGTCCGGCGAGGGCCACTTCCTGTGCGCCGACACGGACGTCACCTTCGCGCCGGGCGACCTGCTGTTCGTGCCGGCCGGCGTGGAGCACCGATTCGAAGAGTTCGGCGACGACCTCGTGGTGTGGGTCGTCTTCTTCGGACCCCAGGGCGGCTACGGCGTGGGCTGAGGCTGCCGGCGGTCCGCGGCAGGGCTCGTCAGGGGGTCGCCGTCGCGTCGGACGGCGTCCGGAGCCGTTCGCGGACGAGCGTGAACGCGCGCGGGCCGTCCGGGAGAGCGAACTGAAGTGTCACCGGCGCGCCCTCCGGCCCACGGATCCGAGCGACGACGTCCGCGATGGGGAGTTGGCGCACGTCGTGACCATCGACGGCGATCACGCGGGCCGGTGGCTCGGTGACGGGGACGCCAGCCCGGGCGGCGGGGCCCTGCTCGAGGACGCCGATCACCAGGGCGCCGGTGCCGTCCGCCATGGCCGGCTTCAGAGCGATGCCGACTCCTACGAAGCTGCTCTGGGCGGCGGGAGCGTTCGCCGGTGCGGAGGTGGCGGTCGGGGCGCAGCCTGCCACCGCGACCAGAGCAGCGAGCAGCGCGATCAGGCCCGCGAGGTGGCTCCCGCCACGGGGCGCGCGCGTTGGGCGCTCTCGTGATGTGGTGGGACGTCGATGCATGAGAGCCCTCCTGGCGCCGGTTCCTGCCGGCGGCCATGGCCGAGCCGGGTGAATGGGACCGGTGGCCCCCGTGAACGTGGTCCAGCTCGTGCCGTGGACGCGGCGGGGCGGCCGGAGTGTACGGCGCCGAGAGCGGATCATGGGAGGGTCCGATGTCCCTCGGCGTCAAATCGCCCGGGCGCGATCCGGCCGGGTCCACACGCCATCCGACTGCTCTCGAACGCGCGCGCCCTCCACCAGCCCCTGATCCTCCGGGGGGTGTCGGGCGGGAGGAGCGCAACGGCTCGCGGGGTGCGTCTGGTGTGAAGGAGGTCCGGGTTGGCGCCGGAGGGTGTGGTGCCATAGCATTTGATAAGTGGTCTTATCAAACCTCGCAAGAGAGGCCCGACACACCCTCCGGAGCTCTCCCATGGAGCCCGGCGCGAGCCGGCCGACAAGGGCGCCAACGTCGCCGCCGGAGGCGAACGGGGGTGTTCCCATCGGCCCTTGCTGGAACTGCGGCCCCCCGGAGCGAGCGAAGACCGCGGTTGACAAGCCCTCGTGCCGCCGGTAGGCTAGCGACAACAGACAGTGTAAAAGTCGCGTGTCTGCAACACCTGGTGGAGACGGCTCCCGCCGTTCCGCACCCCAAGGAGGTCGCCCATGCGTCGCTGGAAGTGGTTGTTCATCCTCGTGCTGGTGCTGCTCGTGGGGGTGGCAAGCGCCAAGAAGCTGTCCTTCGTGCTCGATACGACGGACAACCGCGCCGACGAAGCGCAGGCCATCGCCGCCCAGCTCCAGCAGATCGGTGTCGATGTGCAGGTGCGCGTCTGGAAGAGCGGCGTGCTGCTCGACGCCATCAAGGCCGGCAGCCGGCAGGCCTACACCACCGACTGGGGCAGCGCCTACTTCGATCCGTTCGACCTCGGCATCCCGAAGTTGACCACGGGGGGACGCGGCAACTACTCCTTCTACAGCAATGCCCAGGTCGATCAGGACTTCAAGGTCGCATCGACCACCACCTCCGACGGCCCGCGGGACGCCGCCTACAAGGACGCCCAACAGCAGGTCTTCCAGGACGCGCCCTGGGTCTTCGGCTACGTGCTGAAGAACATCGAGGCGGCCAGCAACGCCGTTCAGGGCTGGGGCCCCGCGGCCGACAACAGCGAGTCGTTGGCGGGCGCGAGCGTGCAGGGTGGCAACAGCCTGGTGATCGGCATGCGCACCGACCAGATCATCACCTTCGACCCGGCCATGTACCGCGACCGTGACACCGAGGCCGTGCTGCGCAACATGTTCGACTCGCTGGTGACGCACACCTTGTCGGGTGAGGTCGTACCGCAGCTGGCATCGTCGTGGACCAAGGTCGACGACAAGACCTACGACTTCACGCTCCACAGCGGCGTCACCTTCCAGAACGGCGATCCTCTCACGGCCGACGACGTGGTCTTCACGTTCGATCGCATCCTGACGCCGGGAGCCGTGAACGGCGAGACGAGCCCCCGCGCAGGCCTGCTGGGCCCGATCGACCACGTCGAGGCCGTCGACGCTACCCATGTCCGGTTCGTGTACAAGGACCCCTTCCCCGAGTCCCTCCTGCTGCAGGCGCTCGTCCACTTCCAGATCGTGCCCAAGGCGTACATGGAGAAGGTGGGCGTCGAAGGCTTCAAGAAGGCGCCCATCGGTAGCGGGCCCTTCCAGTACGAGCGTGGCAGCCTCGACTCGCAGATCGTGCTCAAGCGGTACGACGGCTACTGGGGCGACAAGGCCAAGCTCAGCCAGGTCGTGTTCCGCATGATGCCCGAGCCCTCCACCCGCGTAGCGGCCCTCCTGTCCGGCGAGGTGCAGATCATCCAGGCCGTGCCGCCGGATCTGGTCTCCCGCCTCGAGAGCGCGCCGAACATCAGCGTGAAGACCGCCGAGGGGACCCGCGCCTACCAGATCGAGCTCAACAACAAGACCGCGCCGTTCAACGACGTCCGCGTGCGCCAGGCCCTCAACTACGCGGTGGACTGGAGTAGCATCCTCGACAACATCTATCACGGGTACGGCCAGCGGCTGTCGACCGCCTTCCTGCCGAGCGGCTTCGGCTACGACGCGTCGCTCCAGCCCTACCCGTACGATCCGGCCAAGGCCAAGGAGCTCCTGCAACAGGCGGGTTACGACGTCAACTAGCTCACGAACATGTGTCCAGGCGCGCCGGTTCGGGACCGGCGCGCCTGATGCACGGAATGTGGTCAGATGGAGCCGGGCACGCTTCAAGGAGAGGGCATGCGGCTGCTGAAGATCCTGGAACGCCTGCTGGCGGCGCTGCCGGTGGCTCTGGGGGTGGCCGTGCTCGCGTTCCTGTTCTTGCGGTTCCTGCCGGGCGATCCCGTGGAGATCATGCTCGGCGACACGCAGGTGAGCCAGCAACAGATCACCGCCCTCCGCCATGAGCTCAACCTCGACCAGCCGCTGGGCAGCCAGCTGGTGCACTTCTTCGGGCAGCTCCTGCACGGGCAGCTGGGGACCTCGATCGTCAAGAACCAGTCGGTCTCCGCGCTGATCGGGGGGGCGCTCCCCGCCACGATCGAGCTGACGCTCGCCACGGTCTTCATCGCCTTGTTGATCGCGCTGCCGGTCGGCATCCTCAGCGCCCTGTTCCAGGGCTCCTGGCTCGATCGTGTGGTGCTCTCGGGCGCCCTGCTCGGCGTGAGCATGCCGTCGTTCTGGTTCGGGCTCCTGCTGATCCTGCTGTTCGCCGTGGAGGCCCACCTGCTCCCCACCTCGGGACGGATCAGCTCCACCCTGCTGGTCGAGCGCCATACCGGCTTCATGCTGATCGACACCCTCCTGGCAGGCGATCTGCGGGCGTTCCTGGACGCGCTCAAGCATCTCGTCCTTCCCGCCCTGACGCTGGGCGTCGTCTTCGCGGCGGTCCTCGCCCGCGTGGTCCGCTCCTCGATGATCGAGGCGCTCCACCGGCAGTACGTGACGACCGCACGAGCCAAGGGCGTGAAGGAACGTTCGGTCATCATCAAGCACGCCCTGCGCAACGCTCTCATCCCGGCCGTGACCGTAGCCGGCTTGCAGGTGGGTGAGCTCCTCGGCGGGAACATGATCGTCGAGACGATCTTCGCGTGGCCAGGGGTGGGCCGCCTGGTCGTGAACTCCATCTTCGCGCGGGACTACGTCGTGGTGCAGGCCGCGGTCATGCTCTACGCGATCACCTATGTCGGTGTGAATCTCCTGGTGGACGTGCTCTATACCGTGCTGAACCCAAGGATCGTGCTGTGAGGGCGCGCTCGGCCGCGGCGCTCCGCTCGGAGGTCGGGTGAGCACCGAACGCCTGGCTCCGACCCGTCGTGTGGCCGCCGTGGCGAAGCCCGTCGGGGCGGCCTGGGGCGTCGTGCGACGGGTGCTGCGCCGGCCCGTGGGCTGGGTCGCCAGCGTGACCGTCGCCGCCTACATCGCCCTAGCGGTGCTGGCTCCCCTCCTGGCGCCCTACGCTCCGGGAGCCACCGACCTGGCGGCGAGGCTCACCCCTCCCAGCGCCCACCACTGGTTCGGCACCGACGCCCTCGGCCGCGATATCTTCTCCCGCGTTCTCTACGGCGCCCGGGTGAGCCTGCTGGTCGGCTTCCTGACCGTGACCATCACATCCGTGTTCGGCACCCTGCTGGGAGCGTTCGGCGGCTTCTTGCGCGGGCCCTTCGATACCGTGACGGCCCGCCTCACGGAGCTGCTGCAGGCGTTTCCCTACCTCATCTTCGCCATCGGGATGATGGCGTTCCTCGGGCCCGGCTTCTGGAACCTCATCTGGGCGCTGTCGCTCAAGGGCTGGGTCGAGTTCTACCGCCTCGCCCGCGGCGAAGCGCTGGCACAGGGCGCGACGGAGTACGTGGAGGCCGCTCGCGCGCTGGGACAGCGCAAGGCGCGGACGCTGTTCCGCGAGATGCTGCCCAACATCGTGCCGTCGATCCTCGTGCTCGGCACGCTGCGCGTCGGCTACTTCATGGTGCTCGAGGCGTCGCTCTCCTTCCTGGGCGTCGGCATCCCACCCAGCATCCCGGCCTGGGGTTCCATGGTCGCCGAGGGGCGCAACGTGCTCTTCATCGCATGGTGGGTGAGCACCATCCCCGGTATCGCCCTGCTCGTACTGGTCCTGGCCATCAACCTCCTGGGAGAACGGCTGCAGGAGGTCCTCGATCCCCACCGCAAGGTGACCTCCTGAGCCTGAAGGGAGCCCGAGCCACGGCATGAGACCCCGCATCGGCATCACCGTGCACACGTTCGAAGACACGGCCCGGGAGGGCCACCTCGAGTCCCGCTACCTGCTGACCGCCCAGTACGCCCGCGCCGTGGCCCGCACGGGCGGGCTGCCGCTCCTGGTACCGACGCGCGCAGGCTACGCCGCCCCACCCGAGGAGCTGCCGGCGACCCTGGACGGCCTCCTGTTCAGCGGGGGCGGCAACCTCCCGGCACGGACGTTCGAGGGGGATGCGTCACCCAGCCTGCGAGACACCAACCCCGAGCGCTACGACTACGAGGTGGCGCTCGCTCGCGCAGCGCGCGAGGCGTCCCTCCCCATGCTCGGCATCTGCCGCGGGCTGCAGACCCTGGCGGAGGCCTCGGGGGGCCGCCTGCTCGTCAACCTCGAGCGCCTCGACGCCTACCGCGGCCGTCACTATCAGTCGGCGCCACCCGAGGTCGCCACCCACCGGCTGCGCCTCGAAGGCGGGAGCGCCCTGGCGGACGTCCTGCCCCACGACGTTGGGGTCAACAGCTTCCATCGCCAGGCCATCGAGGTCCTTCCGGAAGGATTTCGCCCCGTCGCCTTCTCCGACGACGGGCTCATCGAAGCGATGGCGTCGGACGACGGGCGCGTGCTCGGCACGCAGTTCCACCCCGAATGGCTGATGGGCGCCGATCCGGGCTTCGCCGCGCCGTTCACGTGGTTGGTCGACCGCGCCGAGCGGTACCGCCAAGGCCGCACCTAGTTCGCAGCCGGAGGCGCTCCGCGTGCCCTAGTCGCGGCTGAACCCCCGCCATGCCCTCTCCGCCTCCGCGAGGCGCTCCTGGGCATCGGGGAGCGCCGCCGCGACCAGACTCAGCAACGCATGACCGACGCTGGTGAGCGCTGTGTAGGAATCGAGGACACCCGCGCCGCCGATGTGCGCCCGCAGGACCCGCGCTGCCTCCGGGAAGTCCTGGGTGGGGCTCGTGTCGGTCAGGAGCGAGTGCGGAACGCCGCGACCGGCGAGGAAGCGCAACGTGCGCTGCACCTCGGGCGAGTAGCGGCGCATCGACACGACGAGGGCGTAGTCGTCGGCGCCGAGGTCGAACAGCACGTCGATGGAGGTGCCGCCCGGTTCGGGGACGAGCTCCACGCCCGGGCGCATGGTGCGCAGCGCCAGGCTCAGGTAGAGGGCGATGGGATAGGAGAAGCGCCGTCCGAACACCACGACGCGGCGGGCCGACGCCAGGCCGGCTGCGGTGCCCTCCAGGGCGGGTGCCGACAGATTCCGGTAGGTCTGCTGGAGGTTGGCGAGCTCGCGTTGGAAGATCTCGCCGATCAGGGCGCCCTCGCCCTCCGGCGCATCGGTGAGGACCAAGGAAGGCGCCGACGACACCGAGCTCAGGTACGCGGCCCTGGCTGCAGCCTGGAGCTCCTGGAAGCCGCGGAAGCCCGCTCGCTGGGCGAAGCGCACGATGGTGGAGCGATGCACCTCGAGCCGGTCGGCCAGCTGCGTGCTGGGGAGGTATCCCCACTGGTCGGGATGTTCGACGAGATCGGACGCCAGCCGTACCTCGGAAGGCGAGAACGCCCCGGAGAGCCGCTCCAGGCGTGCACGCATCTCAGCCAGGCCGTCCATGACGCCCCATCCTAACCGTCTCTCAGGCGTCCGGTACCTCGATGTCCAGGAGAGGAGCGTACTGCTGTGCGCCGAAGATGTCGCCGTCGCCGGGGCTCCCGCTGGGCTCGGAGCGGTAGATGGTGAACTTGATGGCGAAGGCGGGGTCGAACGTCACGAAGTCGGAGATGCGATCCTCGTCGATGGCGAAGAGGGCGGCCACCGATGCACGCGTCAGGACGCCGCTGCCCTTCACACACTCATAGCTCTCGCGTTCGCGGAAGATGATGTCGAACGTGATCTTGTCGACGCCGGCGTTCTTGCTGCGCACGGTCTTGGCGAGCTGACCCAGGGTCCGGCTGGGGCCGCCGCTCACGAGCGCACCTCGTCCACATGCAACGGGAAGAGCTCGAGCGGATCGTCCACGCGCATGGTGTGGTTCAGCGTCCAGCGGTAGGCGGCGCTGGCGGGCACGACCTCGTCGAGCGGGAACGCCACGCCGCCGGCCGTCCCCTTGACCTCGGGAAGGCGAGCGTAGAACATCTGCCGAGTGCCGGTCATCGCCACCTCTTCTGCCATCGCCCGCGTGGGCGCGACGCCGAAGACCATCACCCCCACCTCGTGCCCGGGACGGCCCCTGAGAGGCTCCATCTCCCCCATCACGCCGTCGCGTCCGTAGACCTTGTAGTGCAACTCGTAGCCGTCATCGCCGAAGCGCTCCCGGACCTGTTGGCGCGCCCATGCGATCACGTCGTCCACATGGGCCACCGTGTAGGGATCTCGGATGCCGACGAAGCCCACGAAGCGCTCGCCGACCTTGCCGGAACCCTCCAGCTTGACGCGAACGCCGTCCGAAGGCGTGAAGCGGGGCCCCGTGATGCGCGTCGTCTTCTCGTCGAACTGCTCGTAGACACACGACCGCATGTCGAGCGTGCCGCCCGCCACGTGCTCGAAGAAGGGGTTCGAGCGCTCGTACATCGCGTGTCCCGCCACGGACGCCACGGTGCACCGCTGCGCCGGATGCATCGCGGTCACCTTGACGTCGTCGGCCGAGATCTCGCCGATCACCGTCTCCTTGCCGCCGTACGGCTCTGCGTTGAACGAAGCGCACTCGAGAACCTTCCCCAGGTAGTACGACAGCGACTCCGGGAAGCCTGCGCGGATGGCAGGGGCCGCGAAGATCACGCTATCGCTGCTGCGCCCGCCGATGATGACGTCGGCCCCCCGGTCGAGCAGCGCCTTGTACGGATGCATTCCGGCGACCGCCACGACGCGGTCGGTCCGGTCGAGCTCCTCGAGGGTGAGATCAGAGCGGCCGTCCAGCCCAGAGACGGCGTCCCCGGCCAGGATCTTCTCCCGCACGAGCGACGCAGCGACCTCGGAGTAGAACCACCCGAGCCGGAACGGGGGCAGCCCGTGCTGACGCGCGATGTCTCGGATCATGGAGACGTAGAGGTCGACCCGGCTGTTGGTACCCGTGTCCCCCGCCGAGCCGATGATCATGGGAACGCCGAGCTTCCGCGCCGCGAGCAGCATGTGCTCCAGGTCGTGCCGCTGCCAGTCCTGCGGGCTGGCCGAGGTGTCGCTCCCCAGAGGCCCGGGCCCGATGTCGTCGCTGCCGGAGTCGGCGAGGATGAAGTCGGGTTGCGACGCCACCCCCAGATAGAAGCTCTCCGTCTTCAGCGGGGCGAACCCGAGGTGTCCGTTCGGGCAGAGGAACCGTAGTGTCTCGGCTGGCATGGGATCTCCTCGAAGGGGCGTTCGGCTCTCGCGCCGAGTGTTGCGCCGCGCCCCTGGGCGCATCATCTGTTGCAGTCACGCTAGCAAAACGCCGCTGGCGCGTCAAGCACCAGCGGCGTCCCTCGGCTCGTTCTCGTCGGTCCGGGGGTGGCCCCGAAGGCGTCAGGCGGTGCCGCTCGAGCCGTGCGAGCCCGAGGCGCCCTCGTGCTTCTCCGCCTCCTCCTTCATGGCGATCTCGTCCTCACGGACCGCCTCACGGGTGTACCACCAGCTGAACAGGAGGTAGATGCTGACCGAGCCGATGCCCAGCCATCCGAACCACCACCACATCGGCAGCCCGACCGTCTTGGGCAACACGAACTGTAAGTCCACGTAGGGCATGCTCGCCTCCCCTTCAGACCCAGAAGTAGATCACGTAGAGCAGGACCCACATCAGGACGACGAAGTTCCAGAACATCACGCCGCCTTCGACACTCCAATGGTTGTTCACACTGAAGCGCCCCCTACGTGCCGAGGACCACAATGCCGACAGGACGATGATGCCGACGAAGATGTGGAGCGCGTGGTAGCCGGTCGCCAGGAAGTACGACTCCCCGAAGCGCGAGCCGGGATCCAGCTTCGCCGTGAAGAAGTCGACGATCACGCCCGCGAACGCCAGGATCCCGAGCAGGTTGGTGATCCCCAGCGAGCGGCCGGCCAGGTCGTTCCGGCCCTGCCGGATCTCACGGACCGCACCACGCGCGGGCACCAGGCTCAGGAGGAAGATGAGGGTGATCAAGCCGCCGAGCAACTTGTTGACATCGGGCGAGACCGTCGCCTGCGCCATCAGGAAGCGCACCGCGAAGACGGTCACGAAGATCATGGCCTCGCTCAGCAGGAGCAGCCACAGGCCGCCCCAGTACATGCGGACCTGCCTGGCGCTCAGCTTCTCGTACGTCACCGGTGCCGACACGATCAATCATCTCCCGTCGTATGGCTCGCCGACGTCGGCATCGGACCCGGGAAGACCCCTTGCTCGGGCTCCTTCACGTCCCCGTAGCCGTAGAAGTCCTCGCGGACGATCGGGATCGTCTCGAAGTTCTCATGCGGGGGAGGCGAGGACGTCGCCCACTCCAGCGTCTTGCCGCCCCACGGGTTGGCGGGCGCGCGCTGACCCCGGTAGGCGGAGATCAGGAAGTTGAGCAGCGGCACGAAGAACCCTACGCCGAACAGGAAGCCGTTGATCGACGTGAACACGTTCAGGTTCGTGAGGTTCGGCAGGTACGTAGCGATGCGCCGGTTCATGCCCTCGAGCCCGGAGAC
>JARRMM010000107.1:0-8889 GCA_037386005.1 Deinococcales bacterium | reverse complement strand
GCGTCGAGACGCCACGGGATGATGAGCATGTAGGATCTAGGTCTTGGACGGCACTTCGGCGTGACACGGGACCAGCGGGAGCTGCGACTGGGGCCCTTCACGCGCAAGGCAAGCGCTCGCCCCATGATCCTGCTCGCTGGTGTCGGACGGGCGCGTCTCAGTTCGCGATGATCCTCCAGCGCCGCACGTCGTAGTCCTGGAGGGTTTCGTTCGGGGCGGTCACCGCATTGGAGGGTGGCCTGCAATGGACGGCGGGTGATCCCGTTACGCCGCCGGTTCCGATGGCGATGACACCCCCACGGGCAGCCGAGCGTAGGACGGCCGTCTCACCAGAGGCAACAGCCCTGGATCTCTGTCTGGATCTCTGTCTGGATCTCTGTCTGGATCTCTGTGCTACTTCGTCAGCGTCAGCGTGACCCGCTCCCCCTGCCGACGCCATGCGTAGTCGAGGCCGAGGAACGTGGCGATGGCATCGAAGACCGCGTAGGCGTGGTCGGCGTCGGCCTTGTCGACTCCGAAGGCCTCCAGCATGTCGGGCGACGGCCAGCTGGAAACGACCGCTTCGGCCCGCGCCTCGTCCCCGGAGACCGACTCGAGCGTGCCGCCGACGGAGACCATGTTCAGGGCGAACAGGCGCATAGCCGCCAGCGCGCCCTTGCCCTGGACGGAATCCCAGCCCCAGGTGAACTTGTCGCTGACGAAGCGCCAGTAGTCGTCAACGGGCAGCCCCTTCGCTTGGAGGTAGGCCATCGTCACCACGCCCAGTGCTTCGGCGTTCGACTTGGCCTGCTGCAAGACCTCGTCGTTGCTGAACTCGTCCATTCGGAGCCTCCCCAGTGAAGAGTCGCATCCATGGTTGCCCGGCACAGGATCATGCCGGGCTTCTGCAACGGCTGGGACCGAGCCTAGAGCATCCGCCGTGCCCGGTCAAGTCGCGCGAGGGTCATGGTCAGCCGTTGCACCGCGCGCTCTCGTCCTGGTGCCACGGCGCCCTCCGCTGCGATCGGTTCATCCGGCCGCGACGCCGGACGGTCCCGAAGCCCGAAGGCGGCGAGCAACGCCAGCGCAGCCGCGCCGGCGACCATGACGAACACGGTGCCGATGATCGCGGGAGCGGCGAGCGTCTCGCTGCCGGCCGCCAGGCGCGCCAGCAGGGCCGACCCCACGATGCTGCCCAGGTAGCGGCTGGTCGTGTAGACGCCGGAGGCCATGCCGGCGTCGCGGGCGGCGACACTCTCGACGGCCGTGGTCTGGAGGGCGGCGGTGCCGGTGCCGATGCCGAGTCCGATGAGCATCAATGCCCCCACGAGCCGAGCGATCGAGATGCCGGATCCGGCCGTCGCCAGCAAGAGCGTGCCGGCGAGGAGCAGGCCGAGGCCGAGCAGCGCCGGCCGGCGGCGCCCCCAACGGTCCGCCAGGGAGCCGCCGACCGGGGACGCGAGGACCATGGCGCCGGACATGGCGGCCAGCACGGCGCCGGCGCCGGCGCTGGACCCGGCCCGGGCGGCCAATAGCAACGGCACCGAGAGCAGCGTCACGTACATGGCGAAGTTGCTGGCGGCGACCGACGCGTTGGCGGCCGCGAAGGCCCGGCGCCCGAAGAGCCTCAGCTGCACGGCGGGGTCGGGGTGGCGCCACTCCACCACGGCGAAGAGAACCGCGGCGCCGGCGGCCACCGGCCACCCCAGGCGGGCCCACGCCCCCAACGGTCCGTGGTGTGTGAGCATGGCGGCCGCTGCGATCAGGGCGATGCAGAGAAGGACGGCGCCGGCGAGGTCGAAGGGGGCGGGTGGGGATCCCGCCGGGCGTGTGCGGCCGCGCGGGAAGGCGCGCCAGCCCAGCCAGGCGGCCGGCGCGATGAGCAGCACGTTGACGTAGAAGATGGACTGCCACCCGCTCGACCACACCAGCACGCCGGCCAGCGGCGGACCCACCGCGGCGGCCAGGCCGGCGCCCGCTCCCACCAGGCCGAAGCGCGCTCCACGCCGCGCGTCCGGCACCGCCTCGCGCAGCATGGCGGCACCGTTGGGAAACGCGATCGCGCCCGCGACACCCTGCAGGACGCGCATCGCCAGGAGCCAGCCGAAGCCGGGCGCGAGGGCGGCGCCGAGGGAGGCGAGCGCGAAGAGCGCCAGCCCACCGAGCATCAGCGGACGGCGCCCGAACCGGTCGCCGAGCTTGCCGGCGACCGGTTGGAGCGAGGCCATGGCGATCAGGTACCCCGTGACCAGCCAGGGAACGGACGCACCGGCGCCGAAGCGGGCGGCGATGGGGGGCAGCGCCACCGCGATCATCGTCGAGTTGAGGGGCGCCAGCATCGTCGCCAGGGCGACAGCGACGACCAGGCGCACCTCCTCGGGGCCGGTGCGCTGCGGGGTCATGCCAGGTCGCTCGTACGCTCCACGAGGCGCACCGTGCCGGCGGAGCCGTCGATCTCGATGAGCTGCCCATCACGGATGAGCGCGGTGGCGCGCAGCGTGCCGACCACCGCCGGGATGCCGTACTCGCGCGCCACCACGGCGCTGTGGGACAGCGCGCCGCCCGTGTCGGTGACGACCCCCGCGACCGTGCCGAACAGAGGCGTCCACGACGGGGCCGTCATGGTCGTGACCAGGATCTCGCCACGCCGGACGTCCTGCGCTTCGGAGAGGGAGCGCGCCACCCGCGCGACGCCCCGCACCACGCCGGGCGAGCCCGCATGGCCGTTCAGGACCTCGGGGTCCGCGCTCGCCTGCGGGGGCGTGCCGAAGAAACGGCCGATGGCACGGCCGACCGGGTCCTCCGGAGGTGGGCCGGGCTGGCGGGTGCCCACCATCTCGGGCTCCTGCAGCGCGCCGAAGTGGGCCAGGTCACGTCGGCGTTCCTCGACCAGGGCCCGCCGGTCGACGAACGGTTGCTCGAGTACCGAGGCCAGGACCTCGTCGAACGTGAGCATCGTGATGTCGTCGGCCGACGCGAGTGCGCCCGCTTCCGCCATGCGCCGTCCGAACTCGAGCAACACGCGGCGGACGTGGTAGGCGCCCTCGAAGTCGATGTAGAAGCCGTGGTCCTCGGACAGCACCGCCCCGTCCTGCGCCGCGCGTAGCATGGCTTCGAAGTGGTCGACCACAGGCTGCGGGTAGCCGGTGAGGCTGGCGCGCGTGTCGGCCAGCGCGGCCTCACGCTGGTCGGCCAGGCGGGCGAGCTCCGCTGCGGGGTCGGCATCGGGCTGCGACAGGTGCTCGCGCAGCATGCGCCACACCGGCGTGGGATCCTCGATCCAGCTGGGCCTGTTCAGCTCCCACGTCTCGCTGCGCCGGCCGTACACCTGCAGGTAGTCCTCGAAGGAGGCCAGGAACCGGCGGCCGGATTCGCTCTCGCGAAGGACGGCCGCCACGGCGGCCGGGTCGGTCCCGAGGATGGTGGCCCGGACGTCCTCGCTCGCGCTGCGCGCCAGACGCCACAGGGCGACGTTGATCTCGGTGGTCTTGTTGCCGAAGCCCTGCAGCAGGGTGAACGCATCGAACGCCCGCTCGGCTCCGAAGAGGTCGGCGTACGTCTCCTGGAACAGGGAGCCTGCCAGCAGCGTGGGGACCAACAACTCGAAGTGGATCTCCCACAGCCGCGTCCAGCGGCGACGCGTCTCCGCGGCCAGCTCGAGAAGCTCGTCCATGGAGGCGCCCTCGAGGTCGGCGTCCTGCCAGAAGCGCAGGTGGTCCTTCACTTCGGGCAGCAGCTCGTCGTTCCAGTGCTCGGCCGAGCGCATCATCGCCGCGCCGAGGTTCTGCTGCGCGCGCTTCCCCATCGCCGCCATCTCGTCGTGCGTCAGTTTCCTGGGGACCACGGCGTTGTAGGCGTAGCCGTTGATGCGGCGGAGGACGAGCGCCTCGAGCGGCATCTCGTAGAGCGCGAAGGCGTGGACGAAGCCGGCATTGTGAGCCTCGAAGAACAGGTCCAGAGCCGGCGACACGGTCTCCGGGAAGTGCATGCGGTCGCGCATCCAGTGGAGCTTCGCGTCCTCCTCGTTGCTCCACTGGACGGGGAAGTCCTCGGGCGTCGGGATGGGCGTGGGCGTAAAGGGTGTGGCGTGAGGGTCGGTCATCGTGTCCTTCCTTTCGCGGTCCTGCGGTCGAGCGGGGTGATGCTACGGTCGTGCGTCGAGACGGTCGTCGGTGCCATCGTGTTCTCCATGGCGGTCGGGAGCGCGCGTCTCGTTCGGGTCGCTTGGCAACCGGGTGATCGCCCGGCACTGCAAGAGGTAGAGCTGGCCGTCGTGGAAGGCGCACTCGACGTCCACCGGGTGTCCCATCTCGGCCTCGAGCGAGCAGGCGAGGGCGGCACAGGCGGCGCACTGCTCGTCGGTCAGGGCAGGCTGGGCGCGCAGCGGCCTGGGCACCGGGACCTCGCGCGTGCCCCCGGGTACCGGGATGTGCATGACCGTCTTGGAGCCGATGCTGCGGTCGACGACCGCCCCCGAGCGCTTGTCGACTCGGTAGGCGTCGGGCGTCACCGAGCCTCCGACGATGCTCTCACCGAGCCCGAAATTGGCGTCGATGACCACCTCTTCACGGCGCCCACTGACGGGGTCCGCGCTGAACACGACGGCTGCTGCGTCGGCGGGGACGAGCTGCTGGACGAGGACGGCCAGGTGGATCCCGTTGGCGTCGAGGCCGCTGCCCTCTCGGTACGCCAGCGCGCGCTGACTCCTGCCCGAGCTCCAGCAGCCGATCAGGGCCTCCGTGACAGCGTCGACCCCGACGATGTTGAGGAAGGTCTCGTGCTGGCCTGCGAAGGAAGCGTCGACGCCGTCCTCGTCGATGGCGGAGGAACGCACGGCGACGCGCAAAGGATCGGCTCCGCAGCGACGTCCCAGCTCAGCGTAGGCGTCGCGGAGCGCCGCGCGCAGCGACTGCGGCAGCGGCGACCCGGCCTGTCGGTGAGCGGGCCGGGCGGTCCGGCTCCAGGCGTCGTACGCGGCCGTAGTGAGGCAGAAGCCCGGTGGCACGCGGTGGCCAGAGGCCAGACGGCTCAAGCTGGCGGCCTTGCCGCCCACCAGGGCGATGTCTCGGCTGCGCTGGTCGTCGAACCAGACGATGTCCAAGGGAACGTCCACCTGGGTTCTCCCTCCTCCTGCTAGCGCTCGAGCTGTTCGTCGGGCGGTCTAGGAACGCACGTGCTCCTGAAGCGCTGCTCGTCATGGAACGGCAGGGGGCGTGACGGGTCCCGACCGGGCTCGCTCGACGGACGCAGGAGGCCGCCGCCGAGGGCCGCCCCCCACGTCGTGCTGGATGCAGGGCGCAACGCCCGCCCCGCTACTCGCCAGCGTTCAGGTAGCTGACGTCGGGCTGGCTGATCACGCCGCCCTTCCTCATCGCTTCCGCCAGCCCCGGGTCGTTCGCGAAGGCGTGGGCCTGGTCGTGGGAGCCGAACTCCAACAGGACGGTGATGGCGTCGGGGTTGTCGGCGTCACGGTAGACCTGTTCGCTCTTGCAGCCGGCGTTGCGGCGGCGGGTCGCGTCTGCGTCGAAGACGGGCTTCCATGCCCCGTAGTCCTTCACGGTGTGCTTCACGATCACGTGTGCCATGCTGCTCTCCTTCGTTCTGAGGCCGTTCGGTGCCGGCCCCCTGGAAGCCTCGGGACGTCCGTCCGCGGGTGCGGATCGCCCCCCTTGCTCGTGCGGGGTTCGCGCGCGGAGGTCTAGCGAAAGGTCTCGCCATGGCGCGCCCACGGCCTTGCTGCGCGCCTCGCATCGTGCTTGTCGGTGCAACGAAGTATGGACGGAATACTAGCAGAAAACGATTGTAGTGTCAACTACCGTGCGATCTGAGAGGACTCACGACAACTTGGGTCAAGGGTGAGCAGGTCGGTCAGAGAATGTGTGCGTGACGTGCTGACTGCATTTAATGCGCCTACTGTATTGCAGGCCGTGCGGTCACGTCGTTGGTTGCGCACGCAAAAACGAGAGCCTAAGCGTGTGGGGACGATACGTTGCATCCGCAACTAATATGGACGGGGCGAGTATGGTAGTAATGAACCCATGGCAAGCTCGAGCAAGCCAACGATGCCCAACGGGCAGGCTCGGGGAGCCTCTGCCGGCAGCGCCGACGGGCCTCCTCGTGACGACGATGCGCGCCTCGGTGCACAGGTGTGGGAGTTGACGCTACGGACCGTCACGGCGCTGCTCCGCGACTTCGAGGACGACATGAAGGCCGAGGGCTTCGCCTTGCCGTGGTACGACGTGCTGATCCAGCTCGTCCACGCGCCGCAGCAACGTCTGCGCATGCAGGATCTGGCCGACGCCGTGGTCGTGACCCGAAGCGGGCTCTCGCGCCTGATCGATCGCATGGAGAAGGCGGGATTGGTGCGGCGCGAGCCGGTGCCCGACGACGCCCGCGGCTCCTACGCGGCGCTGACGGAGGAAGGGCGTTCGACGTACGACCGGCTCGCGGTAGACCACCATCGCAAGATCGAGGAGCGCTTCAGTAGCCGGCTCAGCAACGCGGATCTGAGGGCGTTGCGCCGCGCCATGCGCAAGCTCGGCGTGGTCGTGAGGGTGCCTGGGGGTCCGCTCTAGCATCGAGCCTGCGCGCGGCGTGGCCTGGGCACAGCGAGCCCGCAGCCCGGTCAGGCTACGGCGGACGGCTCCTCCGCCTCGGATGGGGTCTTGGGGAGACCGGTGGTCATGTGGCTCGCGATCTTCCATCGGCCATCGACCTTCTTGGCCACCACCGTGTAATCCCCCGCCATGATGTGCGTGCCGCCCTCGCTCGAGATGACGAAGGCGCCGATCTCGTAGCCGAGATCACCGGATTCCTCCGTGTGCGTCGGCTTCGCGTCGAGGCGGATGGGCACATCGCCCAAGGCGGCCCGGATCAGCTCGAAGCGGCGAGCGATCTGCGCGAGGACCGCGTCGTGCCCCCGTGCATGCTCGCCATCGAAGAGGAAGTCCCAGCCGTCCGGTGCGTACAGGTCCGCGGCCGCGGCTGCATCGCGATGGGCGTAGGCTTCCGCGAACTTGCGGTGGAGTTCCTCGAATTCTGGGTTCATCGCGTACCTCCAGGGCCTCACGAGAGGACGATCCGAGGAGCGGGGGCCCCAGGTCGAAAGGGCGTGTCGACGGGACCCGGCCCTCACCCCCCGATGCGTGCATGCGACAGCGGCATCACCCCCACTTCGGAGCCTGGCGTGCCGCCAGCGGGCATGAAGATGCGGCTCGAACGCTTCGACGTTGCCGTGCGCGGCCGGGAACCGGCTCACCGGTCCCGTGAACTCCTCAACGCGATGCAGCACCATTCTGGGTGTCGTTCGGGGGCCCCGCAAGAGGCAAGCGTCCTCTCCCACGCATCGCGCGGGCCGCGGTCGTCGAAGGCCCGACGGGCCCGTGGAAGCGCCAAGGCCTGGCCCCCGAGCCTTTGTGCGGGGACGTCCACCGCCCTCATGCGATGGGGGCATCTGCCTCTGGCATACGTCCAGTGCGAACCCTACGCTGACTCCGGCCGGTCACCGGCCCATGGGCGCAGCTGCGAGCACGGGGATTCGATGCCGGGGCTGGGGAACGGCAGGAGCCGAGGGGGAACGCAATGGCAGGTGCACGTCTCAACCACCGCAGCCGGCGGTCCGGAGGACACCGGCGACAGGTCGCCGGCCTCCGCTTGTCGCTGCTGGCTCTTGTGCTGGTCCTCGGTGCCGTGGGGCCCACCACCGGCGCCCGCGCCCAGGGCGCGAGTGGGGAACCCCAGGTCGCCGCGCAGGACACCGCCATCCGCGATGCGCAACGCGGCTTCGAGGTGACGGTACCCGCGGGTTGGTCGCGTTGGCGGCAAGGGGAGGCGCTGGCGCTCTCCGGCCCCGACGGCCAGCTCCACGCCTGGCTCGTCAGTGTGCAGGGCGACGACGCGGCCGAGGGAGTGTCCGCGGCGTGGCGTGTCGTGGAGCCCGAGTTCGCGCTGGAGGTCGCTGACGAGACCCATCCCCCCGTTTCCGGCGGTATCGAGCAGGCCGTGCAGGTCGTCTACAAGACGGCGCAGGACCGCGTCGTCTTCGCCATCGGCTACCTCTTCCAGGGACGCGTGTACGCGGCCCTGCTGGACGGTTCCCGCGACGCCTTCGTGCGGCGCCAGGCCCAGATCTCGGTCGTGGTGTCCAGCTTCGACATCCTGGCCCGAACCAGGATCGACCTGGCGTCGCAGCCCGCGCAGCCGTTGGGCCCCGCAGCCGTGAACGATCTGGACGCGTTCGTCCCCGGCGCCATGGCCGAGGCCGGCGTTCCTGGCGCGGTCGTGGCCGTCGTGCAGAACGGGCGCGTGGTCTACGAGCGGGCCTTCGGCGTGAAGAGGTCCGGACGGCCGGACCCGATGACGCTCGACACCCAGCTCATGATCGGCTCGACCAGCAAGTCGCTCACCACGCTGATGATGGCCACGCTCGTCGACGACGGCCTGATGCGGTGGGACACGCCGGTGGTCGACATCCTGCCGAGCTTCCGTGTGGCGGACCCGGAGCTCAGCCGGACCATCACCATGCAGAATCTCGTCTGCGCCTGCTCGGGCGTCCCGCGCCGCGATTACGAGTTCATCCTGAATGCTCGCACGCTCGGCGCCGAGGACGTCGTCCGCTCGCTGGCCGGCTTCCGCTTCTTCACCGACTTCGGCGAGACCTTCCAGTACTCCAACCAGATGGTCGCCAGCGCTGGTTACATCGCCGGCGTGGCTGCGGGGGGTGACCCGGACGCCCTGTTGCCCGGGTACGCCCGCGCTCTTCAGGCGCGTGTGTTGAGCCCCATCGGCATGCTCGACACCACCATCTCCCTCCGCCAGGTGCAGGCCCGGGGCGACTACTCCCCGAGACGGTCGAGGCAATTCTCAAGGACGGCCATGAAATCGGCCATCATTCGTGGCGCCATGAAGACC
>JARRMM010000106.1:0-15245 GCA_037386005.1 Deinococcales bacterium | reverse complement strand
CCCTGATGTCCTCGATCTCGGCTGCGGCTACGCCAGGGGCTTCGAAGCCCCAGGGCGATGCTCGAGTGCCCACGTTACGCTCCGCGGCCCGGTGCGAGCGTCATCCGGCAGCGGCGCGCCCGAGCTCGCGGCCGCCGCGAGCGTCGTCGGTGCAGCATCGGCCGACGGCCTTCGTTCGCCAGGACCGCGATGACCCGCAGCCGCCTGGACTACGCTGGATGGGTGCAGCGGATCCCGACGCTCCTCGCCGTCGTTGCGCTGGCCGTGGGCTTGGCCGCTTCGGGGACAGGCCTGGCGCAGGGCACCGGCACGGCCGGTACGACCGGCGGGTCACGCTCGGCGAGCGGGTCTCCCGCCTTCGCGGACGTGCCGCCCTGCCACTGGGCGGCCTCGGCGGTCGCCAAGGTGGCGAAGGCCGGCATCTTCGTCGGTTTCCCTCCCGACCCCGCCTACCTGAGCGTGAACGCCCTGCGCCAGGTGTTCGAGGGGCTGCGCTGCGCCGACCCGGCATGGAGCCTCCGCTTCCTGAGCGGCGCCCCCAGGGCGTTCGCGTCCACGCCCGGCCCCGCGTTGGCCGCGTTCACCCTGGACCCCACCATCACTTCCCTGAGCGCCTCGAGCGCCCGCATCTCGTTGCAGCTCACGGCCGTCGTCGCCGAGGCCGGCGGGCAGCGCAGGCTGGAGCGGACGGGCAGCGTCACGGCGACGCACGGCACGGCCGGGTGGCGGGTCCCGTACGCGGAGCTGGCCTCGCTGGACCTGCCGTTCTTCCCGCGCTGACGTCACTGAGTCGACGCGGCGCGCCGTCGACCGGAAACGCGTTCATGTGGGCTGCTGGATCACCCAGCTTCCGCGCGCACCGGCTCGTATCGCTCAGGGGTCGACCGGCATCTGCCAGGTGCACTCCGCGACCCAGGGACGGAACCCCAGGCGATGGTTGATCGAGAGGATGGCCGCGTTCGAGTCCGCGTTGCTCGCCCGCACCTCGTGGCACTCCGGCAGCTCACGCAATACCCGCGCCAGCATCTCCGCCTTCAACCACCGGGCCAGCCCACGACCCCGGGCTGCGGGCTCGACGCCCGTGTCCCATTGCCACAACACGTGGGCGTTGACCGGGTCGCCCTCCAGCACGGTGTACCCCACGAGTCGATCCCGGGCGCGGTCGCGCGCGAGGAGGGCGATGCGCCCCGGCCCGAGCGAGAACGACACCCGGTCGAGCTCCCGGACGCTGTCCGGCGTGATCTCCCAGTCCTCCTCATCGAGAGCATCCCGCGGTGCGTCGTTCACGGTGGCGCGCATCAGGCGAGCGACCTCGGGCACCTCCTCGTCACGGAACGGCTCCACGCGCCAGACCAGCTCCACCTCAGGCGAGCGTCGGGCACCCTCCTGCTGCCAGCGTTGGAGCGTGTCCCGATCAAGATGGTCGAGCAACAGCCGGTAGTAGCGCTCGACCAGCCCCGGCGTCGCCCCGACCTGAAGTGCGAAGCGGCTGCCTGGAAGCTCCGTCGTGGGCTCCGGGCCGATCACGGTTCCGGTCACGTGGGTGCGGCCCTCGGCCCGCATCGCCCCCAAGGCTTCCGAGAGCAGTCGACGGCCAATGCCGCGCCGCCGTGCGCCCGGCGCAACCATCAGCCCGACATGGGCCCCGTGGGCGTTGTCGCCGGTCCGCCTCACCATGGTCACCGCCCGCCCTACAAGGTGGTCGTTCCTGAGCGCCCACCAGTTCGAGAAGCCGAACTCCGCGGCGGCAGCCTGCTCGGCGTAGAAGGCGCGGTAGTAGGAGGGGGGCCGCGCCGCATCGCCGGGGAACCGTTCGGCCGCTACGGCGTTCTCCAGCCCGGTGAGCTCGGCCAGCCGAGCGTCCGACATACGCGCCGGTTCGAACGGTGCCACCACGATGTCCCCCATCGGTTGCACGGACAGCTGCCTCCCAGGCGAAGCCTACCCCCATCCTGACGTCGACGGATCGACGGCGATGCTCGCACGCCTCGTCGTCGCCTCGAGGCGGCCACACTGGAGCGACTCGACCCCGAGGAGCGAACCGGGCTGGCGCCACGCGACCCCGACCTCGATCCCGCGGCAAGCACGGCGGCCGAGCGCGACGGAGTGCTGTTCGGCATGGGCATGGCCTACCATACAAACCGGTCTAGCTCGCACGAGCTCGGCGTTACCGGAACGGTCGATCCCGCGGCGCGTTCGGAGGTCCCCGAGCATGCATGCAGGTCAGAGCCCCTCCGAGCAGCGCCGTAGCACAGCGACTCGCCCTTTCAGACGCCCGGGGTGCGCCATACTGCCTCGTGATCCAGGCATCCCACGGCTGCGTGAGCAACGTCGCCGCTTTCGTCACGCGTACGCCCGACGGAGGCCCTCAGCTGCTCGTGTTCCGCCACCCCACCGCCGGCGTCCAGGTCCCCGCCGGCACGGTGGAGGACGGCGAGAGCATCGAGGCGGCCGCCGCCCGCGGACTCTACCCCCACGGGTTCGAAACGAGCTGGAAGGCCTACGACGACGTCCTCCCTTGCCTGGATCGACTAGCGGGCTGTCGGCTCGGCATCCTCACCAACGGCGACCCGGATCAGCAGCGCCGCAAGCTGGAGGCCCTGAGCATCCACGACCGCTTCGAGCTCGTCATCACCCCCAGGGACGCGGGGGTCGGTAAGCCGCACACGACGATCCTCCAGGTCGCCTGCGAGCGTGCCGGCGTCCGTCCCGAAGCCTGCACCCATGTCGGGGACGACCTCGCCCTCGATGCCCGACCCGCCGCACGGATCGGGATGAGCGCCGTCTGGCTCGACCGGAGCGGCGGCTCGACCACCGAGCCGGACGGCGTTCGCTCGGTCCGGACCCTCGAGGACCTGGCGGTCCCCTGCTGAGCTCGCCCTGGCCGGCGGCCGGGAACCCGATGCGATCGTGCGAGTCGGTGACGACCGCCCGGTAGCATGGCCTCGTGGACGCAGCCGACCTGCTGAGGCGCCACGGCCTGCCGACCGTGGGCCTGGAACCCGTCGCGGGCGGGACCGTGAACCGGACCTGGCGCACGGAGGGCCATGTGGTCCGCATCGGCGACGCCGCCGATCACGCGCGCGAAGCGGCCCTGGCACGACACGCGCGGCGCATCGGCCTCGCCACGCCACGCGCCGTCGCGCACGGTGCGTCGTACAGCATCTGGGAACGCCTCCCAGGTACCTCGGCTGCGGTGTTCGGCCCCGTGCCCGACGCCACCTGGGACCGACTCCTCGACGACCTGGAACGGCTCCACCGGCATCCGCTGGAGGCGAGGCCCGTCGACGCGCCGACCACCTGGCGCGGCCGGACCGAGTGGGTCGATCGGACGCAGGAGCGAGCGTGCTGGACGGCCGCCGAGCGGTCCTCCCTGCTCCGCATCCTGGACGCCGAACGTCCCCTCCGGCACCCCGCCTTCGTGCACGGCGACGCCTACGGCGGCAACGTGCTGGTCGACGGCAAGGGCTGCTACGTGGCGGTCCTCGACTGGGGATGCGCGGGCTGGTCCGCGCTCGAGGCGGAGTGCGCGCGCTTGGAGGACCCGGCGCTCGTGCTGGGGTTGGAGCGTTGGGCGAGCGATCTCGACCTCTCGCTGGTCTGGGCCATGCGGCTCGAGCTCCTGCTGGAGGTCACCCACCTCGGCCGCGCCGACGCCGGCGCAGTACGTCGGGCGCTCGACGAAGCCCCGTAGGCGCGGCCAAGCCGCGACGCCCCTTGTCCGACGAGCCCCAGAGCGGCGCCCCTGCGCGGTGCCGCGTGGCGTAGGCTTGGAAAGGTTGATCAGGCCGACGGGGGCTCGGCAGCCCTCCCGGTCGAATCGAACGAACCGATCGCACGCGCCTCGCAGGGATCGGACGCGCGCGGCAGCGAGGAGCACAACACACCATGGACCGAACGAACACCGAGCGAGACGTCAGCCCCACGATCATCTACACCAAGGTGGACGAGGCCCCGGGCCTCGCCACCTACTCGCTTCTGCCCATCATCCAGGCGTTCGCGCAGCCCGCGGGCGTGGCCGTCGAGACGCGTGACATCTCGCTCGCCGGCCGCATCCTGGCGGCCTTCCCGGACTACCTGAACGAAGCGCAGCGCGTCGAGGACGACCTCGCGTACCTCGGTCGGCTGACCGGCTCGCCCGAGGCCAACATCATCAAGCTGCCCAACATCAGCGCCTCGCTGCCGCAGCTCAAGGCGGCCATCCGGGAGCTGCAGGACAAGGGCTACCCGCTGCCCGAGTACCCGGACGAGCCGGCCACCGACGCCGAGCGCGACGTGCGGGAGCGCTACGACCGCGTGAAGGGCAGCGCCGTGAACCCGGTCCTGCGGCAGGGCAACTCCGACCGCCGGGCACCCGCCGCGGTCAAGGCCTACGCCCGCAAGCACCCGCACTCCATGGGGGCGTGGAGCGCCGACTCCAAGTCGCACGTGGCCCACATGACCTCGGGCGACCTCCGCAGCAACGAGGTCTCGCGCACCGTACCCGCCAACGAGGCCGGCGTCGCGCGCATCGAGCTGGTCGCGTCGGACGGCCGGACCACCGTGCTGAAGGACGGGGTCACGCTGGACGCCGATGAGGTGATCGACGCCACCTTCATGAGCCGCGCGGCCCTCCGCTCGTTCCTCGACACGCAGATCGAGGATGCCAAGGAGCGTGGCGTCCTGTTCTCGATCCACCTCAAGGCCACCATGATGAAGGTCTCCGATCCGATCATCTTCGGACACGCCGTCGAGGTCTTCTTCGCCGACGTCTTCCAGAAGCACGCGCAGACCTTCGACGAGCTCGGGGTGAATCCCAACAACGGCCTGGCGGCGCTGTACAGCGCGATCGCCGAACTCCCGGACGCCAAGCGCCGGGACATCGAGGCCGATCTCGACGCCGCCCTCGAGCGCCGTCCGGAGCTCGCGATGGTGAACTCCGACAAGGGCATCACCAACCTGCACGTCCCCAGCGACGTCATCGTCGATGCCTCGATGCCGGCCGCGATCCGCGCTTCGGGCCAGATGTGGGGCCCGGACGGCAAGCAGCACGACACCAAGTTCGTCATCCCCGACAGCGCCTACGCCGGCGTCTACCAGGCGGTCATCGACGACTGCAAGGCGAACGGTGCCTTCGATCCGCGCACCATGGGCAGTGTGCCCAACGTCGGCCTGATGGCCATGAAGGCCGAGGAGTACGGCTCGCACGACACCACCTTCGAGGCTCCCGAAGCCGGCACCATCCGGGTGGTCTCCGCCTCCGGCGCGACGCTGCTCGCACGCGACGTCGAGGCGGGCGACATCTGGCGCTTGTGCGCCGTCAAGGACGCCGCCATCCGCGACTGGGTGAAGCTGGCCGTGACGCGCGCCCGGGCGACCGGCGTCCCCGCCGTCTTCTGGCTCGACGAGAACCGCCCGCACGACGCCCAGCTCATCGCCAAGGTCGAGCGCTACCTCGGCGACCACGACACCGAGGGCCTCGACATCCGCTTCCTCGCCCCCGAGGAGGCCACCCGCCTCTCCTGCCAGCGGCTGCGCCAGGGGCAGGACACCATCTCGGTGACCGGCAACGTGCTGCGCGACTACCTCACCGACCTGTTCCCCATCCTCGAGGTCGGCACCAGCGCCAAGATGCTGTCGATCGTGCCGCTGATGGCGGGCGGCGGCCTGTTCGAGACGGGCGCCGGCGGCTCCGCTCCCAAGCACGTGCAGCAGTTCGTGGAAGAGGGTCACTTGCGTTGGGACTCGCTCGGCGAGTTCCTGGCGCTGGCCGCGTCGCTGGAGCACCTGAGCTCGCTCGCCGGCAACCGCACGGCGCAGATCCTGGCCCAGACCTTGGATCGCGCCAACGCCGCCGTGCTCGAGAACAACAAGGCGCCGTCGCGCAAGGTCAACGAGATCGACAACCGTGGCAGCCACTTCTACCTGGCGCTGTACTGGGCGCGGGAGATGGCGGCTCAGCAGGACGACCCGGCCCTGGCCGCCCGCTTCCAGAGGCTGGCCGACGCGCTCACGGCGGATGAGACGACCATCGCGGGCGAGCTCCTGGCAGCGCAGGGCGCTCCCGTGAACCTCGGGGGGTACTACCGCCCCGACGACGAGCGCGCCACGCGCGCCATGCGCCCCAGCGAGACCTTCAACCGGCTCCTGGGCGATTTCGCCCCCTCTTCGGACGAAGGACAACCCGCGCGTCCCGTCCGGTCCGGCGGTACCGTGAACCGAAGGCACGCCCTGAGAGGAACGGTACAGGCATGACATCCCACGCGCGAACGGTACGGGCCCCCCGCGGCACCCAGCGCACCTGCAAGGGCTGGCAGCAGGAAGCCGCCCTGCGGATGCTCATGAACAACCTCGATCCCGAGGTCGCCGAGAAGCCGGACGAGCTCATCGTCTACGGCGGCAGCGGACGCGCCGCCCGGAGCTGGGAGGCGTTCGACGCCATCGTCGCCACGCTGCGCCGGCTGGAGAACGACGAGACGCTGCTCATCCAGTCGGGCAAGCCCGTCGGCGTCTTCCGTACCCACGCCATGGCGCCGCGGGTGCTCATCGCCAACGCCATGCTGGTGCCGGCATGGGCGACCTGGGAGGAGTTCCGGCGGCTGGAGGCGGCGGGCCTCACGATGTTCGGGCAGATGACCGCGGGCTCGTGGATCTACATCGGAACGCAAGGCATCCTGCAGGGCACCTTCGAGACCTTCGCCGAGGCCGCCGCCCAGCACTTCGGGGCCGACCTGTCCGGGCGCTGGGTGCTGACGGCCGGCTGCGGCGGCATGGGCGGCGCCCAGCCGCTGGCGGTCACCATGAACGGCGGCGTCTGCCTCATCGTCGAGGTCGACCGCGAACGCCTCGAGCGCCGCCTGAAGACGCGCTACCTCGATGAGATCGCCGACGACCTGGAGGACGCCCTGGCCCGTGTGGATCGCTCCGTCGCGGCGCGCGAGGCCCGCTCCATCGGCCTGGTGGGCAACGCGGCCGACGTCTTCCCGGAGCTGGTCCGGCTGGGCAAGGTCCCCGACCTCACCACCGACCAGACCTCGGCCCACGACGCGCTCCACGGCTACGTGCCCCGGGGCGTGACGCTGCAGGAGGCGGCCACGCTCCGCAAGGCCGACCCGGACGCCTACATCGAGCGGGCCAAGCGCAGCATGGCGGAGCACGTGCGCGCCATGCTGGCGCTGCAGAAGAAAGGGTCCATCGTCTTCGACTACGGCAACAACCTGCGGCAGCAGGCGCACGACGCCGGCGTGGAGAACGCCTTCGACTTCCCCGGCTTCGTGCCCGCCTTCGTCCGCCCGCTGTTCTGCGAGGGCAAGGGGCCGTTCCGCTGGGCCGCGCTGTCGGGCGATCCCGCCGACATCGCGCGGATCGACCGAGCCATCCTGGAGGCGTTCCCGGGTGACGAGCGGTTGACCCGCTGGATCCGCATGGCGAGCGAGCGCGTGGCCTTCCAGGGGCTGCCCGCCCGCATCTGCTGGCTCGGCTACGGCGACCGCGCCCGGCTCGGGGGGATCATGAACGACCTCGTCGCGTCCGGTGAGGTGAGCGCCCCCATCGTGATCGGTCGCGATCACCTGGACAGCGGCTCGGTGGCGTCGCCCAACCGCGAGACCGAGGCGATGCGCGATGGCAGCGACGCCATCGCGGACTGGCCGATCCTGAACGCGCTGCTCAACACCGCAGCGGGCGCGAGCTGGGTGTCGGTGCACCACGGCGGCGGCGTCGGCATCGGCTACGCCATCCACGCCGGCATGGTGGTCGTGGCCGACGGCACGCCGGAGGCCGCGGAGCGCCTGCGGCGCGTGCTCACCACCGACCCCGGCAGCGGTGTCATGCGGCACGCGGACGCGGGCTACCCGGAGGCCATCCGCACGGCGCGGGAGAAGGGCATCGACCTGCCGATGCTCCCCGCCGACGAGGGCTGAGCGTGGCGGCCGAGGCTGCGACCGGCCCCGAGCGGCACGCGACCCTGCTCGTCCGGCACGCCGACCAGCTCGTCACCGTCGCGGGGCACAGCCGACGTCCCGCGGCCGGGGCGCGCCTGCGCGAGCTCGGCGTCGTCGCCGACGGCGCCGTGGCGGTGGCTGGCGACCGCGTGCTCGCGGCCGGACCCACGGTGGAGGTCGAGCGCTCGATCTCCCTCGCCGACGGCGCGGAGGTGATCGACGCCCACGGCAAGACCGTGCTGCCCGGCCTCGTCGACCCGCACACGCACCTGGTGTTCGCCGGCAGCCGCGAGGGCGAGCTCCCGTTGCGTCTGGCCGGCGCCTCCTACCTGGAGATCCTGCACGCCGGCGGCGGCATCCTCAGCACCGTCGAGGCCACGCGGGCGGCCGACGAGGACACCTTGACGCGGCTCACCCGCGCGCGCCTCGATACCGCCCTGAGCTACGGCACCACCACACTGGAGATCAAGAGCGGCTACGGCCTCGACACGGACACCGAGCTCAAACAGCTCCGGGCCGCGCGGCGTGCCGGCCGCGGCCACTCCGTCAAGACGGTGGCCACCTTCATGGGCGCCCACGCCGTTCCGCCCGAAGACGCCGACGACCCTGAACGCTACGTCGAGCGGGTCGTGGAGCAGATGATCCCCGCCGTGGCCGACGCCGGCCTGGCCGCCTTCTGCGACGTGTTCTGCGAGGAAGGGGTGTTCACGGTGGCGCAGTCCCGGCGCGTCCTCGAGGCCGGCGCGGTGGCCGGGCTGCGCCCCAAGCTGCACGCCGACGAGCTCGCCAGCGTGGGGGGAGCCGAGCTGGCCGCAGAGCTCGGGGCCGCCTCCGCCGATCACCTCGTGTACGCCTCGGATCGCGGGCTGGAGCGGATGGCGACGGCCGGCGTGGTGGCGGTGCTGCTGCCCGGCACCACCTTCAGCTTGATGGGGAGCACCTATGCGCCGGCGCGGCGCATGGTCGACGCCGGCGTGCCGCTGGCGCTGGCCACGGACGCCAACCCGGGCTCGAGCCCCACCGAATCGATGCAGATGGTCCTCAACCTGGCCTGCCTGCAGCTCCGCCTCTCCCCCGAGGAGGCCATCGTGGCCGCGACCATCAACGCCGCCCACGCCCTCGACCTCGCCGACGAGGTCGGCTCCATCGAGGCCGGCAAGCGCGCCGACCTGGTGCTCTACGACGCCCCCGGCTACGCCTACCTCCCCTACCACTACGGCACCAACCTGGCCGAACGCGTCATCGCCGGCGGCCGGGTGGCGTGGGAACGGAGCGGCTGGCGATGAGCGAGCGCTACCCGGCCGACCTCTCACCCACCGGGATCGCCACCTTCTTCAAGGCTCCGCTGGTGCAGCGCTTCGAGGCGTGCGAGGGGGCGGTGGCACTCCTCGGGGTGCCCCACGACCTCGGCGTCGGCTACCGTCCTGGCGCGCGCTTCGGTCCCCGCGCGGTGCGCGAGGCGTCGACGCGGCTGGGGCCGATCCCCGAGGGAGGCCTGTTCGACGTGGAGCGCGACCGCGTGGTGCTCAGCGGCAAGCGCATGGTCGACGCCGGCGATGTCGACGTGCTGCGCAGCCAGCCTGGCGCCAGCCTGGCGCGGGTGGAGGCCAGCGTGGCGGCACTGGACCGGGCCGGCGCCTTCCCGGTGCTGATCGGGGGCGACCACTCGGCGACCGGCGCCGCGGTGCGCGCGCTGGCGGAGCACCGGGACTTCGGCATCCTCCAGATCGACGCCCACCTGGACGTCACCGACGAGGTGATGGGGAGCCGTGATACCAGCAGCAGCCCGCTCCGGCGCGCGGCGGAGGCGCCCGGCGTGGGACGCATCGTGCAGGTCGGCATCCGCGGCGCCCGCACGTCGCAGGCGGCCTACCGCGAAGCGCGCGCGCGCGGCAACCTCGTCCTGACGCGGGAGCAGATGCGCGACCCGGCACACTGGGGCCGCGCGCTGGAGGCGGTGGCCGGCATGGAGCGGTGCTACGTGACGCTCGACATGGACGGCTTCGACCCCTCCATCGCGCCCGGCGTGTCCTCGCCCGAGCCCGGCGGCTTCGCCTACCCCGAGGTGCGGAGGCTGCTCCAACAGGTCGCGGAGCGCACCGAGATCATCGCCTTCGACGTGATGGAGACCAACCCGCTCGTCGACCCGAACGGCGCCACCGCGTACCTGGCCGCCGTCGCGACGCTCGACCTGCTCGGCGCCATCTTCCCCTGATCCTCCGGGCGGAGCCGGCGGCCCTCCGGTCGCTCAGCCGACGGGCTCCACGCGATCCGCGGTCGCCTCGGGCTCCCGGACCAGCGAGCTCACGGGTCGGTCGTGGTGGATGCGGTTGAGCGTGCGAGCCAGCACGTCGGCCAGCTCGACCACGCGCAGGAACGGCAGCTCGAGGAACGCCTCCGTCTGTGGGACGCTGTCGGTCACGACCACGTCGACCAGGCCGTAGTCGGCCTGCAGCTCGAGGAGACGTTCGCGGGCGATGTCCAGGCCGAGGTTGTGCGAGACGCCGAGGTGCACCTCCCGCACCTCCGTCTCCTCCGCGAGGCGACGGAGCAGTGCCCGCACGGTGCCGCCGCTGGCGATCATGTCGTCGAGCACCAGGGCGACGCGACGGCCCTCGAACGATCCGATCAGCTCCGCCGTCACCGCCTCTTCGGCCCGCGGCCGTGCCTTGACGGCGATCGCCGCGGGCAGGCCGAGCGCCTGCGCCGCGTCGGCCACGAGCTTCGACGCGCCCACGTCGGGCGCCACCACGATCGCGTCGCTGCGTCCCCGCAGCTCCTGGAAGGCGTCGACGAGGTAGGGCAGCGGCGAGATCGCATCGACCCGGATGCGGCCGTAGAAGCCCGGCAAGTGCGCGATGTGCGGGTGCACCGTCACGAGCCGGTCGATGCCCGCCTCCAGCGCCAGGTCGGCCATGAGGCGAGCACTGGTCGGCTCGCGGTGGTCGCGCGTCGGCTTGTCCTGGCGCGCATAGGTCAGGTACGGGAGCACGGCGGTGACGTGGGCGGCGCCCCAGGTGCGGCAGGCATCGGTCGCGAGCAGGAACGCCACCGTGTTCTCGTCGACGCTGCGCCCCGAAGCGAGGTCGAGCAGCGACTGGAACAGGAAGACGTCGGCGCCTCCTACATGACGCTCGAGCCGCACGCAGCTCTCCGTGTCCGAGAACTGGAAGTCGATGTCGGCCAGGTGATCGATGCGGTGGTGCGACCGTTCCTGTGCGAGGAGGCCTCGGTAGCGGTCGACCACCGCCCTCGCCAGCCGGGTTCCCGAACGGCAGCTCACCACCAGCCGCTCGCCCCGGGGCGACGGCTCCGCCAGCGTGGCTTCACGCGCGACGCGCTCGGGCGAGTAGAACGGCTCCAGGCCGCCACCGCGCGTCATCGCCGCTCCCGCTCGCGCTGGCGACGCCGCCGGCGAGGCGACGGCGCCGCGCCGGACGACCCGGGAGGGTTGGCGGTCTCCGGGATCGCGATGGCGACCGGGTCGCTCGCCGGGAAGGTCTCCTCCAGCGCCTCGTCGAGGGCGACGTCCGCCGGCGCCTCGTCCTGCCGCGGGACGGGAGCTCGCTCGGCCTCCTGCCGCGCGCCGGGAGCACCGTGCGACCCGCGCGTCCGACGCCGGCGCCCGCTGCCGGACCGCTGTCGGCTCTGCTGTCCGTGCGCCATGCCGCCCTCCTCCCCGGGCCGCCGACGAGGCGGCCCGCCCCGCCCCACGAAGGGCCGACGGAACCAGGAAGCTTGGGAGCGGGAACGGATCCTCATCCCACCGTAGCGGCCGGAACCGCCGTGCGGGCAGAGGCGTCCGTCCCGGCGCCCGCCACGAGCGCCGGCGCTCTGACCCACGCGGCCCGCCCGCGCGGCCCGCGAGCGGCGCCGAGCTACACTCGGGGCGTGGCCGACGCGCTCGCCCCGTTCCATCCGCTGGTCCGGCGGTGGTTCCTGGACGCGGTGGGTGAGCCGACGCCGGTCCAGGAGGCGGCCTGGCCCGTCATCGCCGCCGGCGAACACGCTCTGATCACGGCCCCTACCGGCAGCGGGAAGACGCTGACCGCCTTCCTGCTGGCGCTCGACCGGCTCGTGACCGGGGCCTGGCAGCCCGGCCGGACGCGTGTCCTCTACGTCTCCCCGCTCCGCGCGCTCAACAACGACATCCGCCGCAATCTGCTCGTGCCGCTCGCCGGCCTGCGACGAACCTTCGAGGCCGCCGGGGTCCCCTTCCCCGAGCTGAGCGTGTCCACGCGCAGCGGCGACACGCCCCAGAGCGAACGCCGCCGCATGCTGAAGCGGCCGCCGGAGATCCTCATCACCACGCCCGAGAGCCTCAACCTGCTGCTCTCCAGCCGCGGAGGCGAGGGGCTCCTGGGCGACCTTCGCACCGTCATCCTGGACGAGATCCACGCCGTGGCAGGCAGCAAGCGCGGCACGCACCTGATCACCGCGGTCGAGCGCCTCACCGCCCTCTCCGGCGAGCTGCAGCGCATCGCGCTGTCCGCCACCGTGCGGCCGCTCGAGCGGGTGGCGAGCTTCACGGGCGGCTACCGGCGGAGCGGGCACGGAGCCGCCTCCCACTACGAGCCCCGCAAGGTGCGCATCGTCGAGGCGGCCATGCCCAAGCGCTACGAGTTGACGGTCGCCTTCCCCGAGCGCAGGCCCGAGGACCCGGTGGAGGGCTCCATCTGGCCGGCGGTGGTCCGCGACCTCAAGCGCCGCCTCGAGGGCGTGCGCTCGACCCTGGTGTTCTGCAACAACCGCGCCCTCACAGAGCGGCTCGCGATGCTCCTCAACCAGGACGAGCCGACGCCGATCGCCTACGCCCACCACGGTGCGTTGTCGCGCGAGCTGCGCCTGGAGGTGGAGCGGCGTCTGAAGGCGGGCGAGCTGCGGGCGATCCTGGCCACCGCCAGTCTGGAGCTCGGCATCGACGTGGGCGCGGTCGAGCAGGTCGTGCTGGTGCAGGCGCCGCCCTCCGTCGCCGCCGCGCTCCAACGCCTGGGGCGGGCGGGGCACCGGGTCGGCGAGAGCAGCCGCGGCGTGCTGCTCGCGACGTTCGGGCAGGATGCCGTCGACGGCGCGGTGCTGGCGCAGGCGGTGGCACGCGCCGACATCGAGGAGATCCGGCCCGTGCACGGCGCGCTCGACGTGCTGTCACAGGTCCTCGTCTCCATGACCGGGCTCCGAAGCTGGGACATCGACGAGCTCTACGCGGCGGTGCGGGAGAGCTGGCCCTACCACGAGCTCCTGCGCCGCGAGTTCGACCTGGTGCTGGAGATGCTGGCGGGCCGTTTCGAGGACACCCGCGTGCGCGAGCTCCGTCCCCGGCTCTCCATCGATCGCCTCGAGAACACCGTCGAGGCGCGCCGCGGGGCGCTGCAGGCGCTGTACGCCTCCGGCGGCACCATCCCCAACCGGGGGTACTACCAGCTCCGCCACGCCAGCAGCCGCGCCCGCATCGGCGAGCTCGACGAGGAGTTCGTGTGGGAGGCGCGGGTCGGCGACGTGTTCACGCTCGGGAGCCAGACCTGGCGCATCGAGTCGATCAGCCACAACGACGTCCTGGTGCTGCCGGCCGCCCGCTCGTCGGGCGCCCCCTTCTGGAAGGGCGAGGCGCTCGACCGCGACGGCCACTTCGCGGAGCTGGTGGCGAGCCTGCTGGAGCGGGCGGAGGGATGGCTCGCGGCGGGCGAGGGAGCGCAGCGCCTGGCCGAGGCCCTCCCCGTCGACCGCGCCACCGCCGAGGCCATCGCCGGCTACCTCGAGCGGCAGCGGGCGACGACGTCGGCATCGCTCCCCCACCGCCACCACCTGCTGGTCGAGCGCGTCGAGGCGGGTTGGGGCGAGGGGGAGGCGCTGCAGGTGATCCTGCACACGCACTGGGGTGGGCGCGTCAACCGCCCCTTCGCGCTGGCGCTTGCGGCGGCCTGGGAGGAGCGGTACGGCCACCACCTGGAGGTCGTGCCGGGCAACGCGGCCGTGGGCGTGCTGCTCCCCGCCGACGCCGACCCCGCCTCGCTGCTGGAGCTCGTGGACGGGGAGCGGCTCGACGCGCTCCTGCACACCGGGCTGGAGCGCAGCGGCTTCTTCGGAGCGCGCTTCCGCGAAGCCGCGGGGCGGGCCCTGCTGGTCACGCGCGCAGGCCCGCAGCAGCGCCTGCCGTTGTGGGTGACGCGCCTCCGCGCGCAGAAGCTGCTGAGCGCGGTGTGGGGTACGCCGGACTTCCCGATCCTGCTGGAGGCCTGGCGCACCTGTCTGCACGACGCCTTCGACCTGCCGGTGCTGCGCGAGCGGCTGGCCGAGCTGGCTCGGGGCGAGATCCGCGTGGGCTTCGCGTCGACGGCCGAGGCGAGCCCCTTCGCGGCCTCGCTGGTCTGGGGGCAGACCAACACCTACATGTACATGGACGACACGCCGTCGGGACTGCCCGGAGCCCGTTCGGGGCTGAGCCAGGAGCTGCTGGCCGAGGTGGCGCGCTCACCCGAGCTGCGTCCCCTCATCGACCGGGAGCTGGTGGCGCGCTTCGAGCGCAAGCGGCAGCGGCTCGAGCCCGGCTACGCCCCCGAGTCGGTGCGCGAGCTCTTCGACTGGGTCAAGGAGCGGGTGCTGGTGCCGGAACCCGAGTGGCGAGCCCTGGCCGAGCAGCTACCCTTCGATCCGCTCGACGCTCTCGACGGGCCGCTGACCTGGCTCGAGCCACCGGGCGCCGACCATCCGGCCGTCATCGCCCTGGAGGACGAGGATCGGCTGCGCGCGGCGCTCGGAATGGCGTTGGAGCCGGGCGAGCCGGGGCAGATCGAACGCCTGCTCGGCGCCTGGCTGCAGGCCTACGGGCCGGTCGACACGGTCACACTGCGCCGCGTGTGGGGCCTCGGAGCCGCCGAGCTCGATGCCGTGCTGGACGCCCTGATCGAGACCGAGCAGGTGGTGCGGGGCGGCATCACCTCGGCCGCCGCGGACGAGGTGTGCGACGCCGAGAACCTTCAGACGCTGCTGCGAATGCTGCGGCGCGAGCGGGTGCCCGCCCTGGAACCGCTGCCTGCGGAGGCGCTCCAACCCTTCCTGGCCGACCGGCAGCGGGTGGGGCACGACGCGTCCCCGAGCGAAGCGCTCGAGCCGCTGCTGGGGCTCCCGGCGCCGGCGGGCCTGTGGGAGGGCGAGGTCCTCCCAGCGCGGGTGCGGGGCTACGACCCGCGTCGACTCGACGCGCTCGCAGACGAGACCGGCCTGATGTGGCTGGGCGCTGGCGACGAGAGGATCGCCTTCGCGCTGCCCGATGAGCTCGATCTGCTCGACAACCCGGTCGACGAGGCGGAACGGGCGGAGCTCCGC
>JARRMM010000105.1:0-11169 GCA_037386005.1 Deinococcales bacterium | reverse complement strand
CCGGACACGAGTGCGTGGTCATGCGTCTCGAGATGGACGATGGCAGTGCGCCCGTCATCGAGCCCCCCAGCACCGCGCTGCTGAGGTCGTCGTGGGCGACGCCCGTCTGCGTGGACTTGAGGGTCGTGGCCGTGTCGTAGCTGTCGCCCTTCTGGGTGATGTCGACGGTGATGGTCGCCGACTGGGGTCCATCACCGCTATCGACGGTCATCTCCCAGGTGTAGCTGTGGCTGCCGGTCGGGAACGCGTCCGGGTTCCACTTGAAGGCGAAGGCGGATCCGGCGGCCAGCAGGGCCACCACGGTCATGACGCGGATGGTGGTGCGCATAGGCGTGCCCCTCCTACAGGACGCGACCAGCGTAGCGCTCGCCACGCGAACCCGCGCGGGCGGCTGCACACGGGGGTCGTCAACGGTGTCGGCAGGGACGGAGCGAGCGGTAGGGTGAGCGGGCGCCCCAGCAGCGCTCGCCGTGGCGACGGCGTTGCGGGGCGGCCGCCCTAGCGGTCCTCTCGCATCCCTCCGCCCGACGGAGGCTTGCGAGCAGGATCTCGGCTCACGGACCCGAAGGAGGACCACGCCGTGCGAACGATGAAGCTCGGAACCAGTGACCTCGACGTACCCGTCGTAGCGGTCGGCTGCATGCGCATCAACACCCTGGAGAAGCGCGACGCCGAGCGCTTCGTGCACGCCGCGCTCGAGGAAGGCGCGAACTTCTTCGACCACGCCGACATCTACGGCGATGGCGCCTGCGAGGAGATCTTCGCCGACGCCATCGGCATGGACGCGTCCGTGCGCGAACAGGTCCTGCTGCAGTCCAAGTGCGGGATCCGCGACGGCATGTACGACTTCTCGAAGGAGCACATCCTGGCCTCGGTCGACGGCATCCTGAAGCGCCTGAAGACCGACTACCTCGACGTGCTGCTGCTGCACCGCCCCGACGCCCTGATGGAGCCCGAGGAGGTGGCGGAGGCCTTCGACCAGCTCGAACGCGAGGGTAAGGTCCGGCACTTCGGCGTGAGCAACCACCATCCTCGCCAGATCGAGCTGCTCGAGCGCTACGTCCGGCAGCCACTGGTGGCGAACCAGCTCCAGCTCAGCCTCACCAACGCCACGATGATCGCCAGCGGGCTGCACGTGAACATGCTCGACGACGACGCCGTCGACCGCGACGGCTACGTCCTGGACTACTGCCGCTTGCACGACATCACCGTCCAGCCCTGGTCCCCCTTCCAGTACGGCTTCGTCGAGGGGGTGTTCCTCGGCAGCGATGCGTACCCCGAGCTCAATAGGGCGATCGACGAGGTGGCCGAGCGCCACGGCCTCAGCACCACCACCATCGCCCTCGCCTGGCTGCTGCGGCACCCGGCACACATGCAACCCGTGATCGGGACGATGAACGTCGGGCGCCTGCACCAGTGCTGCCAGGCGGCCGACGTGCGCCTGACGCGTGAGGAGTGGTACGCCATCTACCTGGCAGCGGGGAACGTGCTGCCCTAGGCGGGCGTCGGTGGTGCGCGGCACTTCGGCCACCCCTGGGAGCGGGGGACGATTGGCTCTGGCCGGGTTCACACCCGGCGCCTACACTTCCGTCGAACACGTCCGTCGGGAGCGCACGATGCGAGCAGGGGGAGACGCATCGGGCATCCTCGTCGCCGGCGACGTGAGCCGGTCGCTCGTCGAGGCGACCGGGCATCTGCCGCCGCACCCGTCACCCACCCGCCTTCGAACCCGCGGTGGCAGAGGGGGGATGAGTGCAATGACACGCCACGTGCTCCTGGGTTCCTTGCTCGCAGCAGCGATCGTCGTTGCGACCGGCGCCCTCGCGCAGGAGGCTCCTGCCGCGAAGGGCCAGGTCGTTTCGGTGGTGGTCCCCGGCCCGAGCCTGGTGGGCAACCTGCTCGGCACGCCCACCGATCGTCCGGTGAGCGTCTACCTACCGCCCAGCTACGACCAGGCCACCGGAGCGACCTTCCCGGTGGTGTACCTGCTCCACAGTCTCGGGGGCGGCGATTACAGTTGGTTGCCGCGCACACTGATGGAGAGGAACATCCCCGCGCTGGCCGACACGCTCATCGCGGCCGGAACGATCCAGCCGATGATCCTGGTGATGCCGGACGCGTCGACCCGGTACGGAGCCTGCTTCTACGCGAACTCCCCGGTCTGCGGCAACTGGGAGGACTTCATCACCACCGATCTGGTGGGCTACGTCGACGACCACTACCGCACGGTGGCTGGGCCCCAGGGCCGCGCCGTCGCCGGGATGGACGTCGGAGGCACGGGAGCCCTCACGCTCGCCATGAAGCATCCCGACGTGTTCGGCGCGGCGTACGCCATGAGCCCGTTGAACACGGCGCTCGTGGATCCCGACAAGAGCGCCCTGTACTCGCGCGACGCGTTCGCGATGCTGGCACCGGATCGCGCGCTTGGGGTGGCCTCGCCCTCGTACATGAGCCAGGCCCAGTTGGCGATGGCAGCCGCTGCCTCGCCGAACCCTGAGCACGAGCCGTACTTCGTGGACCTCCCCTACGAGCTGGTGAACGGCCAACTCGAGCAGCAGAGCACTGTGTGGGACGCATGGGTAGCGCACACCCCGATGGCCATGACCGAGAGCCACCGTCCGCAGCTCCTGAGCCTGCGCGCGCTCGGCATCGACGCCGGCACGAACGACCAGTCCCATGACGTCGTGGCTGAGACGCAGGCCTTCCACGACGCACTCACACGGGCGGGTATCCCGCACAGGTTCGAGGTCTACCCCGGCGACTACTTCAACATGGTCGAGCAGCGGATGGGCTCGGTGGCGCTGCCCTTCCTGTCGGATGCGCTGGAAGGCGGTGGAGAGGCCACGATCGGTACCCCTTAGCCAGACCCATCGACGCAGGGGCACCGACCTGTGCCCGAGACCCGGTGCGGCGGCGCGGGAAGAGCCGGGCGGCACTCCAGGGAGGGGGCGAAGGCTGCAGCGAGAGGCTTGGCGGCACCGGGCGTCATGGCGAGGCGGCCGACGGAGCGCTAGCATGACAGCACGATGGGCCGCCTGAGGCGCCACCGCTGATTCGTCCTCGGCCTCGTCACCCTCTCCGCACTGTTGGCCGGCTGCGAAGTCATCATCACGACCGCACCGGAGGAGCTGCACGCCCACTACGACTACTTCACCGTCGTCCGGTACGACGTCGCGTCCGTGGATCTCTACGGCCTGACCACGGGGCAGGACCTAGGCACCTTGATCATCGACGCCTCCTGCGCGGAGGACGACTTCCCCTGGTCGATGACGCACCTGACGGGAAGCACGGTGCTCTACGCGGGCGACGTCCGGCACGTGACGCTCTGGTATGCCGCGGGGGACCTGTACTTCGGCTACGCACCCGTCTGGTGCTCCTTCTACGGAGAGACGACCAGTGGCCGAGAGGTGATCATCCGTCCCCACTGACTGCGACGCTCCCGGTTGGATCGCGTCGCCCCTCCACCGATGAGCACGCCGGCCAAGGAGTCAGCGCTTCAACTCCACGCTGATGATGTGGATGTCGTTGTCTCCGACGTTCTCAAGGGCGTGGGGCGGCAACGGGTCCGATGGCAGCGCCGCTGCCGGCGAGGCCAGAGCCGGCACCTGGCGGGAGTCCACGAGCACGGCTCCCTGATCGTCGGTGCGCACGAACGGGCTCCACTCGAGCAGCACCATCACGGCAGGCCAACGGTGTGTGTGGACCGGCGTCTTGTCGCCGGCGCGGATGAGGGTGTCGAGCACACGAACGCTATCGGTCTCGAACAGGAGGGTGTGATGGTCGGGCGCAGCGACCAGGGCATCGAGATCCTCCGGCCATGCAGCGGGATCGTTCACGGGTGAGAAGTCCTTGGATCGCGTCATGGTCGACCTCCTGCGCGTGCGACCGATCAACCACGACGATGGGCACCGCCACCTCCCCAGGGGCCGGTCACCCTGTCGCGAGCGCGCACGCGTGCGACGAGCATACGCCTCGGCGCCGCTCGCAACGATCGCGTCCGGGTTGACGGGGTGGCTCGCCACCCCCATACTTGACGGACCCGCACGTCAGAGCAGACCCGCCGCTCCGTGGCCCATCCGCCGTCCGCACGCCCCATGGGAGGTCGCCGTGTCCGAGTCGTCGCGTTCGCCGTTCGTCGTGGCTGCCGTGCAAGCCGCACCCCGCTTCCTCGACCTCGAGGCCAGTCTGGAGAAGGCTTGCGAGCTGATCCACGAGGCGGGATCGCAGGGGGCAAGACTGGCCGTGTTTCCCGAGTGCTTCCTTCCGACCTACCCGCTCTGGTCCTGGTTCGTCCCGCCCTTCGCGAGCCGGGAGCTCAGGCCTCTCTACGCCGAGCTCCTCGACAACGCCGTCACGGTGCCGGGCCCGGTCACCGATCGCCTGGGGCAGGCCGCCCGCGATGCGGGGGTGAACGTCGTGATGGGCGTCAACGAGGTCAACCAGGAGGCGAGCCGCGCCAGCCTCTTCAACACCGTTCTGGTGTTCGATGCCAGCGGTCACCTGCGCTCCCGCCACCGGAAGCTGGTGCCCACCGTGGCGGAACGCTTGATCCACGCCGCCGGCGACGGCAGCACGCTCGACGTGGTCGAGCTCGACGAGGCCCGGTTAGGGAGCCTCATCTGCTGGGAGAACTACATGCCGCTCGCGCGCTACGCGCTCTACGCCTGGGGCGCCGAGATCCTGGCGATGCCCACCTGGGACCGTGGCGAACCGTGGTTGAGTACCCTGCGCCACGTCGCCAAGGAGGGGCGAGTGACGGTGGTGAGCGCTTGCATCCCCTTCCACCGCGACCTCATCCCTGAGGGCTACGACTTCACACGGCACCTTCCGGACGTCGCCTGGCTCAATCCGGGCGACAGCGCCATCGTCGACCCCGACGGGAAGATGCTGGCAGGCCCCCTGCACGAGGAGGAGGGCATCCTCTACGCCGAGCTCGACCCGGCCTCGTGGCGCGGCTCCCGATACCAGCTCGACGTCGCCGGGCACTACGGCCGCCCCGACATCTTCGACCTGCAGGTCGATCGGCGGCCGCGCCCCGTCGCGCGGTCGGTCGAGGCGCAGGGCGAGGGACATCGCGAAGCCGGACGCTCCGACGACCCAGCCACACAGCTCCAGACCCTCGACTGAGGGCAGAGGCTCCTCGAGGAGGCCCCCATCGCACCGCTCACACGCTCATGGCTCGGGGCATGGCGGGAGCGGCAGGCCCTCGGACACGTTCCCTGCGCTCACGAACGGCTCGACGGTGAGCACGAGGGCTGACGTCACCGATCCGGGAGCGACCGTGGCGTGCGTCCTCAACCCTGCGCAATCGTCCCGGCATCGATGTGGGCGTCCGTCCGTGGACACGGCGTTTGCTCCCTGACGCGGTGAAGCCCTGGGGCGAACCAGGCAGACGGCGAGCTCCTGCTCCGCCCCCGACCGACCTGTCACGGTAGCAGCGACCGTGAGGGACCTATGCTGGGTCCATACACGGACCGCTGACCAGGAGCGGCTCGCACGCTCCCAGCCGCGACGCCGTGGGGATCGCCGCGCGACCGTAGGCGAGTCCCGGTCCACACCTCGCGTCATCGCAACGTTCCCGTCCATCCCGATCTCGCTCGATCGGTCTCGCCTCCGGCTCGCAGAAGTGGGGGCACTCTATGACACATCGAGCATGGGTCGGGGGCTTCCTTCTCGCCGGGCTGCTGAGCGCTACGAGCGCTTTCGCCCAGGGCGGAAGGATCGAACACGTGACGGTCCACGCCAGGGCCCTGGAGGGCAACCTGCTCGGGGATTCTCCGGACCGCCACGTCAGCCTCTATCTGCCTGCCGGCTACGACGAGCATCCCGACGCCCGCTACCCTACCGTCTACCTGTTGCACGGCTACAGTGCGACGGACGGCATGTGGCTCGCCGAAGGCTACATCCCGGATCTCGACGTCGAGAAGATCGCCAACGATCTCATCGCCCGGGGACGCATCCAACCGATGATTCTCGTCATGCCCCACGCCTCGAACGCCTACGACGGTAGCTTCTACACCAACTCGCCGACGTCGGGCAACTGGGAGGACTTCATCACGGCCGGACTGGTCGACTACGTCGACAGCCACGTCCGAACGCTGCCCCGGCCGGAGAGCCGCGCCATCGCGCGCTTCAGTATGGGCGGCTACGGCGCCCTCTACCTGGCGATGCGCCATCCGGAGACCTACCGCGCCGTCTACGGCATGAGCCCTTTCCCGTTGGGCTTCGAGCACGCCGACATCGACCTGGACCTGTCTCCTTTCGCCTTCCTCGCCGCACGCCAGGCCCTTACCGCAGGGGAGCGCCCCACCTCGAGTCACGTCAGCTTCGCCATGGCAGCGGCCTTCTCGCCCGACCCCGGCAATCCGCCCGCCTTCGTCGACCTCCCGTACGACCTCGTGGACGGGAAGCCGCATCGCATCGACGCCGTCTGGGAGCGCTGGCTCGAGCACTCACCCCTGGCCCTGGTCGGGACCTACGCCGCCAACCTCGCCCAATATCGTGGCGTGGCCCTCGACGCTGCCACCGATGATGGCGGATCGATCCTCTCCAACGCCACCGCATTCTCGAGCGCCCTGAGCGAGGCGGGTGTGCCGCACCGCTTCGCGGTGTACGAGGGGACGCACGGGGAGGAGATCGCAGTCCGCGTGCACGACATCGTGCTGCCGTTCCTCTCCACGAACCTCGAAGGGGCGACCGATCTTCCCTCCAGCCCCTGAACTCCGACCCCTCGGAGCGGACTCGGGACCCATCCCGGGCGTGCAGGTCCTCAGAGCAGCTCGTCGAGCCGCTCGATCAGCGCGTCCACCTCGTCCAGGGTGTTGTAGTGCACCCTCGATACGCGCACGACGCCGTTGCGTTCGCCCAGGCCCAGCGCCTCGATGAGGCGCCGCGCGTAGAAGTCGCCGTAGCGGATGCCGATGCGGGCGCCGTCCACGTGGCTCGCGAGCGCGGCCGGGTCGTGCCCCTCGGCGGTGAAGCTGACCGTCGGGACGCGCGTCGCACGGTCCGGCTGGGGGTGCCCGTAGATGCGCACGCCGCGCTTGCCGCGCAGGTACGCGAGCAGCCGCGCGGCCAGCACCTCCTCCTGCTCGGCCATGACCTCGAATGCCTGGCGGACGCGCCCGTGCAGGCTGCCCGCCGGCTCTGCGGCATGGTGCCGGGCCAGCGCCTCCAGATACTCCGTCACGCCCAGCAGGCCGTAGGTCAGCTCGTAGTTCACCCCGCCCGGCTGCAGCTTCCGCGGGACGTCATCGGACGGCACGAAGAAGTGGTTGATGGTGGCCAGCCCCTCGAGCAGCTCGCGCTTGCCGTAGAGCACCGCCAGGTGCGGGCCGTAGACCTTGTAGCTGCTGAACACGTAGTAGTCCACGTCCCACGCCTGCACGTCCAGCGCCCGATGGGGTGCGTACGACACGGCATCGACGCAGACCCGCGCGCCGCGCTCGTGCACGAAGCGGGTGATGTCGGCCACGGGGTTGATGGTGCCCAGGATGTTGGACGCGTGCGTGAAGCTCACCAGTTTCGTGCGCCCGGTCATGAGCCGCTCGAGGTCCTCCAGGCGCAGCTCCAGCGTGTCCGGGTCGACCTTCCACGTCTTGACCGTGACGCCCTGGTCGGCCAGGCGCACCCACGGCCCGATGTTCGCCTCGTGATCGCAGTTGGTGACGATGACCTCGTCGCCCGCAGCGAGCTGGGGGCGCATCGCCTGCGCCAGGTTCGCGAGCAGCTGGGTGGTGCTCGGGCCGATGACGACCTCGTGCTCGTCCACCGCATGGATCGAGGCCGCGACGGCTCGCGTGGCTTCGGCCACGCGCTCGCCGGCCTGCCGGGACACCTGGTAGCTGGCGCCGAGCTGCACGTTGGTGCTGAGCAGGTAGTCGCGCACGCGTTCCGCGACGCCTACGAGCGTCTGCGAGCCGCCGGCGTTGTCGAAGTACGTCCAGTCGCCGGAGAGGGCGGGGACCTGCGAGCGGACGAAGGCGAGGTCGAGCATGGCATGCACTCTAGCGCGCCCGGGCCGAGCGCTTCACCGCACTCCATGAACGACGGCAAGTCGGAGCCGCCCGCGCCGCTACTGCGCCAGCAGCACCGAGACGTCGTTTGCATAGGTGTTGGAGGTGACGATGTCCGGCCGGCCGTCACCGTTGAAGTCCCCCACCGCCACCGAGCTCGGGTTGACGCCCACGGGGTAGCTCACCGCACTCGATAACGTGCCGCAGTAGGTGATCTGCAGGGCCAGCGCCGCGCTCTGCGTCAGCGTCCCGTTCGAGACACGCAGCTCGACGATCGCGCTCAAGGGCAGGGCGGTTCCGGCCAAGTCGACCTCAACCGCCTGCGCGACCGCTGTTCCTCCCTGCACCGCCACGCTGTCCGGACGCAAGATCACACCCTGGATCGGGAGCCCTCCGGCATCCACGAGGCTCATGTGCAGCGTCCCGTTGAACTCGGTGGCCGGGTCGATGGTGACCGTCGTCGTCCCCGAGTGGCCCGTCACCACGTTGAGCAGGGCCGGCGACAAGGCGACACCGAACCCTCGGGCACTCCCCTGACTGCAGCTCACCATCAGCACGGACAGACCGGCGAGAGCTACGCCGGCGCCCACGAATCGTCTCAGCGTCCCATGCATGGCACATCCCCCCGCCAGCCGGAGACCGCCCGGCCGACCCACGCCAACACCAACGACTCGCCCGCAGGCATCACGCCAGGCTGTCAAGGTCCCGCAAGGCTGACGCTGCATAGCAGACGCCGGCGAGAACGCGGATGGACACCTCCCGGCCGGCCACGGCCCCTCCGTCCAGGCGCCGCACACCCCGGCCTACGCGGTGGTGGCCTGGTTCGCCTGGGTCCCGAACCTGATCGTCGCGGAGCTGGCCGTGGGCCGGTCGCGGCGTCGCGCCGCCGTGACGCGCCCGGCTACCTGATGCTCCGTCACGCCCCGGCCCCCGCTGCGCTCCCGAAGCGCTCGTAGACCAGGCGCGAGGCCTTCGCCACGATGATGGCACCGAGGTTGTCGGGGTGGAAGCGCAGGTCCGGGCGATCCGCTCTTGGAGGCGATGACCAGCGAGGCCTCGCCCGTCTCGGTGCTATACGCGTCGTACGGCAGGAAGCGCCCGAGCTGGTCCGTGCGCTGCTGCTTCCGGTAGATGGACCGGGCGACGGCGGTGAGCGGCGGAGGCAGGAGTTCGCCGCGCCACAACCGCGTGAACGCATCGGCGAGGTCGCCCGGCGAGGTGGTGGAGCGGCGCGTGTCGCCTGCACTCGCGAGGTCCGGACGCTGCAGGAGCCCCGCCAGGTGCGTCTTCGACCAGCCGTGCCTCGCGATCGAGGTGTTCACGCTCTCCACGCAGAGGGCGTCGATGAGCATGTTGGTGGCCGTGTTGTCGCTGATGGTGATCATCAGCCTCGCCAGGTCGAGCAGCGTGTAGCGCCGCCCGGGCGTGAGGTCCTTCAGGATGCCGGAGCCGGTGACCTGGTCCGACGGCGCCAACACCCGCTCGTCGTCCAAGCCGAGACGCCCCGCGGCCGCATGCTCCAGCAGGGCTTGCAGCACGAACACCTTGATCGTGGAGGCCGCGGGGAAGGCGTGATCCGCACGATAGGCGACACCCTCGCGGGCCTTGCGACCCCCTGCGGCGTCGCTCTGGACGGGAAGCTCGTGAGCTACGACCCCGAGGGTCCCTCGGAGCTCGTGCTCCAACTCGACGAGCCGCTGCTCCAGGCCCGGGTCTCGTTGCGCCATCGATGTCACCTCCGGCCGCTCGCCGCCGTCGCCGTGGAGCGTCTTGGGCCCCGGGCAGGACGCTTCGTCGTCCGCCGCCTCATGCCGGCCGACGCGCCTTCCCCAGCGCCAGGCGGGCCGCGGTCGCGACGGGCTCGTCGTGGACGACGAAGGCGTGCGTGCCCGCCGGCAACCCGGCCCGGAAGGCTCGCTCGAGCGCCCCGCCAACGTGTGCGATCCCGCCCGCGAGCGCCACGGGCCAGGCGCCCCCGCGCTGCGGGCTTCCGGGCCGCGGCTCGCCGGCACGCGCCTCGCCGGGCCCAACCTCTCCGGAGCCGGCCTCTCCGGAGCCAGCGTCTGCGGACCCCGCCTCACCGACTCGCTTCTCGCCGATCCGCCCCAGCACCAGGCGCGCCAACCGCGCCAGCTCCTCGCCCGCCCACTCGAGGACCGCGACGGCCCGCGGGTCCCCGTCGCCGGCGGCGGCCACGACCGCGGGGACCAGCGCCGCCACCGCCCTGCGCCCGCCGCCGTAGACGTACGCGCGGATCCGCTGCCAGTCCTCGCCGCCGACGGCAGCGCAGAGGTGGCGAACCAGTGCCGAGTCCCCAGGACGCCCCGTGGGCCGTGACCGCCGGCCCGCGGCCGCTGTCCATCGACCCCGCGGCCAACGGCGATGGCACCCGTGCCGCCGTACACCAGCACCCCGTCGCCCGCCGGGAACGCTCCCCGGTAGGCCAGCTCGATGTCGTCCAGGACGGCCACCCGCCCCGCCGTCAGACGCCAGCGCCGGGCGAGCTGCGACTGCAACCAGCGCGCCTCCTCGCTGCCCTCCGCGAGCCCGGTCACGCCGGCCACGACGGCGGCCGGAGCGGAAGACCCGGTGCTCGCCAGGGCCCGCTCGAGCTCGTCCAGCAGCTCCTGCGCATCGGCCTTCCCGGCAGGGTCGTAGAGGTGCCCGCCCAGCGGACGAAGCCTCCCGCTCGCGACGATGCCCACGGACCCCTGCAGCTGCCAGCGCGTGCCCGACCCGCCCAGGTCGAGCCCCAGACCCGGTCTCTGCCCGGCAATCATGGCGTCAACGCTAGCACGATTGAAGCGAGTGGTCTGGGAGTGGTACGGGCCCCTTCTTCGCGCTGCACGATCTGCAGCTCGTCAGGCTCCGGTGCGCCGACCACTGACCCTTCGGACCACCGGGCCCTCCAGCGAACACGCAGAACCTACCGATCCTTCAAGCCGGCTCGACCTCGGCGAACGGCCCGCGATCGGGCCACAACGGGAAGAGGACGTCGTAGAGCTCTTTGCGGATGTCGACGACCTCGTACGCCGACGGGATCGTGCGGGCCAGCTCGCTGCCGACGTACCGCTCGAGCGCGTCCGCGCTATCGAAGAAGTAGATCCCGCAGTAGTAGCCCGTCGCGGCCTCGCGGCCGTAGACCTTCTGGACG
>JARRMM010000104.1:0-14747 GCA_037386005.1 Deinococcales bacterium | reverse complement strand
GACGCCACTGGCGTGAGCGTCAACGTGGCTGGGACCGGAGAACGTCACTTGAGCGCCCTGGCGGCGGCCATGGTGGACGTGGTGCCCAGCGGCGTCGGAGCAGCGGAGCTGCACGGCATGGTGCGCCTGAGCGAGCTCGAGCTGGGCCGTCCGGCGCGCGTCGTGATGCTCACCAACGAGTTGCGCGGGGATGCGCGGCGGCGGCTGCTCGACCTCGGCTTCACGCCGGGAGCCGAGGTCAGCCCGGTGCTGGAGAACGCGCTCGGCGACGATCCGACCGCCTACCTGGTCCGACAGAGCAAGATCGCGCTGCGGCGCGACCAGGCGCGTCACGTCCTGGTCGCGCGACTCGGCGATGCCGAGGCGGGTGACGCGACAGGTCACGAGGTAGCGGCATGAGGGCACCCGCCCCTGCAGCGCGACCGTGCGAGGGCTGCCCTCTGCGCCTACGCCACCTCGGTGCGCGCGGCCAGGACTTCGACCACGTGGTGGCGCTCGCAGGCAACCCCAACGTCGGGAAGAGCACGCTGTTCAACGCGCTCACCGGACTCAAGCAGCACGTGGGCAACTGGCCGGGCAAGACGGTGGCGCGGGCGGAGGGCGGCTTCGAGATCGGTGGCGCGCGCCTCAAGGTCGTCGACCTTCCCGGGACCTACTCGCTGCTCGCCTACTCGCCCGAGGAGGAGATCGCCCGCGACTTCCTGCTCTTCGGCCGGGCCGACGCCACGATCGTGCTGATCGACGCGACCGCCCTCGAGCGCAACCTCAACCTGGTGCTGCAGATCCTGCAGATCACGAGCCGCGTGGTGGTGGCGCTGAACCTGATGGACGAGGCCCGCCGGCGCGGCATCGTCATCGATCATCGGGCCCTGGCGCGTGAGCTGGGCGTTCCCGTCGTCCCCATCGTCGCGCGCACGGGGGAGGGCATCGCGACCCTGCTGGCCACGCTGCTCGAGACGGTCGCGGACCGGGGCCAGGCGCCAGCTCGGCCCGTGCCGCTGGAGCCTCAGCTCGAGGCGGCGACCGCTGCCGTGTCGGAGGCCTTGCACGCCGCATTCCCCACGCTGGCGAGCCGTCGATGGGTCGCGCTGCGGCTGCTCGATGGCGACCCGCGGGTGCGGGAGGGGCTGGCAGGCGGCGAGCTGCTGGGCGAGGCGGGCCCGGCACGGCCCGGTGCGCTGGACCCGGTGTTGGCCGAGGCCGAGCGACTCCGCGTCGGGCTCGGGCCCGAGGCCCGGGACCGGTTGGTGGAGAGCCTGTTCCGGGAGGCCGAGGGGATCGCGGGCCGCGTCGTGCAGAGCCCCGGCATCGGGGCGCGGAGCTTCCAGGCGCGGCTCGATCGCGTGCTGACGTCGCGGCTGTGGGGCCCGCTGGTGATGGTGGGCGGCCTGGCGCTGGTCTTCTGGATCACCATCGTCGGCGCAAACGTGCCCTCGGCGATGCTGTTCAAGGGCACCTTCGCCCTGGGTCATTGGGGGCGGGCGGCCTTCGAGGCGCTGCAGGCGCCGTGGTGGCTGACCGGCTTCCTTTGGGATGGCGTCTACCGGGGGCTCGCGTGGGTCGTGTCGGTGATGCTGCCGCCGATGGCGATCTTCTTCCCGCTGTTCACGCTGCTCGAGGACCTCGGCTACCTGCCGCGGGTGGCGTTCAACCTCGACGGGCTCTTCCGCCGGGTGGGGGCGCACGGCAAGCAGGCGCTGACCATGGCGATGGGCCTGGGATGCAACGCGGCGGGGGTGGTGGCCGCCCGGGTCATCGAGTCCCCGCGCGAGCGCTTGATCGCCATCCTCACCAACAACTTCATGCCCTGCAACGGCCGCTGGCCGACGCTGATCGTGATCGCGAGCGCCCTGGTGGCCGCCGCGTTCTCACCCGGTGTGGCCTCGATGGTGGCGGCCGGGGCCGTCATCGGGGTCACCCTGGTCGGCCTGGTCGTCACGCTGGTGGTGTCCTGGTTGCTGTCGAAGACCGTCCTCCGCGGCGTGTCCAGCACCTTCTTCCTGGAGCTTCCGCCGTTCCGGAGGCCGGACGTGCTGCGGATCCTGTACACCTCGTTCATCGACCGCACGCTGTTCGTGCTGTGGCGCGCGGTGGTGATGGCGGCACCCGCGGGCGGGCTCATCTGGCTGCTGGCCAACGTCCAGGCCGGTGGCGTGAGCCTGGCACAGCGCGTGCAGCAGGCGCTGGAGCCGTTCGGCTGGGTGGTGGGGCTGGACGGCGCCATCCTGCTGGCCTACATCGTGGCCATCCCGGCCAACGAGATCGTGCTGCCGACCTTGATCATGGTCTACACCGGCGCCGGGATGATGGTGGAGGTGGAGGGCCTGGGCGACCTGCGCACGGTCCTGGTCGCCGGAGCGGGGTGGACGCTCCTGACCGCCGTCAACCTGATGCTGTTCAGCGTGTTGCACAACCCGTGCTCGACCACCATCTGGACGATCTGGTCCGAGACGCGGAGTCTCAAGTGGACGGCGCTCGCCACGGTGCTCCCCTTGCTGGTGGCCTTCGTGGCGGTCGCGGGGGTGACCTGGGTGGCTCGAGCCCTGCAGCTGGCGTGAAGCACCCCCCGGGGGGTCCCCGGGTAGGGCGCGCAACGAAGAGGCTGATGCGGACGATGATTCCGTGTCGTCGCGGGCGTGCGCGATGACGAGCGATACCCGGAGGGGATATCACGAGGGATGGCGCACGCGTCGACACAGGGCGTGCTGCAAGGCGAAGATGCGTGTGCTGCTCCTCCGCTGCGGTGCGGACCGCCCCCGGAGCGCAACCACGCCCCCCCGGGCTGCGGCTCCACCGTCGGTCGCCGAGGGTGGAGCCGCTATGGCCGTCTGGAAGGGAATGCTCGCCAGGATGCGTCCCGATCGGGACGCTCCGTCCGGAGCGCGCCCGTGAAGGGTTCGGCGCATGCCGGGGGGCGGGGGTATCGGCCCCCTCCGGTCGCGCGGCAGGGTACGATGCGGCCGATGTCCCGTTCGAGGATGAGTCCCCACAACGGGTGGGTTGCCGGGTGGGTCGTCAGGTCGGTCGTCAGGTCCGTCGCCATGGTGCTGACGCTCCTGACGGTCGCCGCTGCGACCTCCGCCGCGGCCTCCCCGCCCACCGTCGAGCTGCAGCAGGGGTGGGTCCGGTGGCTGCCCCCGACCGTGCCGAACACCGCCCTCTTCGGCGTCCTGGTCAACCCCACCGATCACCCGGTGCGCTTGGTAGGGGGTGGCACGACGGTGGCGAAGCGATGCGCCCCCATGAAGACGGTGCGTAAGGACACGGGTTCGGCCTCCGGGCCGGTGATGGAGATGGTCACGGTGGACGCGCTGGTGGTGCCGGCGCATGGCCGGCTGGTGCTCGAGCCCGGCGGCGATCACCTCATGATCATGGGCCTGCGGAAGGCCCTGGTGGTTGGCGAGCCCATCCAGCTGACGCTGACGTTCGAGGGGGCCGAGCCGCTCACCGTGAGCGTGCCGGTGGTCCGGAAGTAGCGAGCGTCTCCAGGTGCATGCGTAGGGAAAGGGAACGGATGTGAAGCGCGTACCGAAGGGTGTGCTCTGGGGGGCGGCCGTCGTGGCCGTCGCGGTCATCGTGTACCTGGCGCAAGGGTGGTTCGGGGGACCCCCCTACCAGTACGCTTCGGAGCCGTTGACCCACCTCAAGACGGAGGCGGACTTCACGTTGCAGAGCGCCTCGGGCCCGGTATCCCTCTCGGACTTCGACGGCGACGTGGTGGTCCTCTACTTCGGCTATACCCACTGCCCCAACATCTGTCCCACCGAGATGATGCACCTGGCGGAGGTGCACAAGCTGCTTCCGGAGAAGGACCGGTCGCGGGTCAAGATGGTCATGATCTCGGTGGACCCGGAGCGCGACTCGCCGGCGACGATGGCGAAGTACGCCCACGCCTTCGATCCCGCCTTCATCGGCCTATCGGGAGCGCCCGCGAGCATCGCGGCCGTCGCCAAGCAGTTCTTCGTGACCTACCAGAAGACCGATCAGACCGGCCCCGATCAGTACTTCGTCAACCACACGTCGGCTGCGTACGTGCTGAACACTAGGCGCCAGCTCGCTCTCATCTACAACTACGACCAGCTCGGCTCGGACCAGGCCCACATCGCCCAGGACCTCCACCACCTGCTGCTCCGGGGGAGCTGACACGATGGCCGGGCGCTTCCTCCTCACGCTCGCCTCGCTGGTGGGGCTGGCGCTCGCGACGGCCGTGGCCGCGCAATCGACGCCGGACGGGGCGACGCTCTACGACGCCCATTGCGCGGTCTGCCACCAGGCCGACGGCTCAGGCATCACCGCTCCGCCCACCTTCCCGCCACTCGACGGCGAGGTGGGCCGTGTGGCCGCCGCCGGAGAGGGCGGCAGACAGGCCCTGATCGACGTAGTGCTGTTCGGCATCAAGGGTGACCTGACCGTGGACGGCGTGAGCTACGCCTATGGGCAGGAGATGCCCGGCTGGCGGAAGATCCTGTCCGACGAGGAGATCGCTTCGCTCCTGAACCACGTGCTGGCCTCGTGGAGCAACCCGGATGCGCTTGCGGCAGCGAGCGCCAGCGTGAGCGCGAAGCAGGTCGCCGACGAGCGGGCGCGTGAGCTGTCGCCCGAGCACGTCTACGCGCGCTGGCAGAAGGTGACGCCATGAGAGGCGTGGCGGGCTCGTTTCCCTCTCCCCAGGAGCCTGCGGGTAGCTCCCTGGTGGATCAGCCGCGCGGCTTCGACCTGTTGCGTCTGCCGGGCGTGCGGCGTTTCGTGCGCTGGCGCTACGCCCGGCTGGTCTTCCAGGTCCCGCTCCTGCTGCTCGCGGTGATGGCCATCGTCGATGGCCTCACCGGCCAACCCACGGCGCCCCGCAACGTTGCCACCGCGAGCGTCTGGCTGCACTACCGCGGCCTCGTCGTCATCGCGCTGGCGGTGTTCGGGAACGCCTTCTGCGCGGCCTGCCCGCTGATGCTCACCCGCGGGCTGACGCGGCGGGTGGAGCGCTGGCTTCCCGTCACGCTTGCGTGGCCGCGCGCGCTCCACAACAAGGTCCTGGTCATCGTCCTGACGCTCGCCTTCCTGTGGAGCTACGAGGTGTTCTCGCTGTGGGCCAGCCCCTGGCTGACCGCCTGGTTGGCGATCGGCTACTTCCTGGCGGCGTTCGTCGTGGACGCCCTGTTCCCCGCGGGTACCTTCTGCCGCTACGTGTGTCCCCTCGGCAACTTCAACTTCGCGCTCTCCAGCGTTTCACCGACGCAGATCGGCGCGGTCGACGCCGGCGTGTGCCGGACGTGCGAGCACAAGCCGTGCCTGTACGGCAGGGAGACCGCTCTTGCGGCCGCGTCACCGCCCCCTGGCGGCGCGCCGGCACGGCCCGCCTTCATCCCGCTCGCCGAGATCACGAACCCCAACGGGAGCGGCTCGTTCCCGGGTTGCGAGACGAACCTGTTCGTTCCCGCCGTGGAGTCGAACATGGACTGCACGCTGTGCCTGAACTGCGTGCGCGCCTGTCCCTACGACAACGTGGCGTTACGAGTGCGTGCTCCCGGCCGCGAGCTCGTGCGGGCGCCGTGGGCGCGGCGGGGCGGCCTGGCCGTCATGCTCCTGGGCGTGCTGCTGACATTCTGGGGCGTGATGAACGCGGTGGCGATGATCGGCCCCTTCTACACCGTCGGGGGCTGGGTGGCGCGCGTGGTGGGCACGCACAGCGAGGCCCTGTTGATCGCGCTCCTCTACGGCCTGGTGACCCTGATCGGGCTCGGTGTCACCCTGGCCGTCGCGACCTGGTCCGACGTGCTGGGCGGGGCCGGAGCCAGGCCGTGGCAGGCGTTCCAACGCTGGGGGTACGTGGTGGTCGCGCTCGGCTTCGGCTTCTGGGCCGCGCACTACCTGTTCCACTTCCTCACGGGAGCCGCGGCGGCGGTGCCGGTCTACGAGCACTTCTTCAGCTACCGCGGCGTCGGTCTGGAGCCGGACTGGCCCCTGGCCCACATGATGCCGGCGCGGTGGCTGTTCCCGCTACAGGCGGTGGTGACCGCGCTGTACGCCGGTCTCGCGCTGGTGACGGCGGTCCGCATCGGCCTGCGCGACTTCGGCCGCCGCGGCGTCGTCGCGATGTGGCCCATGTTCGGCTTCGTGCTGGCGTTCACGGCCATGCAGATCCTGGTGTGGGCGCAGCCCATGCAGATGCGGGGTACCCTCTTCGGTCCCGGTCACTAGCTCTTCTCGGTGGGTCGTCGCGTGACGATCGGCCGGGGCGTCAGCGAGTAGGCTCGCTTCGAGGCCGCGAGAGGAGCATCGACCGGTGGGGTTGCTATCGGACGATCAGCAGAGGGTGGGCTCGGGCAGGCGGGCGGTGATCACGGGCATCGCCGGTCAGGACGGCTCGTTTCTCGCTGAGCTGCTGCTGGGGCGGGGATATGAGGTGCACGGCGTCGTGCGCCGCGCCTCGCTCCGGTGGGTGGCGGGCATCGAGCATCTGGGGGCGAGGGCCGCGGCATCGTTGGCTGCCGTTCCGTTGCATGTGGCTCCGGCCGGCTCCCAGGCGGTGCAGCGCGTGCTCGAGGACGTCGACCCGGACGAGGTCTACCACCTCGAGCCCGTGAGCGCCGGGGGCGGGTCGTCGGGATCCCTGGATGCGAGCGACGGCGGTGATGGTTCGGGCTCGGATCTGTGGCTCGACGCGATCAAGGCGCATCGCGACCGTACCGGCCGGGACATCCGCATCGTGCAGGCGGTCTCGGCAGCCGTGTACGGCTCGAGCCCTGCGCCGCAGTCGGAGGAGACGCCGCGGCGTCCTGCGACTTCGCGCGCCAGGGCGGAGGCGGCGGCGCACCGGCGCCTCGTGGCCGCCCGCCAGCGCCAAGGCTTGCACGCGAGCACCGCCGTGCTGTTCGACCACGAGAGCGAGAGGCGAGAGCGGACGGCGTTCAGCCGCAGCGTGACCCGTGGTGCGGCACGGATCCGGCTGGGGCTCCAGGCCCGGCTCTCGCTCGGCGGTCTCGACGTGAAGCGGGACTGGGGCGACGCGCGCGACCATGCCCGGGCCATGTGGTTGATGCTCCAGCAGGACGAGCCTGGCGACTACGTGATCGCCACGGGGTTGTCGCGCACGGCTCGAGGGTTCGTGAACCAGGTCTTCGGCCGCCTCGGTCTCGACTGGCGCGACCATGTCGAGGTCGAGGCGCGGCCGGACCGTAGTTCGCAGGTCGACGAGCGGCGAGGAGACCCGTCCCGGGCGCGTCGCCAGCTGGGATGGTCAGCGCGCGTGGCTTTCGACGTGCTCGTCGACCGCATGGTGAACTACGACATCCAGACCGCGAGACGAGAGAAGCAGGTGGGGCGCCCGCCGCGCTGAGCCAACGGGAGGGACGAAGGGGAGATCGCCGGCTCCGTCGTGCTGGACCGTCACAGGCCCTTCGGCACGCTGACGATTGTCCCTCGACATCCTTGCGCCTCGGGTGCACGCTAGAGACCCTACTCGCGTCCTCGTTCCCGGAGGGAGGCACCATGCCTCGACGCTGGCTCGTCATCCCTACGCACGCTGTCGCCATCGACGTCGACGCCCTGGTTCCGGGTCTCCGTGATGCACGGCGGCTGGAACGTCTGGCGGCCGGCGCCCGCGGCCTCTATCGAGACCAGCGTGTGCGGGTCAGCCGCGCACCCAACCCGCTCGCCTACCTGCGCCTCGAAGGGGAGGCGATCGAGCGGATGGCTACGCTGCGCGCCATCCGCCTGCACGACCTGCAGGTCCTGGCGGCCGACGCGGCGGTCGAGGGGGCGGCCGAAGGGGCGCCCCGGAACGCTACCGAGAACGCGGCCAAGAAGGCAGACGGCAGCCCCGAGGGGCGCCGTACGCCACCCAGCCTCCTGCGCCTGAACGCGCACTGAGCCGAGCGCCCCCACCGCGACCGCGCGTCCGATGCGGTACGTGGTCGGGCGGAGTCGTGCCGCGCCGCTCCCGCGCTGCATCCTGGACGGCTCCGGCTCCCCAGTGGCGCGATCGGCTTCCGGCTGGCGAACGGCGTGGCCCGCGGTACCGTGGGCGTGACCGATCGATCGTACCGACGGGAGGAGTGGGACCGTGCGCATCGCCGTCGTGCAGATGACCAGCCGGCCGGGCGACAAGGACGCCAACCTGAGGACCGCGGCAAGCTGGCTCGAGACCGTGGCGGGGACGGCGGAGATCGCCTGCCTGCCGGAGACGTTCGAGGTCGGGTACGACCTGGCGTCGCTAGGGGAACGCCTGGTCGAGCTGGCCGAAGTCGTACCGGGGCCCACCACGGAGGCCCTGGCGGAGCTGGCACGACGGTTCGGTCTGGGCCTCGTCGCGGGGGTTCTCGAGCGAGACCCGCATGTGCCGGAGGTGCTCTACGACACCGCGGTCGTCGTCTCCCGGAGCGGCGCCCTCGTCGGGCGCTACCGCAAGAGCCACCTGTTCCCCACGGAGCACCGCTTCTTCCGCGCCGGCAACGACCTGCCGGTCTTCGACCTCGACGGCGTCCGGGTGGGGGTGGCGATCTGCTTCGAGCTCGCTTTCCCCGAGATCTTCTCGACCCTGGCGCGACGCGGTGCCCAGCTCGTGCTCAATCCGTCGGCGGTCCCCGTCGGCTACGCCTACCTGCAGGACCTCCGGAGCCGGGCCCGCGCTCAGGACAACCAGATCTACGTGGCCGCGGTCAACCACGTGGGTGAGCAGGGCACGTCGACGTTCTGCGGCGCCAGCCAGATCGCGGATCCCCGCGGCGACGTGCTGGCGCGGGCAGCCGACGCCGAAGGAGGGGTCGTCACCGCCGAGCTGGACCTCGATCGGATCCGGAGCGAGCGCTTGCAGGAGCCGGTGTTCCGGGCGCGTCGGCCCGAGCTGTACGAGCCTTGAGCGGCGCCCGACCTCAGAACTTCCCGCCGGTGCGGAATCCGCCCCCGCCCATGCGGCCGCCTCCTCGGAAGCCACCGCCCGGCGGTTTCAACACGCCACCCCACGGGGAACCGCGACCGAAGCCACCCGAGCCGAAGGTGGTGTTGGTGCGGGGCGGCTGGAAGCGGCGCTGCTGCTCCAGCACGCGCCACAGGGCGCCCTGGTTGAGCATCCCGCCGATGACGTTGGCCAGCACGGTGGCGACCAGCATGCCGTCCTCGAAGCCGTGACCCGGCTGGTCGTACGCCCGCCGCTTGAACTCGGCACGCAGCTGCTCGAGCTCGCGGAGGTGCTCGTGTCTCGAGCTGTAGCTGCTCCTGCCGCAGCTCGGACAGGCGGTTGATGAGGACGTCGTCGTCGGGGTACGGGGTGGCCAGGGCCTCGTCGTGGAGCGACGTGAGCGCTTCGGCCCGCAGGCCCGAGGCGAGGATGTCCACCGCCTGGCGGTAGGCCTCGTCCTCGCCCGCCGCCATCTCTTGCCTACGCGTGAGCAGGCCCGCGTACTGCTCGGCGAGCTCCTCCAGCTGCCGGTCGAGCGCCTCGAGCTTCTCCTTCTCCGCGGCCTCGGCCGCCTCGAGGGCGGGGATGCCGTCGGCTTCTCGCGCCTTCTGGTCGAGCGCCCGCAGCGCCTCGAACTCGGTGTCCGCCGCCTGGCGGCGTGAGGTCGCGTGCTCGCGAAGACGCCGGGGGATCTCGATCAGGCGAGCGTAGTCGGGACGCGCATCGAGGAAGCCGGCGTGCCGAGCCACCTTGCCGTCAAGCCAGCGGAACAGGGGCGCGGCACGGTACTCCGGCGTGCCGTAGTGACGCCGCCACAGGTACATGAAGAGCGGATCCCGGCGGTACGCGCGGCCCTTCTCCTCTTGCTCCTGCTCGCTGCGGGTCGCTTTCTCGTCGGCGTGCATCGCGATGCGTTCGGCTCCGTGCGCCCGCTCGAGCTGCCCGCGGTACCCGGGGTCGGCCTGGAGCCGGGCCTGCGTCTTCGCCTCGGCCGCGTCGTCGGCCGCAGCAGCAGTGGACAGGGCCTCGGCCCTCGGCCTGGGTGGCGCGGTCCGCCTCCAGCGCGGTGCGGTGTTGTTCGGCCGCCTGCACCTCGCGCGCGAGCGCCTCGGAGGTCGCCTCCCGCTGGCGCAGCAGGGCCGCCACGCTCGTCTCGGCCGCATCCAACCCGGACGTGGCGCCGCTGGCGCCGGCCGTTCCCGCCGCCATCGTCCGCACGCGGAGGCGAGCCAGCTCGCGGAAGGCCTCCGCCTGCGCCTTCCCCGAGGCGTGCAGCCGGTCGCTGCTCGCCGCCAGCCGACGCTCGAGCTCCGCGATCGCCTGCCGTTGCTTGCCCAGCTCGGCCTCGATGGTGTCCAGGGGCTGCCGTCCGGAGATCATGGTCGCGTCCGTTCTCCCCGCTACCAGCGCGTGATCGCCGCACCGGAGGTGGGAACGCTGTAGCGCGCCTCCAGCGCGCCCCGGAGCTTCGCGCCGATGGCGTCGTTCTGGATGATGCCGTCATCTTGCTTGTCGCGGGCCACCGCCTGGAACGTCGGCTCGTCCACCCGCAGCCCCCAGCGCGTCACGGTCTCGGTGGCACCGGTCTCCTCGTTGCGCACGCTGACGGGAACGATCTCGCCCTCGGGCCCTACCGCCTCCACGATGAGGTAGTAGTTTCGGGCCGCCGGGTTGACATCAGGGATGCGCCACACGCCCGAGGCCTCCCCGGGTCGATTGACGACCCGGACGGTGTAGCTCCGCTCGAGCGTCGCGCGCAGCGCACGAAGCTCGGCCAGGTCCTGCTGGGCCGCCGCATGATCGCGGTTCCGGAGAGCGGCCTGCCCCGACGCGAGGAGCGAGCTCGCCCGTTCGGTGGCAGCCGGAACGGTCGCCACCTGCACGGCGGCCGTGTACGCGGCCTCGAGCTCCGCGGGGAGGGCCTGCCGCGGACCCACCACCTGCGTCCGGTAGGCGCCGATCGCCAGGAGGACGACGGCCGCTACCGCCACCAGCGCCGTCCCCCAGCGCCGCCGCCTCACGTAGATCCGAGCGAGCGTGGTGGCGAGCGACGGCGGCGCCGGCCGGTAGACGAAGCGCTCCTCTGCCAGCGCCGCGACCCCCTTCGCCAGGATCTCGTCCGGGACGTCGATCCCCTGGTTCGCGTAGATCGTGCGGAGCCGGGCGATGAGCTCCTGCGCCCGCGCGGGTTCGTCGAGCTCGCGCTCCACCAGCTCGCGCCGCTGACGGAGCGTGTCGACCACGTCCATGGCGAGCATCACGTCGTCGAGGGGAGGTCCAGGCCGCGCGGCGGCCGTCTCGGTCATGGCGTCAGCTCAGGTGCCGCACCGCTCTCGGCCAGCCTGGCCAGGCGGCGCTTGCCGTCCTCGACGGCCTCGCGGATCTCGCGCGCGTTCGCGGTGCTCTTCTGGCGCATCTCTTCGATGAGCTCGCGCGACCGCGTCTGGAAGGCGACCACCGAGGCGACCAGCTTCTTGACGGCGTCGGCGCGGATGGTGGGTCCGTAGCCCGCCTTCACGGCCGCCTCCTGGATCTGCCCGCCGATGTCGGCCAGCGTCTCGAGCGATTCGCTCATGCCCTCCTTCATGGCCTCGACGGTGCGGGTGCTCTCGTGGAGCCCGAACAGCCCCGTGAACGACGCGCTCAATGCGGTCAGCACGGTCTCGTTGGTGGAGAAGAAGGTGACCGCCTGGGCGTGCAACCGTTCCTTGGCGTTGGTGGCCTGCAGCAGCCGCGTCATGATGACCTCGGAGGTGTGGTAGCCGACGGTGAGGTTATCGGCGAGGTCCTTGGCGATCTGGTACCGCGCTTCGGCCGTCTGGAGCGCGCGGACCTTCTCGTCGCGGGTCAGCTCGAGCCGCGCCCGGGCGCTCAGGTCGTCGCCCGGGGCCGCCTCCACCTGCGCCTGAGCGTCGGTCACGGCCTGCTTGGCTGCGCTCAGCTCGTCCTCGGCCGCTTTCAGGACCGCCATCGCGAGGATCTCGGACTCCTTCCAGGCGCCGCGGAAGTCCTGGTAGGCGTCGAGGATCCGTCGCTCGCGCTCGACCTGGTCCTCGGTGGCGTCGGTGACGTCGAGGAAGGTGCGCTTGATGGTGTCGAAGCGGGAGGCCACGTCGCCGCGCGTGACCTTCATCCAGACGTTGGCGAGCCGTTCGAAGGTGGTGAGCTTGCCGTCCTCGATCTGATCGACCATCCGCTTGGCGTCGTCGCGGATGCTGTTGAAGGCGTTGGTGATGGTTTCGTACCGCGTGGCCACGTCCATGGACGCGACCTGCTGCCGCACCACGTCGTTGAACAACGAGGCGTGGTTGAGGGTGCGGGCGATGGCGACGACCTTGGGCTCGTCCAGGCTGCTCACTTGCTTGAGCAGCGCCGTGATCGGCGCCTCCTGGCTCTCCGCACGTTCGGGCATCAGGCCCAGGTCGCGGATCGTGCCCAGCGCCTTGTCCAGGTACTGCAACGGGGTCGTGCTCAGGTCCGTCATGGTGGGACTCCCTCGACGGCCGCTCCAAGCGCATCATAGGGCCGGCTCGGGCGTGACTGCGATGGCGCCTGCCCGTCCGTGTCCGGCTCGGGTCAGGGGGCCGTGGCTTGGAGCCAGGCCGCCAGGACGTCGCGGCCCTGGATCACGTCCGCCGCGGTGAGCGGCAGAGGCAGGTCGACGGGGAGCCGGCTGGGCGAGACGGCGTCCCGCGAGGGCCGCCGGAAGCGCTTGGTCGACACGGTGAACGGCAGCTCCAGACCCGGTGTGTGGAACGTGAGGATGTCGCCGTACCCCCCTGCGTCCGCGCCCACGGGCTCGCCCGCCACGCGCGCCAGGCCGTTGTCGCTCAGGAGGACGGCCACCATCCCTGCGGAGCTGAAGGCAGCGCCGTTGGTGAGCACGACGACGTCTCCGGTGAACACGGGCGGCGCGGGCGGGACGCGGATGACGCTGCTCGCACGGCGCATCCCCAGTAGGCCGCCGTCGCGCTGCACGGCTTCGAAGAAGGCCTCGACGGCGCCGCGGTACGCCTCGGAGTCCACGCACGAGAGCAGCCAGAAGAGGCCGGTGTGCGAGGCCTCGTCGATACGCCAGAGGAAGGTCTGGCCGCGGGCCGTCCAGTCCTGCCCGAGGCCCGCGGCGCGCTGGAGACGCGGCCCGAGGGGAGCGCTCCGCCCTCGGAGTTGCGAACGCTGCACGAGGTGGACGGCGTGGGTGGTCGTGGTGCCGTCGGGCGCTCGCACGGTGATCTCGACCCGCCCCTGGCGGAGCACACCCAGCCAGGCGAGGACGGGGCCGGTGGCGAGCAGCTGGCCGGTCCGGTAGCGGACCCACGGCAGGGCGCCAGGGATGAGGCCGGCCATGCGCCCCAGGAGCGCATCCGGCGTCAGGTCGCCGAGCCGCACGAGGATGCCGACGTCCGGAAGGGGCACGCCCAGGCCCTCGACGGGCGAGACCAGGATGGCGTCGGTGGTAGCGAAGAAGGCCACCGGCAGCTGGTCCGTCGCGGCGGACTGCGGCGCTGAGGTGGTGTGCGCGTCGCCCAGGCTGGCGAGGAGGAGCTGGAGGGCGAGGGCGACATCCTGGCGTGTGGGCGCGTCGCCGAGGCGGCTCTCCTGCCGCGCGAGCTCTCCTTCGAAGGCGGTCCTGGCGCCCTCCGTCGTGAGCACGGGGTGCACGGCCAGCGCCGTGTCGGCCGCGTATCGCAACTCGGCGCGGGCGGTGGCCGCGTCGAGCGCAGGGGTGCCGGCGAGGGCGCCCGGGCTCCCGGCCAACGCCAACAACAGGGCGAGGGTGAAGAAGACGGCGGTCGCTGCGGGTCGGACGGGGTCGGGGCGCACGGGCACCTCCTCGAGACGCGAGTTCCTTCGCCAGCGTCGAAGAGATGTGCGCCGTCGGGTAGTGGAGTGTTTCGACGGCCGCCGTGGGAGAAAGTCCCACGAGGGCTCGATGCGCCTGCCGTTCTCCTGGACAACCTCCGCTGCGAGGCAAGCGCGCCATGGGTGGCCAGCACCCGGAGGGCGCGTCTGGGCGCCACACCAAGCGGCGGGCGCCGATGGTCTTGCGTCGGCGCCCGCTCATCGCGCGACCCGCTGGCGCGCTCGCCCCGGCCTCGCTCATGCGACGCCGGCGAGCTTCTTGGCCTCCGTGGGGGCTGGCAGGTGGCCCGTGTTCAGGTGCCGCGTGATCTTCCACGCCTCGCCCACCCGCTTGCCGAAGATCACGTAGGCGCCGTGCATGACCGGACGCCCACCGGGCGCACCGATGGCGTAGTTGCCCAGCTCGTAGACCGTGTCGCCCAGCACCTCTCCTTCCGTCGCCGAAGCGGTGAAGTGGACCTCCGCGCCCGGCACCCGCCTGGCGATCTCGTCGCGGCGCCCGGCGAGCGCCTGGATGACGGCCTGGCGGCCCTTGTGGACCGCGCCGTCGGCCGTGTACAGGACGGCGTCCGCCGCGTACAGGTCCGCCAGCGTGGCCAGCGTGCCGCTGTTGTAGGCCTCTTCGAAGCGTCGGTGCATCTCCTGGATCTCGGGCGTCATGGGTCACCTCCTGAGGGTGGGGTCGGCGGAGGAGCGGGAGGAGCGAACGACCGCCGCGCGATCGCACCTCCTGGGTGGCCCCTCCTCGGACGGGCCCGACCGGCCCGCGCACGGCGCGCCAGCCCTTCCGGCATGCGACCGGGTGCCGAGACCGCGTGACGCTCCGCTGTAAGAGCCGCGAGCCACGTGAGGCTGCGAGGATGCAAGGAACGAAGGCACAGCAGTACGCCAGCCCTACGGATGGAGTCTGCCTGCACCGAGCGCCCTCAGCGTGGGCCCGAAACGTGTCGCGCACAAGAGGCAAGTGCCCCGCGCTCCGAGGACTCGGCTC
>JARRMM010000103.1:0-30686 GCA_037386005.1 Deinococcales bacterium | reverse complement strand
CGCGGTTTGGCAGGCTCCACCCCGTGTACGCCACCTACTGGCTCACCAAGCACGTCGAGCTGGTCAGCCGCAAGATCATCCTGCCGTTCCTCGAGCCGGGCGAGGAGGGCATCGGCCATGCCGTCAGCGTCACGCACCTGGCCTCGGCGTTGCCCGGCATGCGCGTGCGGCTGACGGCGCGCTTCACCGGTCAGGAGGGCAACCGCGTGTTCGCCGACGTCCGCGCCGTCAACGAGCTCGGCGACGTGGTCGGCGAGGGGAGCACCACCCAGGTCATCCTGCCGGCCGCCAAGCTGGAGGCGGCCTTCACGCGGCTGCGCGAGCGCTGGACGGAGGCCGCGACCGAGGCCGGCGATGCGGCTCGCGAGACGTCGGCCGGCGGGCGCGGCCCCGTGGACGGGGAGCCGTGACGCGGCGGCGGGCGATGGGACACGAAGGAGGACGACCATGATCAAGCTGATCGCGCTGTACCGGCGCCCCAACGACCTCGATGCCTTCCTGAAGCACTACCGGGAGGTGCACACGCCCCTCACGAAGCAGCTCCCCGGGCTCGAACGCCTGGTGGTGGACCGCGTCTCGGCCGACGCCTTCGGCGGCGAGCCGGAGTTCGTGCTGATCGCCGAGATGCACTTCGCCGACCGGGACGCCTTCAAGACGGCGATGCGCTCCGAGGAGAACCGGCGTCTGGGCGAGGACCTGCAGAGCTTCGCGAAGGGCATCGCCACGGTGCTGGTGACCGATTCCGAGGAGGTGCGCTGAGGCGTGCAGGACTTCGAGAACCTGATCGTCGAGCGCCTGGACGGGGGCGTGGGGCTGATCCGCATCCACCGTCCCGAGCGCCGCAACGCCCTCAACCAGGCGACGATGGAGGAGCTGCGCACCGCCGCCACCGCCTTCGACGCCGACGATGCGATCGGCTGCATCGTCCTGACCGGGGACGAGCGGGCGTTCGCCGCCGGCGCCGACGTCACCGAGATGGACGGCAAGGGCGTGGGCGACATGCTGGGGAGCTACCGCTTCCAGCAGTGGGAGGCGTTGCGCTCCCTCGCCACCCCGCTGGTGGCGGCCGTGTCGGGCTACGCCCTGGGCGGCGGGCTCGAGCTCGCCATGCTGTGCGACATGATCGTCGCCAGCGACACCGCCAAGCTCGGGCAGCCCGAGATCAACCTGGGCATCATGCCGGGCGCAGGCGGCACCCAGCGCCTCACCAAGCAGCTCGGCAAGTATCTCGCCATGGAGGTGGTGCTGGCGGGCCGACTGCTGACCGCCGACGAAGCGCTGGCGCACGGCCTCGTCAACCGCGTCACGCCGGCCGGGGAGACGCTGCCGGCGGCCGTCGAGCTGGCCCGCAAGGTGGCGTCGCGCGCCCCCCTGGCCACGCGGGTGGCCAGGAGCGCCATCCTGAGGGCGCAGGACGCCCCCCTCGAGCAAGGGCTGGCGTTCGAGCGGCACAGCTTCTACCTGCTCTTCGGCACCGAGGACCAGAAGGAGGGCGTGCGCGCCTTCCTCGACAAGCGCGAGCCTCACTGGCGGGGCCGCTGATCGCGATGGACCGCCGACCGCGTGAGCGCGTCGCGCTGGTGCTGTTCGACATCGACGGCACCCTCGTCACCGCCGGAGGCGCGGGGCGGCGCGCGATGCTGGCAGCCGGCACTGCGCTCTACGGCGATGCCTTCTCGGTCGACGGTGTCGACCCCTCGGGCAAGCTCGACCCCGCCATCTTCGCCGAGCTCGCCGGGCTCCAACCGCACCTCGACCTGCACGTCCAGGCGCACGATTTCCAGGAACGCTACCTCGCCGCCATGCGCCGCGAGGTGCACCGTCTGCGAGCGCTCCCTGGCGTGCACGCCCTGCTCGCCCGCCTGGTCCGCGAGCCCGGCGTGGCGCTGGGCGTGCTCACCGGCAACGTGCGCGCGGTGGCCGCGCTCAAGCTGGAGGCGACCGGCCTGGTGAGGGCGGGCGAGCCGGACCCCTTCGCCGTGCGCGTCTGCGGCGACGAGGCCGCCGAACGCGCCGACCTGGTCCCGCTCGCGCGTGAGCGCTTCCTCGCCTCCCGACCGGACGGGGCGCGACGCCTGCACCTGTTGCTCGTGGGGGACACCCCGCGTGACGTCGAGGCAGGGCGCGCCCACGGGGTGCCGGTGCTCGGGGTCGCCACCGGACACTGGAGCGCCGAGGCGCTCCTCGAGGCCGGCGCCCACCGGGTGGTCCCCGATCTCCGCGATCCCGCCCCGCTGCTCGAGCTGCTGAGCGGCACCCTCGAGCCCAGCCCGTGATCCGCCGCCCCACACCGGCGCGCCCGGCGCCCCACCACGAAAGGACGACGTGAGCATGCTTCCCACCACCGAGGCCTACCTAGGACGAGCCAAGCGGCTCTACATCGGGGGCGAGTTCCTCGCCGCCGATGAGACCTTCCCCACCCTCAACCCGGCCAACGCCACCACCCTGGCCGACGTACCCTTCGCGGGAGCCGCCGAGGTCGACGCCGCCGTGCAGGCCGCGCGCAGCGCCTTCGACGGCTGGCGTCGCCTCGCGCCGCTGGAACGCTCGCGCTGGCTCACCCGCATCGCCGACGCCATCGAGGAGCACGCCGACGAGCTGGCCGAGATCGAGACGCTCGACAACGGCAAGCCCCTCAAGGAGTCGCGCCGCGGCGACATCCCGCTGGCGGCCAACCACTTCCGCTACTTCGCGGGGCTGGCGCCCACCGTCGGCGGGCGGACGGTGCCGGTGTCGGCCCGGCGTGTGTTCAACTACACCCTGCGCGACCCGGTCGGCGTCGTGGGCGCCATCGTGCCGTGGAACTTCCCGTTGCTCATCGCCTCCTGGAAGCTGGCGCCAGCCCTGGCCGCGGGCTGCACGGTGGTGCTCAAGCCCGCCGAGCAGACCCCGCTGACCGCCCTGCGACTCGCCGAGATCCTGGACGAGATCGGCTTCCCCAAGGGCGTGCTCAACGTCGTCACCGGCGACGGGCGCACCGGCAAGGCGCTCGTCGAGCACGACGACGTGGACAAGATCACCTTCACCGGCTCCACCCTGGTGGGCAAGCAGATCATGGCCGAGGCGGCGAACCGGCTGGCGCGGGTGTCGCTGGAGCTGGGAGGCAAGTCCGCCAGCATCGTCTTCGACGACGCCGACCTGAAGACGGCGCTGTTCGGGCTCGGGCTCGGCATCTTCTACAACCAGGGGCAGCTCTGCACGGCCGGCAGCCGCATGCTGGTGCAGCGCGGCGTGCTCGACGAGGTGGTGGAGAAGCTCGCCGAGCAGGCCCGCAAGGCGCGGCTGGGCCCGGGCCTCGACGAGGGCACCACCATGGGCCCGCTCATCAGCGAGGAGCAGCGCACCCGCGTGCTGGGCTACATCGAGCAGGGCCGGGCGGCGGGCAGCACGCTGGTGGCCGGCGGCTCGCCGCACGACCCCGGGTTCTTCCTGGAGCCCACGCTCTTCGTCACCGAGAACACCCGGCAGGCCATCGTGCAGGAGGAGATCTTCGGGCCGGTCGGCGCGATCATCCCGTTCGACACCGAGGAGGAGGCGATCCACATCGCCAACGACTCGCGCTACGGCCTGGCAGGAGGCCTGTTCACGCGCGACCTGGCGCGCGCCCACCGCGTGGCGGCCGAGATCCGCACCGGCACCCTGTGGATCAACACCTACAACGTCTTCGACGCCGCCTCCCCCTTCGGCGGCTTCAAGGAGTCGGGATTCGGTCGCGAGATGGGCGAGGAGGCGCTCGAGCTCTACACGGAGGTGAAGTCGATCTGGGTGAGCACGCGTTGAGCCGAGCGCTCCACGCCATGGCCGGGGCGAACGCCACCTGACCAGCGCGTGGTGGCTGCTGTACAGTTGCCGTCATGACCGGACGGGCCCTGCGCGCCGTCTCCACGCGAGCGTTCTGGCAGCGACTGGGCCAGCTCAATCTCGGCCTGATGGTCCTCGGCCTCGGCATCGCGTTCATGCTCGAGGCGGGCATCGGCCTGGGTCCGTGGACGGTCTTCCACCAGGGGCTCAGCCTCGTCACCGGGCTGAGCTTCGGCCGCGTCATGCAGGGGGTGGGCCTGGTGGTGCTGCTCCTGAGCATGCTGCTCACGCGCACGCGGCCCGGCCTGGGCACGGCGCTCAACATGCTGCTGGTGGGACCCTGGGTCGATCTGTTCCGTTCGCTGGCAGGGTTCCCCCACGCCCCCAGCTACGCGCTCGGCATCGCCGAGTTCGTGCTCGGCCTCACGCTCCAGGGGCTGGGCACGGGCCTGTACATCACGGCCCGCTTCGGGGCCGGGCCTCGCGACGGTCTGGTGCTCGGGCTGGCGTCGCTGCTCCGGCTCAGCGTCCGGATCACGCGGACGGGGCTCGAGCTGCTGGTCCTGGTGAGCGGGTGGCTGATGGGCGGTCAGGTCGGGCTCGGCACGGTGTTGTTCGCGCTGGGGATCGGACCGCTGATGCAGTCCTTCCTGCGGCTGTTCGGACGACCGTCCGAGCCGTCGCGCTGAGACGGGTGAGCCCCGGAAGCGTGAATGCGACGCGACATCCGCCGCCGCGACGTCCGCGGGATGGCGCCATCCGATCGCGGACCGGCGTCGTCACGGCGCGGGGTCGGGCGGCACGCCCTGGAGGGACCGCAAGTGCCGCGCCAGCGCCTTGACATCCGTGAAGTAGCGCGTCTCCCGGGTCGCCACGTCGGTGAGCTCCGGCCTTCCGTTCGGCCGGAGCGCCTGCGGGGTTCAGACGGGACTCAGGGCAGACAGTCCGTGGTCGACGTGCTGCCGCTGTTGTTGAAGGTGAGGTTGGAGGTCGTCGGCTGCGCGCTCGGGTTCCAGCAGATCGCCTCGTCGGGGCTGTTCTCGAAGGTGCTGTTGCTGATCGTCACCCCCGGCAGGCTGGCCCACACCTCGCCGCTGCCCGAGCCATCCGCGCCGTCCACGACGACGTAGTTCAGGAGGTTGCTGGCGCTGTCCATGGTTATGCCTCCCCAGCTCGACCCACCGGGCACGGTGGTGAAGGTGATCTGCGTCGACGCGGACCCCCCGTCCGCCGTCAACGTGCCGGAGCTCCCCTGCCCGACCGTGATGACGTACCCGGGGTCGACCTGGATCGTCGTGCCCGGATCGATGGTCAGGGCGGCATCGACGAAGGTCTGCCCGTCGACCTCGTACGGCACGGCCAGATGGTGCCACGTCTGGCTGGTCGCCACGTTCCCCCCGAACACCTCGACGACGCCCTTGCCGGTGTTGCTGTAGACGCTCGCCGGATCGAGCGCGCCCGCCGCGTCGGCGTACACGCTGACGGGGTAGGCACCGATATCCCGGTAGGTGTTGGCCTGGAGATGGATGTCCGCGACCGACGCGCTGGCGTCGGTCGACAGGCCGTTGGTGTAACTCAGGTCGAGGATCGCGTGCTTCATCGTGAAGGGGATGCCGGAGGCGACCCAGACGGCGGTGCCGTGGCCGATGGTGGCACTGCCCGCGTCACGCACCTCGACGTACTCGAGATCGTTCTGCGGGCTCTTGGCGTAGACGTTGATGCCGCCCCAGAAGCCGGCCGTGTCGGTTGCGCCCTCGAAGACGATCCCGTCGCCCGTGGCCGACGAGCCGACGGCGTGGAGCGAGCCGCCGGCGTTGACGTCCATCACACTGTCCTGCGCGAACGCGATCGTCACGCCCGGCGCCAGCGTCAGCGGCGCGTTGACGCTGACGTCGCCGGACGTCGTGTAGCAGCCGGCCGGCAGCGACGTCGCGGTGTCGATGCTGGACGCCAACGGGGTGCACAACCCGGGACCAGCGCCGCCTCCGCCGGAGCTACAGGCCGACAGGGCGCCGAACAGGCCGGCGGTGGCGATGAGAAGCGTGGCATACCTCAGCTTCATGACGACTCCTTTCGTCCGAGGACGGCGGAAGCGTAGCGAAGCCGGCGTTATTGAAGCGTTATCGTCGGCCGGGCGCGGCGGCGCCCGCGGCCGTTCCCGGCTCGACGAGGCGCGGCCGGGTCGGGACCCGTGCACTCCTGTGGCCGACGCGCGCCGGCGCCCTTGCGGCGGAGCTATCATGGTGCGCAGCACGTCGAGATGCGGTCAGGGACACGGCCGGCACCGACGAGGCCGATCGGGGGTGGGAGCCTTGGCGCTCCCTGTGGAGGCACGGGTGGCAACGCTGCATCTGCTCGGCACGGGCGCCGCACTGTCCGATGCCGACCGCACCACGACGATGCTGGCGGTCACGGGACCGAGGACCACCATCGTCATCGATTGCGGCGGTGACGTCGTACGCAGGCTGCTGGCACACGGGATCGACCTCGACCGCATCGCAGCGCTGGTCGTCACGCACGAGCACGCGGATCACGTGTCGGGCTTCCCGCTGATGATGGAACGGCTGTGGCTGGCGGGGCGCTCGCGCCCGTTGGACGTCTACGGCATCGCGCCGGCGATCGAGCAGGTCCGGCGTCTCCACGACGCCTTCGACACCTCGGGCTGGCCGGGCTACCCCGAGGTGCGCTACCACGAGGTCGCCCTGGACGAAGGCGCGTTGGTGCTCCACGACGAGGACTGGGAGATCACGGCCTCCCCGGGACGGCACGCCGTGCCCGTGACCGGATTGCGCATCCGCGACGTGGCGGGCGGCGGTGTGATGGCCTACTCGGCCGACACGGAGCCGTCCCCTGCGATCGAACGACTCGCGTCGGGCGCGGATCTGCTGGTCCACGAGGCCACCGGCGATGGGCCGGGACACACCGGCGCCGCAGACGCCGCCAGGCTGGCGACCCGCGCCGGGGTGCGCCGCCTGAGGCTGGTCCACATCGCGCCCGGGCAGGCCCAGGCGCAGCAGCTGCTGGCCGCGGCGCGCGCCCACTTCCCGGACGTGGCGCTGGGCGCCGACGGCGACACCCTGACGTTCTGAGGTGGAACACTCGGCACGGTGAGCGCACGCCCAGACGTGCGAGAAGGACCCGTCGCAGGTCCCGTGGGCGCTCGGCTCGGGGCGTGGGATCCGAGGGAGAGGACAAAAAAAGAAGCGCTCGTGCCGAGCGCCTATAGAGTCAACATACCCCGGTATTCGCTATTCGTCAAGGCGATGCGCCGGAACGCCCGCCCACACGGTTCGAACGGCCGAAACCGGGTGGCTTCGGGCCTCGGACAGGGGCTCGGGCTGGCTGCGGGATCGGGCGGGTCGCTGAAGCGGGCTCGGCCCGGCGCGCGGACGGACCCTCAGTCGAGCAGCCCTTCCAGCCCCTGCCCCGCTCGGAAGTCGCGGTAGAGCTGCACGACGCCCAGCGCCGTGCGGGCGGTATCGGACAGGTCGTAGTCGGCGAGCGCGGTCTCGGGCGCGAGGTAGGCGAACCCCTGCCCCTCATGGAGCTGGAGCCGGTGGAGCGGGGCCTCGATGGCAGCGAGGAAGAGGTGGAAGACCGCATCGCGCGCCTCGAGGACCAGGAAGGGGTGGTAGCGCTCGGGCCGGTAGTCGATCTCCTCCTGCAGCTCTCGCAGCATGGCGGTCTCGGGGTCCTCGCCCGGCTCGATCCCACCGCCGAACAGCGACCACTTGCCGGCGTCCTTGACGCCGGCGCGGTCGTCGCGGTGCTGCAGCAACACGGTGCCGTCGGGGTGCCAGAGCACCGCGCCGGCGATCGGTCGGCGCGCCCCGTCGGCCCGGCCGGTCGGCCCGGAGGAACCGCCCGGACCGCTCACAGCGCCTCCAGGTAGGTGTAGCCCACCAGCTCGGCGTCGTAGAGCTCGAGCAGCTCGGCCCGTTCCGCCTCGCTCAGCGCCCCCGCCGTCGCGCGCTCGTCGGCGAGCTTGGCCAGGGCGCCGTGCAGCAGCGGCGTCTCGTACCCCATGTTCTCGATCACGCGGCGCGCCTTCTGGCCGTTGATGAAGCGCTCGAGCTCGTAGCCCTCACCCTGCAGCCGGATGTGCGCCTCGTTGACCCGGCCGAACAGGTTGTGGGCGTTGGCCAGCACGTCCTGGTAGGCGCCGGTGAGGAAGGCGCCCAGGTAGTAGGGCTCGTCCGGCCTCAGCTCGTGCACCGGCAGCGTGCTCTTCACGTCGCGCAGGTCGATGAAGCGGTCGATCTTGCCGTCGGAGTCGCAGCTGATGTCGACGAGGGTGGCGTTGCGGGTGGGCCGCTCGTCGAGCCGGTGCAGCGGCATGATCGGGAAGAGCTGGTGGATCGCCCAGTGGTCGGGCAGGCTCTGGAACACGCTGAAGTTCACCACGTACTTGTCGGCCAGCTGCCGCGGTAGCGCCTCGAACTCCTCCGGCACGTACTCGAGGTTCTCCACCACCTTGGCGACCCGCACCATGATGCGGTTGAAGAGCTGCTCGAAGTGGGCGCGTTCGAGCAGGCTCAGGTAGCCCAGGTCGAAGAGGCTGTGCATGGTGTCCTTGTTGCTGACCGCCTCGTTGTAGACCTCGCGGTAGGTCTTGACGGTGATCAGCTCGAGGGCACCGCGGGTGGGCCCGATGGCGTCGATCACCGGCAGCACCAGGACCGCGTGGTGCGCCGTCAACGCCCGTCCCGACTCGGTCACCAGCGTCGGCTGCGGCACGCCCCACTCCTGGCACGCCTCGAGCACGGTGTAGACGACGGTATCGGCGTACTCCCGCAAGCCGTAGTTCGCCGAGACGTAGAAGGTGGTCTTGCTGCCGTCGTAGTCGACCGCCAGACCCCCTCCGACGTCGAGGTACTGCACGCCGACCCCCATCTCGGCCAGCTCGACGTACGCCTGCGCCGCCTCGCGCACCGCCACGCGGATGCGGCGGATGTCGGTGAGCTGGCTGCCGACGTGGCAGTGGAGCAGCTCCAGCGCGTCGCCCAGGCCCTCCTCCTGCAGCCGCCGGGCGACGTTGAGCAGCTCCGCCGCCGTCAACCCGAACTTGGCGTCGTCGCCACCGGAGGCCTCCCACTGGCCGCTGCCGCGGGCGTGCAGCTTGAAGCGGGCCCCCAGCGCCGGTCGCACGCCCATCTCCCGGCTGATGCGCAGCACGCGCTCGAGCTCGCTGTACTTCTCGAGCGTGATGATGACGTTACGACCCAGCTTGCGTCCCCACAGCGCGAGGCGGATGAAGTCGTCGTCCTTGAAGCCGTTGCAGCACACCAGGGCCTCGGGGTGACCCTCCTGCGCCAGCGCCAGCGCCAGCTCCGCCTTGCTGCCGGCCTCCAGGCCGGTGCGGTAGTTCTCGCCGTACGTTGCGACGGTCTCGACCACCACGCGACGCTGGTTGACCTTGATGGGGAAGACGCCCTGGTAGCGCCCCTGGTACCCCGCCTCGGCGATGGCGTCGGCGAAGGCGGCGTTGATACGATCGATCCGGTCCTCGAGGACATCGGGGAAGCGCAGGATGACGGGGAGCGCGTGCCCGCTCGCGCGTAGATCGTCGACGATGCGCTTGAGCGAGACCGAGCCCGACTCCCGCACGGAGACGGTGAGCTCGCCGTTGTCGGACACGTCGAAGTAGCCGTTCGACCAGGTGCGGACGCCGTAGAGCTCCTCGGCGTCGGAGACCTTGAAGATCGGCTCGCTGGGCTTCCCGAGGCTGGTGGGGTGGTTCAATCGAGCCCTCCTGGCGCCCGGGCGCTGGTTCCGGCAGGCACGCTGTGGCCGTGCGGGCGGCGCAGCGACGCCCTGAGACCTCACCGGTCCGCTTGCCGCGGCCCCTCGGCGCACCGAGCGGCACCAGCGTCGAGCGCGCGTAGCGTAGCACGTGGCGGGCGCGCTCGAAAGCCGTGCCGACACGGGTGCGCGGCGGTGGCCACGGACCCTGCCGGTGCCGTCTGGCGGCCTCGCCGGCCGGGGGGTGTCTGCTAGCATCAAGGGCGCCGCCGGCCGGGATGGCGCGGACCCGCGCACCCGCCTCCGCCGGGTGTCGGCCCGGGTCGTCCCAGCGCGAGAGGAGAGCATGCCCAGCCCCGCCGAGCTCGGATTCTCCATGCCCCCCGAGTGGGAGCCCCACGCCGCCACCTGGACGAGCTGGCCGTTCGACGACGTGCTCTGGGAGGGTCAGCTCGAGGGCGTCCGCGACGACATGGCGGGCCTGGTCGCGACCGTCGCCCGCTACGAGTCGGTCGTGGTCAACGTGCGCGACGAGGAGGCCGAGCGTGACGCGCACCGTCGCCTCGCCGCGCTCGCCGCGCCTCAGGAGCGCATCGCCTTCCACCGCCTGCCGCTCAACGACGCCTGGTTCCGCGACAACGGACCCATCTTCGTGCGCGACGCCGCAGGGCGGGTGGCCCTCACCGACTGGCGCTTCAACGCCTGGGGCGGCAAGTACGCGCCCTGGGACGATGACGACCGCGCGCCGCGTGTGGTGGCCCGGCGGCTCCGCATGCAGCGTTTCGAGATCCCCTACGTGATGGAGGGCGGCTCCCTCGAGGTGAACGGCGAAGGGGTGTGCCTGACGACGCGCTCCTGCCTGCTCGCGCGCGAGCGCAACCCAGAGCTGGACGAGCACGAGGTGGAGACGCTGCTGCGCCGCACGCTAGGCGTGCGGCACGTCGTGTGGCTGGAGGGCGCTCTCGAGGGCGACCACACCGACGGCCACATCGACACGCTGGTCCGCTTCGCCGACGACCGCACGATCGTGTGTGCGCTGGAGGAGGACGTGGAGGACCCCAACCACGGTCCGACCCGGCACAACCTCGAGGCGTTGCGCAGCCTGCGCGCGCACGACGGCACGCCCTACCGGGTGGTGGCGCTGCCGCTGCCGCGCCGGCGCATGGAGCTGGGCGGCACGCGCCTGCCACCCAGCTACGCCAACTTCTACATCGGCAACGGCTTCGTGGTGGTGCCCCTGTACGAGGACGAGAACGACGAGGCGGCCCTCACCACCTTGCGGCCGCTGTTCCCCGGCCGCGACGTGATCGGCCTGGGGAGCACGCACCTCATCACGGGAGGCGGCGCTTTCCACTGCGTGACGCAGCAGCAGCCGGCAGGCGAGCCGGCCCCGGAGGACGCGCCCGGCGGCTGAGAGGGCCGGGCGGGAGAGGCGGAGACCAGGATGAACGACACGGTGCGCTTGGCGGTGGTCCAGATGGCGTGCTCCGACCGCCTCGAGAACAACCTCGCCAAGGCGGAAGGGTTCGTGCGGGAGGCGGCGCGGCAGGGCGCGCAGATCGTGCTGCTGCAGGAGCTCTTCGAGAACCTCTACTTCCCGCAGCTCGAGCGCGACGAGCTCTTCGCGCTGGCCCACCCGGTGGACGACCACCCCTTCCGGGAGCGCTTCGGAGCGCTCGCCGGCGAGCTCGGGGTGGTCCTGCCGGTCTCGTTCTTCGAGCGGGCCGGGCAGGCCTACTTCAACAGCCTGGCCATGGTGGACGCCGACGGCCGGCGGCTGGGCGTCTACCGCAAGAGCCACATCCCGGACGGACCCGGCTACGAGGAGAAGTTCTACTTCAACCCGGGCGACAGCGGCTTCCAGGCCTGGCGCACGCGCTACGGCGTGATCGGCGTGGGGGTCTGCTGGGATCAGTGGTTCCCGGAGGCGGCGCGCGCCATGGCGCTCAAGGGGGCCGACGTGCTGCTCTACCCCACCGCCATCGGCAGCGAGCCTCCGGAAGCCGGGGAGCTCGACACGCAGCCGCTGTGGCGCCGCGCGATGATCGGGCACGCGGTGTGCAACTGCACCTACCTTGCAGCCGCCAACCGCGTCGGGACCGAGGGGAGCACCACCTTCTACGGCAGCTCCTTCGTCAGCGACTATCGCGGCGAGCTGATGGCCGAGGCCGACCGCGCCGCGGAGACGGTGCTCTACGCCGATCTCGACCTGGCCGCCGCGCGACGCTTCCGAGCCGGCTTCGGCTTCTTCCGCGACCGCCGCCCGGAGCTGTACGGACCCCTCATGACGCTCGACGGAAAGGAACCCTGACCCCAGGCGCCCGCCACCGCCGTCCAGAGCCGTATGGGCCCCTGCTCACCCTCGACGGCAACGGACCCTGACCCCAGGCGGTCGCCCGTGCCGGGCGCGCCGATCCGGGGGACGTTCAGACCTCCACCACCGCGACGCCCTCGGGCGGCCGGCCGCCCCGGTAGAGCGCCTCGATGACACCCCGGTAGGCGCGCAGCACGACCTCGCGCTTGACGCTCAGCTTCGGGGTGACGTGCCCGCTCTCCATGGTGAGCTCGTCCAGGACCAGCGCGAAGCGCTTGACCGTGGACCAGTGGGGCATGTCGCTGTTGGCGGCGGCGACGAGGTCACGATAGTGGCCCTGCACGTCGGCGCGCGCCAGCACCCACGGCTCCACGGCCCGGCCGATCGCCTCGGCCAGGGCGGGCCGCGCGACGAACAGCAGCGCCGTACAGTACTTCTCGCCTTCGCCGACCACCAGGGCGGTGTCGATCAGAGGGCTCGCCTCGAGACGCTGCTCGATCGGCTGCGGCATGACGTACTTGCCGGTGGAGAGCTTGAAGAGGTGCTTGAGGCGTCCCGTGATGCGGACGAAGCCGTCCTCGTCGACCGCGCCGAGATCGCCGGTGTGGAACCAACCGTCGGCGTCCAGCACCTCCGCGGTGAGGTCGTCGCGCCGGTAGTACCCCTTCATCACGTGCGGGCCGCGGGCCAGCACCTCGCCCTCGTCGGTGATGCCCACCTCGGTCCCGGCCAGCGGCACGCCCACGGTGCCGGGGCGGTTCCTGTCGGGGCGGTTGTAGGTGATGACCGGGCTGGTCTCGGTCAGGCCGTACCCCTGCAGGACGTCGACCCCCGCAGCCTTGAACACGGTGGCCAGTTCCGCTCTCAACGCCGCGCCCCCGACGATGACCGTCCTCAGCCGGCCCCCCAGCGCCTCGCGCCAGCGGCTGTAGACGAGCCGGTCCGCCAGCTCGTGCGGCCACGCCGCAACGCCGGTCGGCGGGTGCTCCACGTCGTACGCCCGCGCCCGGGCCAGCGCCAGCACGCGCGGCACCGACGCGAAGAAGGTCGGACGCACCTCCGGAAGGTCCTCGCTGACGCGCGAGGGATCGCCGTAGTAGACGCTCGATCCGTACCACATCACGCCGTACTGCAGCGTGCGAGCGAAGATGTGCGTGAGGGGCAGGAACGACAGCACCACCTCGTCGGGGCCGGGGTGGTAGGTGGTGAGCCCGGTGAAGGCCGCCACCACGTTCGAGGACAGGTTCTCGTGGGTGAGGATCACGCCCTTGGGCAGGCCGGTGGTGCCGGAGGTGTAGATGAGGGTCGCCACGTCGTCGGCGGTGACGGCATCGCGCAGCGACCGCACGGCGCCGGGGTCGCCCTCCGCCACCTGCGCCCCCTCGGCTTCGAGCGTTCCGAAGGTGGTGACACGCAGCCGCCCCGTCTTCCCGCCCGGAGCCTCGCCGCCCCACAGCGCCACCAGCTCCAGCGCCTCGGCGTCGGGCAGGAGGTCACCGAGCCGGTCGAGCAGCTCGGGGTCCGACACCAGCAGCGCGCGCGCGCCCGACTCGCCGAGGATGTGGCGGATCGCCCCCTCGGCATGCGTGAGGTAGATCGGAACGGTCACCAGCCCGGCCAACAGGCAAGCCATGTCGCCCAGCACGAAGGAGACGTCGCTGTGGGTGAAGAACGCTACCCGGTCGCCGGGCTCGAGCCCGCGCCCGCGCAATCCCAGCGCCAGCGCCTCGGCACGGTGGCGGAAGTCGACCGACGAGAGGGGCTCCCACCCTCTCGGCCCGCGCTGGTTCAGCGCGCGCGGGTTGGGCCGCCGTTCGACCGCCTCGTCGAGCAGCGAAGGAAGGGTGCGCCCCAGGGCCACCTGGCCGGAGTCGGGCGGAGGCTTGACGACGGTGACGGCCACGCTTCCATGCTAGCGGCGCAGCCACGGGCGCGCGGCGACGCAGACGTCCTCGAGAGGACTCGGAACACCGTCGCCGGAGGGGCGAACAGCGCCTGGTGGACGCGTACGGTACGATCGTCGATCATGAGAGAGGAACGCGCATGAAGGGACTCATCCTGGCTGCCGGCCTGGGGACACGCCTGCGGCCGATCACCAGCCTCCGGCCGAAGCCGACGATCAACGTCGCGAACAAGCCGCTCATCCACTACGCCGTGGACAACCTCGTCGAGGCAGGCGTGACCGACATCGGCGTGGTCGTCAGCTACCTGACGGTGGAGAGCATCAAGGAGACCCTGGCCGACTACCCGGGAGCGCAGTTCACCTACATCCTGCAGAACCCTCCCCAGGGGCTCGCCCACGCCGTCAAGGTGGCGCGGGACTTCCTGGCGGACGATCCGTTCGTCATGTACCTCTCGGACAACCTCTTCGAGCACGGCATCGTCGACTTCGTGCGCTCCTTCGATCCGGACCGCGGCATGAACGCGGTCTGCGCGCTGATCCCGGTGTCGCAGGAGGCCGCCCGCTCGCTCGGCGTGGCGGTGGTCGAGGACGGCCGCATCACGCGCCTGGTCGAGAAGCCGGCGGACCCGCCCAGCACCCTGGCGGTGGCGGGCGTGTACGTGTTCGACCGGCACATCCACGAGATGATCGAGCACCTCGAACCCGGCGCCAAGGGCGAGTACCAGATCACCGACGCCATCCAGATGCTCATCACGGCGGGGCACATGGTCGCGCCGGTGCAGGTGTCGGGCTGGTGGAAGGACACCGGCCGGCCCGACGACATCCTCGATGCCAACCGGCTCCAGCTCATGCGCCTGCAGGGGGCCGTCCGCGGTGAGGTCCAGGACGCCAAGCTGGTCGGGGCGGTGGTGGTGGAGGAGGGCGCGGTGGTCCGCAACACGACCATCTTCGGCCCGGCCATCATCGGACGAGGCGCGCACGTGGAGAACGCCTACCTGGGACCCTTCACGTCGATCGGCGACGGCGTCCACGTGCAGAACGCCGAGATCGAGTACGCCGTGGTGGGTGCGCGCTCGACCATCCAGGACGTCGGGCCGCGCATCCAGGGCAGCCTGATCGGCGAGGACGTCCACGTGGCGGGCCATCACGGCCGCCCCAGCACGCACCGGCTCATCGTGGGGGACGAGAGCCGCATCCTGTTGCAGGAGCTCTGAGCCGACAGCGGCGCTAGCCGCGGGCCAACCGCTCGTCGAACAGGAAGCGCTGCGGCTCGCCGATCTCGAGCCGCGCGACGTCCTCGTGCGCCGGGTTCAGCAGGATGTTGCGCTCGAAGGGCACCACCGCGCTGGGGACGCGGAGCGCCAGGCTGGCCCCCTCCTCCAGCCACTGGCTCCCGATCGGCGCGGAGACGACGTGGGAGGCGGGATCGGCCCAGCCGCGCGGCAGAGAGTCCTCGGGCAGGTCGAGCGCCGCATCCTCCGGGATGCCCACGCGGATCAGGCGATAGGCGTCGGACAGCAGACGGGCGCGCGGACCGTGCACCAGGACCTCGAGCGTGGCGATGGCGACGCCCTCGCCCAGGTAGACCACGGGAAGCCCGGGGCGGTTCCACCGCCCGCCCGCGCGTCGTGCGCCCTCGCCGTCGAAGGCGTGCCCCGCGTGGCGAGCCTTGGTGATGCGGTACGCGACGATCATGGCGGGACGCCGAGCGTCAGCCGAAGACGCCGTACTCGAGCCGGCCCAGCACGTCCTCGGCCGCCCGCGCGCCCGGGGCGTCGGACGCGGCCTGAAGGGGCGTGCGATCGCCCAGCGCCGGCAAGGGCGCGGCCAGCCAACGGGCAGCGGCGTCGCGATCTTCCAGCACCTCGACCGCCGTCGCGTACAGCTGCAGGTAGCGCCACAGACGGTCGCTCTCGTCGGCCTCGAAACGGCCGGCACGGCGACGCCGGTAGAGCGTGCTCGGGCTCATGCGCAGCAGCTCGGCGAAGCGCTCGTGGGTGAGGCCGAGCTCCGCCGCAAGCTCGGCGAAGACGCGGTACGGCAACCCTCGCTCGATCCTCCGGCTCAGTGCGGCCGGGCTGGTGTCCTTGCTGCGGAGCAGCCCGGCGAGCACACGCTGGCCCATTCCGGGTGCGGGCTCCCTCCGGCCTTCGGCATGTCGTGGCGTCCAGGTCGCGAGCGCGCTCATCGCCATCCCCTCTCATCCTGCACGCTCAGAGTAGCAGCCTGACACGGGGCGCGACGTCGCCCATCGCATGGGCGCGGGGACGCGCGGGCCCGGGCACCGGCGGCCGGTCGTCCGAGGAGTGCAAGGATCGCCGCACCGAACCGCGACGTTGCGTTCAGCGACCGACGGCCCGGGGATCGAGGAGGTCGCGCAGGCGGTCGCCGAGGAGGTTCAAAGCCAGCACCACGAGGAAGATCATGAGGCCCGGGAGCAGCGAGACCCAGGGCGCCACCCGCAAGTACTGGCGGCCGTTCGACAGCATCACGCCCCACTCGGCTCTCGGAGGCTGGGCCCCCAGGCCGAGGAAGCTCATGCCGGCGGCCGCCATGATCATGAAGCCGACATCGAGGGTGGCCGCTACCACGATGGGGCTGAGGCTGTTGACCAGGACGTGTCGCGTCAATATCCAGAGCGTAGGCGCTCCTGCCGCCTCGGCCGCCTCGACGAACTCGCGCTTGCGGAGGGACAGGGCGCTGCCTCGCGCGATCCGGACGTAGTAAGGCACCCCGGCGATCGAGATGGCCAGCATGGTGTTGACAAGGCCGGGCCCGAGAACGGCGACGACGGTCAGGGCCAGCAGGATGTAGGGGAAGGCCATCAGCACGTCGACGAGTCGTTGGACCCAGAAGTCGAAGGGCCCTGCCAGGTAGCCGCTCAACAGGCCCAGCGTCACACCCAGGGCGACGGCCAAGGCCACGGCGGCGAATCCCACTCCGAGAGAGATCCGGGCACCCCATACCAAGCGGGCAAGCATGTCGCGTCCGAACTCGTCGGTGCCGAGGGCATGGCCCGCCGTCAGTGGGGGCTTGAGCCGGTCGATCAAGGAGCCGTGGACAGGGTCGGGCATCCCCAACCAGGGCGCAAGCATCGCCGCCAGCACGATGATCGCGAGGAGGCCGAAGGCGATGGCGGCCACGGGCTCGCCAAGCACCGCTCGGAGCAGCGTCCTGCGTCGCGCCGGGGCGGATCCGGTGTTCGATGGTTCGCGTGAGGTCACTGGTAGCTGATCCTCGGATCGACGAGCGTGTACACGAGGTCGGTCAGCAGGTTGGTGAGGACATAGGTCGAGGCGACCAGCAACGTGACCCCCTGGACCAGCGGGAAGTCGCGCGCCAGAATCGCATTGACCGCCAAGGACCCGATGCCCGGCCAGGAGAAGACTTGTTCGACCAGCACCGCTCCACCGAGGATGTAGCCGATCTGCAGACCGACCACCGTGAGGATGGGGATGAGGGCGTTGCGGAAGGCGTGCTGGAGGATCACCCGGCCACGGCGCAGCCCCTTGGCGTTGGCCGTGCGGACGTAGTCCTGCCGCAACACCTCCATCATGGTGGCGCGCGTCATCCGCGCGAGCAGAGCGCCGATGCCGGCTGCCAGCGTGACGGCCGGGAGGACGAGGTGGCGGGCCAGGTCCCCGAGGCCGCCGCCCCCGGCCACGTGCATGACGGTGTCGGGGAACCACTCGAGGCGCAGGCCGAAGAGCACCTGCATCAGCAGGCCGAGGAAGAACGGGGGGAGCGAGTACCCGACGAGGCTTGTCACGATGGCGCCCCGGTCGGCCAGCGTGCCCGCCCGCACCGCCGACACCACGCCGAGCATGACGCCGGTCGCGACGGCCAGCACCATGGCGACGCCGGAGAGCAGGAGGGTGGCCTTGAAGCGCCCCCAGACCAGCGGAAGCACGGGCGCCTTGAGCTGGATGCTGCGGCCCCAGTCTCCCGACACCACACCCGCCAGCCACCGCACGTACTGCACATGAATAGGACGGTCGAGGCCGAGTTCGTGCCGGAGCGCCGCCATCGAGGAGGCCGTGGCCTTGGGGCCGAGCATGATCTGGGCAGGATCCCCCGGGGTGAGGTGCAGGGTCAGGAAGACCAGCACGCTCACCCCGAAAAGAGTAGGGATCGTTACCAGGAGACGTCGAAGCAGGTATGCGGCCCTACCGGAGCTAGGGCGTCGTCACCTCCACCTTCTGGAAGCGGAATGCCCCGGTGGGGTGGGGAACGAAGCCCTTGATGGTGCTCTTCATGACCACGATCTGCGTCTCATGGTCGATGGGAACGACCGGCATGTCGGCCATGAGGAGCTTCTGCGCCTCGACATAGAGCGGCGTGCGGTCGGCCTGCGAGAGAGTCGTGCGCGCTTGACGGAGCAACGCATCCACCTTGGGATTGCTGTAGTAACCGAGGTTGAACCCTCCGGGCGGGAACTGGTCGCCCGAGAGGAGGATGTACAGGAAGTTGTCCGGATCGCCGTTGTCCCCGATCCACGACATCTCGAACATCGGTGGCAGCTGGTCCGCGTTCTCGACGGGCTGGATGACCTGCTTGAGGTAGGAGCCCCATTCGAACTGCTGCAGGTTGACCTTGATGCCGACCCGACTCAGGTAGTCCTGGATGACGGTGCCCATGGCGACCGGCTGTTGCATGCCCGATCCGGACTGAGGAATCCAGAAGTCGACGGAGAATCCGTTCGCATAGCCGGCGTCGGCCAGCAACTGCTTCGCCTTGTCCGGGTCGTAGGCGTAGGTCGGGACGTCCTTCGTGTAGCTCCAGATGACGGGGGGAAGGAAATTGGTCGCCAGCACACCCGTGTTGCGGAGCACGGCTTCGACGATGGCGTTGCGGTCGATGGCGTAGGCGACCGCCTGCCGGACCCGTGGGTCGTCGAAGGGCTTCTTCTTGACGTTGAACACGACGTACCACGTGTGCATGCCCGGCTGCTCGGCGAAGGTGTACTTGGGATCCTTGCGCAGGCGGGCCAGGTCGTCCGGCGGAAGGTTGACGGCAAGGTCGATCTCGCCCGACTCGAGTGCAGCGAGGCGAGCCTGGTCCTCGACGATGGGGCGGAAGATGAGCTTCTTGACCTTGGGTTCGCCACGCCAGTAATCCGGGTTCGCCTCCAGGTCCACCTCGACTCCGCGCTTCCAGGCCACGAACTTGTAGGGGCCTGCGCCTACCGGGTGCTGCGAGAAGTCGCGGCCGTACTTCTTGACTGCAGCCGGACTGACCAGCCGCGCTGCGGCCATCGCCATGTTCGACAGGAAGGGGGCGAATGGCGCCTTCAGCGTGATCCGCAACGTCATCGGGTCGACCACGTCGATGCTCTTGATCATCCCGAGGGTGAACTCGGCGTACGCGAAGTCGCCGGTGTCGTGGTAGGCGTTGTTCGGATCGATCTGGCGCTCGAAGCTGAACTTGGCGGCTGCGGCGTCAACGGGCGTGCCGTCGTGGAAGGTGACGCCTGGGCGCATGTGAAAGGTGTAGACGAGGCCATCGCTCGAGACGTCCCAACTCTCGGCGAGCCCAGGTTCGACCTCGGTGCTGGCGTCCTTGAACCTCACCAGCCCCTCGTACATCTGCGAGGCCGCGCGTGACGAGTTGTAGTCGGTGAGCTGAGCGGTGTCGAGCGTTGCCGGCTCTGCCTGGAGCCCGATGACGATCTGCGAGCCGGGCTGGGCCCAGGCCCATCCAGCCGCGACCATCAGGAGCAGCACGAGCGCGAGCGGTTTCACTTTCATGGTCCCTCACCTCCATAGGTCCCCCATAGGTATTCCCATGCAACCGGGTCGATGAAGCTACCGCCGGTCCAGCGTTCTTCGAGGTTCTCCACCCCGAAGAGGCTCTCGAGCGCAGCCTCGGTGCGGTCGTCCCAGCGACCCGTGGGTTGCCGATCGTCGTGACCCCGCTCGAGCAACAGGCGCTGCAGCCAACGGATGTCCTTCTCCGACAGTTGGCGCGGCGGTTGCGAGGGGCGGTCGAGGAACAGCCTGTGGAGCTCCAGCAAGCGGCGTAGCTCCGGGATGGGTGCGGGTCGATCGTCCACGCGCAGGTCGATCCAGCGGTCGGACGTGCCGCCGTAGCCCTTGTCTGCACCGACGACCAGGAGGGCGGCCGACTGCCTGCCGCGCCGATCGCCTCCGGCCGCATCGGCGGCGGCGAGAGCGGCCAGCAGACGTTCGGGGAACGGCTCCGACGACCCGGTGAAGGTCCGCACGAGCGCGTCAAGCACGCCGGGGCCGGACAGGATGTTGCCCTGCGCGGCCAGGCCGGATTCGGCCACGCCACCGGCCCAGTCGTGACACGCGTCCCCTGTGTGGGTGGCGCTGCCCCCGGACGCCGACACGATGCCGACCTGGCGGGTCGCGATGCCCGCGTCGGTGGCACGGAAGCGTGCGATGCACTCCGCGGCAGAGCGGCCTTCGGCCATCATGCGCAGGGCCTCGGGCCCGAACCTCGTGTTCATGTGCGCCTGTGTGGCCACGGCCCCGACGCCCGCCTCCGCGAACGGCACATACGCGCCTACGGCCAGGAACTTGCTGGCCACCGCCACGCCAAGGTCTCCGGTGGCGGGATCGCGCGCGACGATCGAGAAAGTAGCGACGTTCGGGCCATCGGAGAGAATCGACATGAATAACCTCTCAATGTCTACGCCGGGGGGCCATCGAGGTAGGAGAGCGACGAAGCGTTCTTGCGTCGTCCGAGCGCGTACGACGGGGCAGGGACCACGCGGGCGCCGCTGCGCATGTATGTGCGAACTGGACTCATCTTACTCATGTTCCGGCCAGTCCGTCACGCATCCCGGACGACACCCTCCGGAGCGGCCGCGTAGTATCCGACCCCAGCTGGGATACCCAACGCGGCAACCCTAGCGCGCCGCGTTCGGGCCAGGATGCGGGCACCCGCACGTCGTCGGCACACAGGGACACCCGGCTCGCATCGCCGACCGGAGCCACCCGAGCCCCCGTGGCCACGATCGCGACTCGACCTATCCTGCGGCCCCGAGCAGTCCTGGGTTCGGCGCTCGCTCCGGTGCAGCCACCGCCAACGGGCACGAAGACCGGCGGCGGTCGTGCGTACGTACGATTGCGTTCATCTGACCACTTCCGAGTGCACGTCTCGCACAATTTAGCCATCTCTCGAGCATTCTGTACGCTTGCACCCGCACGTCTTGCAACATCTTACTTGACATCGTGCATTCTTGCACCTATGCTTGGCCAAGCTCGTCCGGGAGCCACACGGGCGCGACGAGGGGTAGCGCGCCCCGACATCGACCGGGCGACACAGGCCGAGCCATACAGGCCGAGCCATACAGGCCGGGCCAGGGCCTCCCGCCATGACGACATCCAACGGGACCGGCTCGAACCCCGCGAGGGAGGAACCGCAGGCGAGACCCGTTCAGACGAGACCCGTTCAGACGAGACCCGTTCAGGCGAGACCCGTTCAGGCGCGACCGGTTCAGGCGCGCCTTGTCAGAGACACCCCGTGGAGGTGAGGATGAAGCCCCGTACCCCGACAGCCCCGCCCGCTGCTGCCGGCCCCGAACGACGACTGGCGCCGACAGGACCCCACGTGTCCGCCGCACACGCAGCACCCGGACGATCCATGGCCGGACGAGGCCCGAGCGAACGCCCCGCGCGCGAGCTCCGTGCGGCACGCCTTCGCTGGGTCCGCAGAACGGCCCCCATCGTCGCCGCCGCCCTCGCGGCGAGCCTCGCCAGCGCGCAGGCCGCCGACGCCACGACCAAGGTCACGGTCGCCGTCGACACGCTCTGGGTGCTGGTGGCCGGGTCGCTGGTGTTCTTCATGCAGGCCGGCTTCGCCCTGGTCGAGGCCGGGCTCCAGAGCGCGAAGAACGTCATCAACATCCTGATGAAGAACGCCTCCGACTTCATGGTCGCCTCGATCGCGTTCTGGGCCTTCGGCTTCGCCTTCATGTTCGGCAACGGCACGGGGCTCCTCGGCCTGCACGGCTGGTTCCTGGGCGGGCCCGACACCAGCCCCCTCACGGGAGCCGCCTACAAGGGCATCTTCGACTCGCTGTCCTGGACCGGCCTTCGCGGCCCTGGGCGCCGCCGCCGTCCTCGGGCCCCGCATCGGCCGCTACCAGAACGGCAAGGTGCGCGCCATGCCGGGACACAACATGACCTTCGTCGCCCTGGGCGTGTTCATCCTGTGGCTCGGCTGGTTCGGGTTCAACCCCGGCTCCACCATGGGCATCGTCGGTGATCCCGGCCTGGTGGCGCACATCTTCCTGACGACCAACCTGGCTGCCGCGGCCGGGGGCGTGGCCTCCATGATCGCCTCCTGATGCGCTTCGGCAAGCCTGACTTCTCGATGACCATGAACGGCATCCTCGGCGGGCTCGTCGCCATCACCGCGCCCTGTGCCTTCGTCGCCTCCGGCGCCGCCGTCGTCATCGGCCTGGTCGCGGGCGCGATCGTCGTGCTGGCCGTGCCGATGTTCGACGCCATGGGCGTCGACGACCCGGTCGGCGCCGTCTCCGTCCACGGCGTCGCGGGCATGTGGGGCACCATCTCCCTGGGCCTGTTCGGGCTTCCCGCCCTCGGCGCCAGCGGCCTGTTCGCCGGCGGCGGCGTGCACTTCCTGCTGATCCAGATCCTGGGCACGACCCTCATCAGCGCGCTGGCGTTCGGCTCCGTAGCGCTGCTGTGGCTGTTCCTCAAGGCCACCATCGGCATCCGCGTGGCTCCGCACGAAGAGATCGGCGGCCTGGACGTGGCCGAGCACGGTGCCGAGGCCTACGTGCCCGCCGATGCACTCGGCGAGCCCGTGCTCCTCGGGGCGGGCGACTGAGGCCCTGCGGCTTCGAAGGAGTGTGCAGATGAAGCTGATCACCGCATTCGTCCGGCCCGAGCGCCTCAGCGCCGTCAAGGAGGCCCTGTTCAAGGCAGGCGTGCAGGGGCTCACCCTCAACCGCGTCAGCGGCCACGGCGGCCAGCCCGCCGTTCACGAGCAGTACCGCGGCAGTACCTTCCTGGTGGAGTTCCACGAGAAGGTCCAGCTCACCATCGCGGTGTCCGACGCCTTCGTGGAGCCCACCATCGACGCCATCCAGCGCGCGGCGCGTACCGGCGAGGTGGGGGACGGCAAGATCTTCGTGCAGCCGCTGGAACGTGTGGTGCGCATCCGCACCGGAGAGGAGGACGGCGAGGCCTTGACGCCGATCGGGGCTCCCCTGGCCGCCCCGGTCTGAGCACGGACCCGGGCATTCCCGGAAACGCGCTCCTGATCCCACGCCTCCAACGGATCGGGAGCGCAGGACCGGAGCCCGGGATCCGAGCCTCGCACGACGGCGCGCACACGGACGGTCACGGTGCGCGCCGTTCTTTGTCCTCTGCACACCTCACGGATTCTGGCCGGCATTCCCTCGTTCCCAAGCCGCTCGAATTGCAGAGCGTGCACGCCTATCCTGTCAACTGTTCATCGGTCCTTTGACGCTCCGCCATCCGCATGCTAGCCTCATGCATCGCGCGGCCCCCGGCCGCCCGGAGGTCCGCATGCCCCGCCCCACCCCGCCGGTCCCCCGCACGCAGGTTGCGCGCACGCCGGCTCTGGCCCCATCGACAAGCCTCCCCACGGGTCCCGGCGCCCCCAGCGCCGTCCGGCGGCTCATGCCGCTGTGGCGCGCCACCCTGCCACGGCGCGTGGCGGCGGTGGCGCTCGCAGCGGCGACGGGCGGCGCCCGCGCTGCCGGCGTCGCAGGGGCCTCCGCCGGCGACCTGGCCTGGATGATGGCCTCGACCGCGCTGGTGCTGGTGATGGTGGTGGGGCTGGCCTTCTTCTACGGCGGGCTGGTGCGCCGCAAGAACGTCCTCAACACCATGATGATGAGCTTCGTGGCGCTCGGGGTGGTGGGGCTGACGTTCGCCGCCGTCGGCTACTCGCTGGCGTTCTCCCCCGGGTCCGCCTTTCTCGGCGGCCTGCACCACGTCTTCCTCCGGGGGCTCGGGGCGTCACCGGGCAGCGGCCTGCCCGCCTTGCTGACGTTCGCCTTCCAGGCCACCTTCGCCATGATCGGTGCCGCGCTGGTGTCCGGAGCCGTGGTCGAGCGCATGCGCTTTGGCGCCTACATGCTCGTCATCGCGCTGTGGAGCGTGGTGGTCTACGCGCCGCTGGCGAAGTGGGTGTGGGGTGGCGGCTTCCTGCAGCGCCTCGGCGCCCTCGACTTCGCCGGCGGGACCGTCGTGCACATCAACGCCGGCGTCGCCGCCCTGGTGCTGGCGCTGGTGCTGGGGCGCCGGCGCGACTACGGCCGCAAGGCGATGCTCCCCCACCAGGTCCCCTACACGCTGCTGGGAGCCGGGCTGCTGTGGTTCGGCTGGTTCGGATTCAACGCCGGCAGCGCCCAGGCCGCGGACGCCACCGCCGTGATCGCCTTCGTCAACACCCTGCTCGCACCCGCCGCCACACTGGTGGTGTGGGCGCTGCTCGACATGGCGCGCGGCGGCCGCGTCACCGCCGTGGGCATCGCGACCGGCATGGTGGTCGGGCTGGTGGCGGTCACCCCCGCCGCCGGTTACGTCGGACCGGCCTCCGCCCTGCTGATCGGCGCGCTCGCCGCCTTGCCGAGCTACGCGCTCATGCTGTGGCGGGCGCGCAGCCGTCTCGACGATGCACTCGACGTGTTCGCCGCCCACGGGGTGGCCGGCATCACCGGCGCGCTCCTGACCGGCCTGTTCGCCGATCCCGCCTGGGGGGCGCCGGTGCACGGCTCGCTGGACCAGCTCGGCATCCAGGCGCTGGCGGTCGCCTGCGCGCTCGGCTTCAGCGCCGTCGGCACGCTCGTCGTGGCCGCCGTCGTCGGCCGCCTGGTCCCGCTGCGGGCCGCTGCCGACACCGAGGCCCAGGGGCTCGACGTCGGCATGCACGGCGAGGAAGCCTACACCGACGGGGAGGGCGCGCTGCTGTTGCCCGTCGCGAGGATCGACCCGCGGCCCCCCGCGGTCGCCAAGGCGGCGCAGGGCGAGGCATGAAGCTGATCACCGCGGTGATCCGGAAGGAACGCCTCAACGACGTTCTGGCTGCGCTCTTCGAGGCCTCGATCTACGGCGTCACCGTCACGCCGGTGCGCGGCCACGGCGGCGAGCGCGAGCCGGTGCAGACCTACCGCGGCATGAGCGTGAAGATGGAGCTGGTGGAGAAGGTGCGCCTCGACATCGGGGTGACGGAGCCCTACGTCGAGCCCGCCATCGACGCCATCCAGCGCGGCGCCCGCACCGGCGAGGTCGGCGACGGCAAGATCTTCGTGCTTCCCGTCGACCGGGTCGTGCGCATCCGCACCGGCGAGACCGACAGTGCCGCCGTGACCCCCGAGGTCCAGGCCGGCTGAGCGAGGACGGCGGGACGGCTCAGCCGTCGAGGCGCTCGAGCACCCAGGCCGCCCGCCCCGGTAGACGTCGGCGCCCCCTTCCGAACGCCACCTCGTCACCGCTGAGCAGTTCCCGATAGCGCCCGTTCAGGCCCGCCACCGACGGTACCGTGGCGGCCCGCGGCCCCGCGTTCACCGCCACCACCAGGCGCTGCTCTCCGTGCTGTCGCGCGAACACCAGGACGTCGCCCTTGGTCGCCAGCACCACGGTGTCCCCGCGCCGCAGCGCGACGCGCTCGCGCCTGAGGGCCGCGAGCTCCCGCATCCACCCGAGGAGCGCACCGTCCCAGGACCCCTCGTCGTCCCACGGCATGGCGTTGCGGCTGCCCGGGTCGTGCCCACCCTCGAGCCCGATCTCGTCGCCGTAGTACACGCACGGCGCCCCCGGCAGCGTGAACAGCAACAGGTAGGCCAGCCGCAGCGCCTCACGATCGCCGCGCAGGATGGTCAGGGCGCGGGGCGTGTCGTGCGAGCCCAGCAGGTTCATCTGCGCGTAGACGATCTCGCGCGGGTAGCGCCCGAGCAGCTCGCTCAGGGTCTCGCCGAAGGCGGGCGCGTCGAGGCGCTCCAGCGCGCGCAGTCCGCTGCGCCCCACCTCGTCGTCGGCGAAGGCGTGGCCCACGAAGCCGTAGATGGCGCGGGCGAGCGGGTAGTTCATCACGGCGTCGAACTGGTCGCCGGCCAGCCAACGGTCCGCGTCTCCCCAGATCTCCCCGACCAGGTAGCACGACGGGTCGACCGCCCGGCAGCGCCGCCGGAACTCGCGCCAGAAGACGTCGTCGTCGATCTCGTTGGGCACGTCGAGGCGCCAGCCGTCCGCACCGAAGGCGAGCCAGCGCTCGCCGACGTCCCAAAGGAACTCGCGTACCGCCGGCGTGGCGGTGTTGAGCTTGGGGAGGGCGGGCAGGTTCCACCAGGCGTCGTACCCCGGGTCCCCGTCGCCATAGGGTTCGAGTGGGAAGCGGTGGACACGGAACCAGTCCAGGTAGGCGCTCTGCCGGCCGTTCTCGAGGATGTCGCTGAACTGCAGGAAGCCGCGCGAGGCGTGGTTGAAGACGCCGTCCAGCACGACCCGCATGCCGCGCTCGTGGGCGCGGTCGAGCAGCTCGCGCAGCGCCGCGTCGCCGCCCAGGATGGGGTCGACGCGGTGGTAGTCGTGCGTGTGGTAGCGGTGATTCGAGGCCGACTGGAACACCGGGTTGAGGTAGATGGCGTTGACCCCGAGCGCCTCCAGGTGGTCGAGGCGCTCGGCGATCCCCAGCAGGTCGCCACCCTTGTAGCCGTGCACGGTGGGGGGATCGGTCCAGGGCTCGAGCCCGGAGGGCTTGGCGACCCGGGCGCTCCTGGCGAACCGATCGGGGAAGATCTGGTAGAAGACGGCGTCCTGGACCCAGTCCGGAACGTCGATCGGACCGCCTCGCATGCCGCCCATTGTACGGCCCGCGCAGCGCGATGCCCTCCCGGCGCTTGCGGAACCCATGCCGTGGCCGGCCCCTGCGCGGCGCGCCCCGCCGCCCCCGCGATGGAACCGGAGAGTGGCGTCCAGGAGAGGACGTATGGCCCTGGAGCGACCGCCGGCCCCCACCTAGACTCATGGACGAAGGCAGTCCGGTCGCGAGAGCGGTGGGGAAGGCCCGGTGCCGTTCGGAGCGGGAGGGAGACGGCGATGCCGAGGTACGCGCAGTTCGCCTACCTGCTGGAGCGCGTGGGCTCGTGGCCCATCCAGGACCTCGGCGACCTCATGGTAGAGATCCGCCGCGATGACGAGCTGGCCGACGAGGAGCGGCAGCAGCTCCTCGAGCGTCTCTACGGCGTGCTGTGGGCGCGCGCCCAGGAGGAGCTCACCGCGATGCCGAGCCGCGAGCGCTGACGCCCGGCCCGGCGGCCGCCCCGCGAGCCGGCCGCGCAGCAGACGACCTGGGACTCACTCCGGGCGCAGCAGCGGGAAGAGGATCACATCACGGATGCTGGGGGTGTCGGCCAGCAGCATGGCCAGCCGGTCGATGCCCAGGCCCAGACCGCCGGTGGGCGGCATGCCGTACTCCAGCGCCGTCAGGAAGTCCTCGTCGAACATCTGGGCCTCCTCGTCGCCGGCCTCGCGCAGCGCCTGCTGGCGCTCGAAGCGCCGCCGCTGGTCGAGGGGATCGTTGAGCTCGCTGAAGGCGTTGCCGAGCTCCATCCCCGCCGCCACCGGCTCGAAGCGTTCCACCAGCCCCGGGCGGTCGCGATGGCGCTTGGCCAGCGGGCTGATCGCCTCGGGATGGTCCATCACGAACACCGGTCCGACCAGGTGCGGCTCCACGTAGATGTCGTAGAGCTTGTCGTAGACGTGGTTGATGGGCTGGTCGGCGAGAGCGGGCTCCCCGGGGGCAGGGGCATGGTGGTCGCGCACCCAGCTCCGCAGCCGCTCTTCGTCGAGCGGGTCGAAGTCGAGCCCGGCGCGCTCCCGCAGCGACCCGGTGTAGTCCACGCGCGGCCACGGCGGGCTGAAGTCGAGCGTCTGCCCCTGATAGGTGAGCGTGCTCGAGCCGGTCAGCTCCGCGACCAGCCCGCCGTACATCTGCTCGACCAGCTCCAGGATGTCGAGGTAGTCGCGGCCCGCCCAGTACAGCTCCAGCATCGTGTACTCGGGATTGTGCTTGAAGCTGATGCCCTCGTTGCGGAAGTTGCGGCCGATCTCGTAGACGGCCTCGAAGCCTCCCACGATGAGGCGCTTGAGGTAGAGCTCGAGCGAGATGCGCAGGTGGAAGTCGTAGTCCAGGGCGTTGTGGTGCGTCACGAAGGGGCGTGCCTCGGCGCCGCCCGGCACCGCCTGCAGCACCGGCGTCTCGACCTCGAGGAAGCCGAGGTCGTCGAGGTAGCGGCGCATGTAGGCGATGGCGCGGCTGCGCAGCACGAAGGCGCGCTTCACCTCGGGATTGACCATCAGGTCGAGGTAGCGCTGGCGGTAGCGCGCCTCCTTGTCGGTGAGGCCGTGGTACTTGTCCGGTAGCGGACGGAGGCTCTTCACCAGCGGCCGGAACGCCTGCACCTCCACGGTCAGCTCCCCCGTCTTGGTGACGAACAGCGGTCCCGTGACCTCCAGCCAGTCGCCCAGGTCGACCTTCTTCACGGCGTTGTAGTGCTCCAGCCGGTCGCGCTGGAAGTACGCCTGCAGCGTCCCGCTCGCGTCCTGCAGCGTCACGAACGCGACCTTGCCCATGTTGCGGACGGTCATCGCGCGGCCGGCGAGCGTCACCACCTCGTCGGGGAAGGCATCCCCCGGCTGGGCTCCCTCGTGGGCGGCGCGCAGCTCGGCGGCCTGGTGGCTGGCCCGGTAGTCGTAGGGGTACGCTTCGAAGCCCCGCTCGGCGAGGCTCTCCAAGTTCCGGAGACGTTGCTGGCGTTGCTCCTGGAGCGACTTCTGCGACATGACCCTTGATTGTACGGGGTGGGCGCGCGCCGTGGGGCGTGGCGCCTCAGCTGATCGACATCAGGGTGTACTCGGTCGTCTTCTCGTTGATGGTGACCTTGAAGGTCTCCCCCGGCTTGCGGCCGAGCACCGCCTTGCCGAGCGGCGACTCGTCCGACACCTTGGGGATGTCCCCCTCGAGCACACCGGCCTCGACCGGCGAGACGACCTGGATCTCGAAGGCCTCCTTGGACCCGGCGTCCTGGAGCGTCACCACCGCTCCCAGATCGACCCGATCCATCTCGTGTGCTTCGATGATCTCGGCACGACCGAGCTGGTCCTCGAGGTTGTCGATGCGCTCCTCGATGCGGCCCTTCTCGCGCTTGGCCTCCTCGAGCCCCGAGTCGTCGTAGTCGTCCGATGAACCGGTCAGCTCCCGGAGGATGCGCGTGGCTTCCTCCAGGCGCTCGCGCTCCTGCTCGAGCGTGGCCTGTAGGCGCTCGTACCCCTCGTGTGTGACGCGTACTCTAGCCACCGTGAACCTCCGTGTTGCCCGATGCCTATCTGAGGATTGGCCTGCCCCACCATCGAAGGCAAGCCCAAGCATTCCCTGGCTGTACCAGCCATTCTAGCCCGCCTTCGTCGGCCGCTCCGTCCGTCCTGCACCCTCCCCGGACGCTCCGCCCTAGGAGGACGCCGGCATCGTTGCGGAGGCGCTCGACCCGCGGCATCCGGCCGGTCGGTGCCAGTGTACGGCATCGCACGTGTGGAACGCGTGCAACGGGCCACGCACGGCACACAGCAGCCGGAGGGGTGGCGCCACGTTCCCCGCGGTCGCGCTCAGGGTCCGGGCAGGGTGAAGGGCGGCAGCGCCACCGGCTCGGTCAACCACGGGCGGTACCGAGCTCCTCCCCGGACGGCCGCCCCGCTCCCGGCTCCCTCCCCCGAGGGCCCGCTGGCAGCCCCCCACCAGTTGTCACGGGCGTCGGTGCGATGGTCCCCCTGCAAGCCGGCCTGGCTGTTGCCGACCAGGTTGTTCCGCCGGAGCACCAGGCCGAGGCCGTGGACCGAGGCCCCCAGCCGCTGTCCCCGAAGGTCGTTGGAGGAGGCGGTCACGTAGCTGACGCCCTCGCCGATCCCCAGACCCCAGTCACGGTTGGCGAAGCTACGGTTGCCGCCGATGGCGCACCGGGTGCTGGCATTGCCCACCAGGATCCCGATGCCCGGGAAGACCTCGCCGTCCAGGTGGGCGACGCGCCCCCCGTGGTTGGCCGTGAAGCGGCACCCCACGATGGTCACGTCCACCGAGTTGCCCTGGTACACCCCCACCGCGTTGTCACGGCCGTCGCAAGCGCTCAAGGTCGCGTCCTGGGAGGCCCAGAAGTAGTAGCCGGAGCTCTGGTGCTCGCACGACATGCAGCGCGTCACGAGCACCCTCCGACTGGCCGACACCCATATGCCCTCGAGGGCGTCCTGCAACTGGAATCCTTCGATCCGAACGTCGCTCGTCCGCATGACGTTCACCGCTCCCACGATCTGGTCGTCGCGCGGGACGCCGCGCCAGTGGAAGCGGGCGTGGTCGGCCTGGATGACGGTGTGGCGGTAGCCCTCCTCGGATACGAGGATGAGCGGCTTGTCGATGATCACCGTCTCCAGGTAGGTACCGGGCGCCACCCGGACCTCGGCGCCGGCCGGCGCCCGGTCGACGGCCCGCTGGATCGAGCCTCCCTTGGGGACGCGCACCACGGTGCCGCGCCCGGGCAGCGGCGGAGCGGCCTGGGCACTCCGTCCCCGCGCGCCGGGGCCGGCAGCCAGGGCCCGCGGGAGCGCGAGCGCGGCCGTGGCCGCCCCCGCCCCGATCAACAGGGCACGCTCGGCCTCCCAGCGGGTGGCCCTGGCGGCGCCGCCCCCGCCCCCCTCCGCGCCGCGCCCCCGAACGGCACCCGCGGCCACGAAACGCGCGACAGGAGGGTGTTCCCTCCTGCCGCGCTGCAGGCTCGCGGCCTGCTCGGGAACGTCCGCCCGCTCGGCCCCGTGGGGACCGCGAGGCGGTTCGCCCGCCTCTACTGAGCGCTGGCCTGCGTGGCCGCCTGACGCGCCGCGCTGAGCCACTGGTCGACCTCGGACTGGTGGGCCT
>JARRMM010000102.1:0-17084 GCA_037386005.1 Deinococcales bacterium | reverse complement strand
CCCGCTGCGCGGGCCGACGCGTGCATCCGAGCCCACGGCACGGTGCGCGGGCAGCCGGCCCTGCTAGCGTGGGGCATGCCACGACCCCGCATCGTCATCGCTGGCGCCTCGGGCGTGGTCGGCCGCCACTTGATCGCGGCGGCGACGGACCGCTACGAGGTCACCGTCCTCACCCGAGGCGTTGCCGGCCCCTACCCGGCCGGCGTCACCCCCGTAGCGTGGCGGCCCGACGCGGCCCGCAGCGGCGACGAGGAGGCGCTCTCGCGGCTCACCTCCGCGCTGGAGGACGCGGCCGCGCTGGTGAACCTGGCGGGCGCGTCGATCGCCGACGGCCGCCTGGGGCCCTCGCACGTCGACCGGCTGTTGTCGAGCCGCGTGGACAGTGCCACCACGCTGGTGACGGCCCTGCAACGGTGCCGCGTGCCGCCCGAGGTAATGGTGCAGGCGTCGGCGACCGGCTACTACGGGCAGCGCGGCGACGACACGCTCGACGAGACGGCGGACCCGGACGAGGCGTTCGTGCTCGGACCCGTGGCCACCGCCTCGGAGGCGGCGGCCGCGCCTGCGGCGGCCCGTGTGCGCCTGTGCGTCCTGCGACTGGGCGTGGTGCTGGCCGACGACGCGCAGGCCTGGCAGCGCCTGCTGATGCCGATCCGGCTCGGCGTCGGGGGCCGCCTGGGCAGCGGCGAGCAGTGGTTGCCCTGGATCGACGCCGACGACCTGGCGCGCGCCTTCCTGTTCGTCATCGAGCAGGGCGATTGCGACGGCGTGTTCAACGCGGTCGCCCCCGAGCCGGTGCGGCAGCGCGACCTCGGGCGGTCGGCCGCCCGCCGCCTGCGGCGCCCCTTCTGGTTCCCGGCTCCGGCGTGGCTGCTGCGGCTGGTGTTGGGGCGTCTCGCCGACGGCGCGCTGCTGCAGAGCGCCCGGGTGGTCCCGAAGCGGTTGACAGCGTGCGGCTTCGAGTTCGAGCACGGCACCGTGCGCGCTGCGCTCGACGAGCTGCTGCCCAAGCGCGAACGGGGCTCACGGGCCGAGGGTTGAGTTCGCGGCCGCGGGCGCGCCATGGGCGCGTCAGTCGGCCGCCGTCTGCGGCTCCCCCCGCTCCAGCACACGTGTCACCGCCGAGCCGTCGACCTCCTCGTGCTCGACCAGCGTGCGGGCCAGCTCATCGAGCGCGTACCGGTGCCGCACCAACGCCTGCGTGGCGCGCTCGAAGGCCTCCTCGAGCAGGTCGCGCACGGCGCGGTCGATCTCCCGGCCGGTCTCCTCGCTGTACGAGCGCGGCTCGCGCAGCTCCTCGCCGAGGAACACCTGCCCTTCGTGCTGCTTGAACGACACCGGACCGAGGGCGTCGACCATGCCCAGCTCCTTCACCATGCGCCGTGCGAGCTGGCTGGCCTGCTGGAGGTCGGCCGCGGCGCCGGAGGTGGAGGTACCCAGCACGAGCCGCTCGGCCGCACGTCCGCCCATCATGACGGCGAGCCGGTCGAGCAGGTACTCCTTGGGCACCACGTAGCGGTCCCGTTCGGGCAGCTGCTGCGTCACGCCCATCGCCCGCCCGCGCGGCACGATGGTGACCTTGCTGACCGGATCGGCGTGCTCCAGGGTGGCAGCCACCACGGCGTGGCCGCCCTCGTGGTAGGCGATCATCTGCTTGTCGTCCTCGGTGAGGGTGAGGCCCACGCGCTCACGGCCCAGGAAGATCTGGTCGCGAGCGGCCTCCACGTCGACCCGCTCGATCACGCTCTTGTCGGTCTGCGCGGCGTGCAGGGCGGCCTCGTTGAGGAGGTTCTCCAGGTCGGCGCCCGACATGCCGGGTGTGCCGCGCGCCAGCTCGTCCAGATCGACGTCATCGGCGAGCGGCTTGCCCCGCGCGTGGATGCGCAGGATCTCGAGCCGGGCGTTGCGCGTAGGCAGGTCGACGGTCACCTGCTTGTCGAAGCGCCCGGGGCGCATCAGGGCGGTGTCGAGCACGTCGGGACGGTTGGTGGCCGCCATCACCACGACGCTCTCGTGGGGCTCGAAGCCGTCCATCTCGCTGAGGAGCTGGTTCAGGGTCTGCTCGCGCTCGTCGTTGCCGCCGCCGAGCCCGGCGCCGCGCTTGCGGCCGACGGAGTCGAGCTCGTCGATGAAGAGGATCGCCGGTTGGTGCTTCCTGGCCTCCTGGAACATGTCGCGCACGCGGCTGGCGCCCACGCCCACGAACATCTCCACGAAGTCCGATCCGCTGGTGGAGAAGAACGGCACGCCGGCCTCCCCCGCCACGGCGCGGGCGAGCAGCGTCTTGCCGGTGCCCGGCGGGCCCACCAGCAGCACGCCCGACGGCGTACGACCGCCGAGGCGCAGGAAGCGCTCCGGTGACTTGAGGTAGGTGACGGTCTCCTGCAGCTCGGCCTTGGCACCCTCGGTGCCGGCCACGTCGTCGAAGCTGACCGAGACCTTCTCGCGATCGAACAGCTTGGCCTTGCTCTTGCCGACCGAGAAGATGCTCTGGCCCGCGCCGCCCTGGCCGCCCACGCGACGCAGGAGCCACAGGCCGCCCAGGACGAGCAGCAGGATCGGCAGGCCGGTCACCAGCAGCGTCACCCACAGGCTGCCGTTGCCCGGAGGCTGCGTGTCGATGGTGACGTCGTGCTTCTGCAGCAGCGGGATCAGGGTGGGGTCGCCGCTGGAGGGGACGTAGGTAATGAACTGCGTGACGGTGGGGCCGGTCGCGCCCGAACCGGTCGCGCCCGAACCGCCCCCGCTCCGGGAGCCGGGGCTCGAGCTGGCGCCGTTCGAGCTCCCGCTGCTCTGGCCGCTCCCGCCCGAAGCCCCGCCGGGCGGCGCGGTCGTGCCGGGTACCAGAGCGTGCGGCGCCGCCGCGCCGCCGGCCGATGCCGGCAGCTGGACCGGCTGGCGGAAGGTGCCCTGGATCTGCTGGCCCTTCCAGTGGACGACGCTGACGTTGTTCTGCTGCACCTGCTGCTTGAAGGTCGAGTACGGCACGGCGGGTGCGCGCGAGCCGAACGGGTTGAAGAAGAGGAAGTACAGCAGCAGCCCCAGGATCAGCCAGAAGATCCAGCGCGAGCCGCTCGGCCGCGGCCCGGGTCCGGACGGGCCGGGTCCGGAGTGTGCAGGCCCGGACTGGCCGGGGTTGGGACGTCCGGCGCCGGAGGGACGCTGCCCTCCCGGGGACGGGTTCCGTTGTGGATCGTGAGGGTCCATGCGTCCTCCTTGGCGAGTCCGGAGGTGTGGAGGCGCGCCTTCGTCCTGAGGCGAGGATAGGCGTGCGGGAGCGCCCGATGTGTTGGGCAGCCGCCACCGGCGTGGCGTACGACGACGAGCCCACGGCCCTACCGCCGGGGCGCGCGTAGGGGTAGGCCCATGGGAATGGGGCGCGTGGGACGAACGCAGGGGGCGGCGGGCGCACCAGGTGCGCCATGCCGATCGCGTCGGGCACGACGCGCAGCGAGCCTCGGCTCCGAAGGCGGGGTCGCGTCGGGCGGCGCGCGTCGGGCAGGATCCGTCGGGCGCGCGCTGGGGGTCGGCCGGTGCCGCTAGACCAGCGCCATCGGCTCCCGGGGGCCGTAGGCGGCCTCCAGCCGGGCGACCTCGGCGTCGTCGAGCCCGAGCCCCAGCGCCCCCAGCGCATCGTCGAGATGCGCGAGCTTGGTCACGCCCACGATCGGCGCGGTCACCTCGGGGCGCTGCAGCAGCCACGCCAGCGCGACCTGGGCAGGCGTTGCGCCGCGCTCCTCGGCCACGTCGCACACGGCGTCGATGATGGCGTCGTCGTCCGGGTGGTGGTAGAGGCGGTCGGCGAGGTTCTCGTTGGCCCCGCGCGGGGTCGCCTTGCGCTCCGACGGCCGGCGCGTCAGGTAGCCGCGTGCCAGCGGGCTCCAGGGCAGCACCCCGACCCCTTCCTCGCGGCACAGCGGCAGCATCTCCCGCTCCTCCTCGCGGTAGAGCAGGTTGTAGTGGGGTTGCATGCTGATCATGCGCGTCCAGCCCCTGCCCTCGGCCACGTGGAGGAGCTTGGCGAAGCGGTACGCGCGCATGCTGCTGGCGCCGATGTAGCGCACGTAGCCGGCCTTGACGACGTCGTGGAGCGCCTCGAGCGTCTCCTCCAGCGGCGTCTCGGCATCGAAGCGGTGGATCTGGTACAGGTCGATCGTGTCGGTGCCGAGGCGCCGCAGCGAGCCCTCGACCGCGTCGAAGATGTGCTTGCGCGACAGCCCTCCCCGGTTGGGGCCATCGCCGTGCGGGAAGTACACCTTGGTGGCGATGACCGCCTCCTCGCGCGGCATCATCTCGCGCACCAGCGCCCCGGTGACCTCCTCACTGCGGCCGACGCTGTACATGTCGGCGGTGTCGAAGAAGTTCACCCCGGCCTCCACGGCGCGGCGCACGATGGGGCGCGCTTCGTCCTCCTCGAGCACCCACGGGCGCCACGAGCGGGAGCCGAAGCTCATCATCCCCAGGCACAGTCGCGAGACCTGCAGGCCGCTGTTCCCCAAGCGCACGGTATCCATGCGCCACCCTACCTCGGCGTTCGGGATCTCCGGAGCGCCGCAAGGGACATGCGCCTCTGGCACGGTGCGGGCCGCGCGAGCAGGCTGAAGCCAAGCGAACCCTGGAGTATGGGTTGGCTCCGGCGAGAGGCGGGAGGAGCAGCATGGCCAAGGTGCTCATCGTGCATGCCTCTCGGGAGGGGCACACCGAGCACATCGCGGAGCGGCTGGCCGAGACCTTGCGCAGCGACGGACACGACGTGCGGCTTGCCCCCGCCACCCCTTTCCCGGGAACGGGCGGCGCCGATGCGGTGATCATCGCCGCTTCGGTCCACCGCGGACGACACCCTTACGGGCTGGTGCGCGCCGTCTACGCCCACCGCCGCGTGCTGGAGCACATGCCTAGCGCCTTCCTGTCGGTGTGCCTCTGCGCCGCCGGCCAGGACCCGCTGCTGCGCGCGGAGGCCGACGGCTACCTGCGGGACTTCCTGCGGCGCACCGGCTGGCGCCCCGACCTCGCCGCCAGCGTCGCGGGCGCGCTGCGCTTCAGCCGCTACGGCTTCTTGCAGGCGCGCTTCGTGCGGGCCCTGGTCCGTCGCGAGAGGATCGACGCCGACCTCGACGGCGACCAGGAGTTCACCGACTGGAACGACATCCGCCGGTTCGCCGAGGCCTTCTCCGCGCTGCTCGGCGAGCCCAACCCCCGGCGTTTCGAGCGGCGCCCCCGCGCGCCGACCTAGGGCGGCGACCCAGGGCAGCGACCCAGGGCCGGGCGCCGGCGCCAGCCGACGGGACCACCTCCGCTGCGCTGCTAGCGTGGAAGCGGCGGGAGGTGACACGTGCAGCAGCTCAGCTACGAGGACTTCGGGCGCATGACGCTCGAGGAGATCCACCGGCGCACGGGTATCCGACCCCCGGACGACCGCACCGACGAGGCGATCCGCGCCTACCGCGCGAAGGCCTACCGGAGCTACCGCCTCGACGTGGCGCGCCGCGACGAGTGGGGCACGGCTACCCAGGCGACCGAACCCCCGGACGACGAGGACCCCGAGCTGTGAGGCGCGGGGTCCCCGCAGCCGCGGGGGCGAAGCGAGCGGGCGTCGGGGGCGCTGGTATACTCCGCGCATGACGAGCGAGCAGGCCGCCGCCGGCGTTTCCGTACGGGACGAGGAGCTCTTCGCCCTCATCGACCGCGAGTTCGAGCGGCAGCGCGACGGGCTCGAGCTCATCGCCTCCGAGAACTTCACCTCACCTCAGGTGATGGAGGCGGTCGGCTCGGTGCTCACCAACAAGTACGCCGAGGGCTACCCCGGCAAGCGCTACTACGGCGGCTGCGAGGTCATCGACGAGGTCGAGACGCTGGCCATCGAGAGGCTCAAGCAGCTCTTCGACTGCCGCTGGGCCAACGTGCAGCCGCACTCCGGCTCGTCGGCCAACCTGGCGGTCTACTTCGCGCTGCTCGAGCCCGGCGACACCGTGCTGGGCATGGACCTCGCCCACGGCGGGCACCTCACCCACGGCTCCCCCGTGAACTTCTCGGGCCGGAACTACAAGGTGGTGGGCTACCCCGTCGACCGCGAGAGCGAGCGCATCGACTACGACCGCGTGCGGGAGCTGGCCCTGGAGCACCGCCCGAGGATGATCATCGCCGGCGCCAGCGCCTACAGCCGCGTGCTCGACTTCGCGCGCTTCCGCGCCATCGCCGACGAGGTGGACGCCTACCTGATGGCCGACATCGCCCACATCGCGGGGCTGGTCGCCACCGGCCACCACCCCAGCCCGGTGGAGCACGCCCACATCGTCACCAGCACCACCCACAAGACGCTGCGTGGGCCGCGCAGCGGCATCCTCTTCGGCAACGACGAGGACATCGGCAAGAAGATCGACCGCATGATCTTCCCCGGTACCCAGGGAGGGCCGCTGGAGCACGTCATCGCCGGCAAGGCCGTGGCCTTCTTCGAGGCGTCGCGCCCCGAGTTCAAGGACTACATCCAGACCGTCATCGACAGCGCCCGCGCCCTGGCCGAGGCGCTGGCGGCGAAGGGGCACCGCATCGTGTCGGGCGGCACCGACAACCACCTGTTCGTGCTCGATCTGCGGCCCCTGTCGATCACCGGCAACACCGCCAGCAAGCGCCTGGGCGCCGCCGGCATCACGGTCTCCAAGAGCATGATCCCGTTCGATCCGGAGAAGCCCTGGGTCACCTCGGGCGTCCGCATCGGCACGCCCGCCCTGGCCACCCGCGGCTTCCTCCCCGAGGACATGGCGACGGTAGCCGACCTCATCGACCGCGCGCTGCGCGGCGAGGACGCCGACGGGCTCCGTGACGAAGTGCGGGCGCTGGCGCGCGCTCACCCGATGCCCTGAGGCCCGGCGCGAGCGACCGGCGCGTCTTCAGCGCCTTCGGCGGAGCCGCTCCATCCCTTCCTGCAGGCTGACCCGCATGCGCTCGATGGCGCGCGCGAGCTGCCCCAGCTCGTCGCGGCTGTCGAGCTCGACCGGCTCCTCGAGGTCGCCGCGGCTGATCCGGTCAGCGGCGCCGAGCAGGTAGGACACCTGGGCGCGCAGGCCGCGCGTCAGGCCCATCGCCACCAGGATGGCGATCAGCACCGGCACCAGCCCCACCAGCAGGGTCGTCAGGAAGGCGTTGCCCACCAGCGCGCTGGCGCTCACCGGGCTCACGCCGACCACCACCGCACCGATGGGCTGACCGGCGCTCATGACCGGGGCCGCCCCGAAGACGTCGCCGGCCGTTGCCAGACCGAGCATCGCCAGCACCGAGTGCCAGCTGGCCTGGAGGCTCTGCACCAGGGTCTCGCCACCCTGGACCTGCCCCGCCACCGTCGACAGCGCCCGACCGCTCACCGCCTGGCGGACGCCCGGCGGCATAGCCGCGGGCGTGGTGGCGGCGCCGTACCAGCCCGCAAGAGCCGCGCCGGTGGCGTCGGTGACGACCATGAGGCGAACGCCTCCGCCGCCGAGGAGCGCCTGCGAGCGCTGCGACAGATCGACGAGCGCCGGCGACAGCGTCTGCGAGTCGAGCGGCATCCCACCCGTGAGGGCCTCGATGGTGCTGGCCTCGGCGTGCGCGGCGTCCGCCGCGCGGTAGAGCTGCTGCGAGCGCAGCAGTGGCAGGATCGTCACCAGCATCGCCACCCCCATCACCACCAGGGTGAGTAGGGCGGGAAGGATGCTGCTCATGGCCACCCGGCGCCGCAGCCCGCCGCGCTGCAGCGTGGTGGCCGCGCGCGTGAGCGTGCTCTTCATCGTCTCGGGCGTCTGCGAGCGGCGCGCCATCTCGGGGGTGCGCGAGCTCCGGAGCGTCTCGGGGGTCTGCGAGCTCTGCGAGCGGCGCGCCATCTCGGGGGTGCGCGAGCTGCGGAGCGTCTCGGGGGTCTGCGAGCTGCGCATCATCTCCGGCGTCTGCGAGCTGCGTCCCACCGGCATCGCGTCGGCGCTCGCGCCGGCCGCGGCCGCGGCGGCTGCGGCGCCCGCCTCGCCGGCGGCGCCGCCCCGTCCAGGCATGTCGGCCGGCATCGCACCGGATCCCGGGCCCGCCTCCGCGGCGGCCTCCTCGGACCAGGCGTGACGCGCCTGCGCCCCGGGGCCGCGGTCCGTGCCGCCATCCATGCCCTCGTGCACGTCATCGTCGAGCTCGATGGCGTCAGCCTCGGCAGCCGCGGCCTCCGCGGGTCCCGGCTCCACCTGCATGCGCTCGAGCTGCGCGGCGTCCACGTGGCCGGGTTCGGGGTGGGAAGGTCCGGCGTCGTTCCACGCCAGCTCGGCGCCCTCGTCCTCGAGCCCGTCTCGACGCGAGAAGCTGTCGACCGGGTTCTCGCCGGCGGGCTCCCCGCCCACGGGCCGGTTCCACACGTCGTCGGTCCCTGCGTCGGCTTCCGCGGCCTCGTCGCGCGCTGCGGCCTCGGCGCCGCTGCCGGGCGCGGCCTGCTCCGCGGCCGCCGCATCCGCTCCGGCCTCCGCCTGCGATGCGTGCGGCGCGCGCGACGCTGCCGATGCTCCAGCCGAGCCCGCACCCGCCTCCACGGCGGGCGCGCCGTCGGCCGGGCGCTTCTCCACGATCAGTCCGGCGCGCTCGAAGATACCCGCCACCACGTCCGCCTCGCGCTCGCTCACCGCCCGCGTCATGGCGCCGGGCGCGCGGCGCAGCAGCGCCAGCGCCTTGTCGTTGCTGATGTGGAAGGACGCGGCCACCTTGCCGGCGATCTCGTCCAGGTTGCTCGGGACGGGCTCGTGCACCTCGACGATGTACTTCATGGGACCTCCCGGTACCGGATCAGGCGCTCAGGCCGTAGTCGTGGCGAAGGCGTTCGACGCGCCGCAGGAAATCGAGCTGCCAGTCGCTCCGCCGGAACTGCGTCGCGACGGAGGTGATGATGTCGTCGAGGACGGGAAGGGCGATCGGGCCCGGCTCCACCCCGAGCTCGAAGAGGGCGTCCTCCACGAAGACCTCGGCGACCGGCCCGAGGATGTCGATCGCCTCGCGCGTCAGCTCCCCGACGAAGGCCGGATCCACCAGCTGCTCGTCGGCCGGGCCCGCCAGGCCACCCTGCATCAATTCGGTCGCGCCCGCCACCACGATGTGGAGCGGGAGCCCCGAGGCGTCGGCCAGTTCGGCCAGGCTCCGCTGGCCATCGAGCGACCGCCACACGTGCAACGCCGAGAGCGAGACCAGCGAACGTCCGTCCTCGGGTGAGCTGCGCGGCGCCAGCACCGTCTCGGGCTCGAGCGGCGCCTCCGCCACGTCGCCCGGCTCGGTGTCGAACCGCGTGCTCGCCTCCAGCAGCAGGCGCTCGGTGGAGTCGGCGAGGGTCCGCCGCGGCGCATCCACGTTGGGGCGGAAGCTGAAGCGGCCGCGCTGCCACCGCATCAGCTCCGACAGGGCCGAGACGTCGAAGTACGGGTCGGCATCGACGTACACGACCCGTCCCCCTTCCAGGTAGACCTCGCCCTTCGCCCGGGACGGATGACGGAGGGATAGGCAACCGGTGGCCTGACTGAGCGCAAGGTACTGAAGCAGGTTCGCCAGCACCCCTTCCTCGATGTCTCCATGCAACGCGCTCACGGCGTCGCCTCCCATACCGTACGGACCCTGATCCGCGTTCCCATAGCGATTTTTGCGCATCCCCCCGCCCCGCCGCGGCCGCTCCTCGCGCGGAGGGCGGGCGCTTGGGGCGTCTCCCCTGGGGACTCTCCCGAACGTCGTCATTCTAACCAGCACGGCCGGCGCCGACACGAGGGAGGCGTGCCTCCCGGGAGCGCCGTCCTGCAGGAGGAGCGTGGTAGCTTGTACGCGCTGCGGGCGCGGCCCGCGCTCACCCTCGCCGATGGCCGCCGGGACTGCCCCGCGCCGGGTGCTCCGGTCGCGGAGCCCGGGCGCCCCAGCCGTGAAGGAGCCGAGGATGCACACCATCTGTCTCATCCCGGGGGATGGGATCGGCCTGGAGGTCGTTCCCGCGACGCGTCGCCTGCTCGAGGCGACGGGCGTCCCCCTCACGTTCGTCGACGCCGAGGCCGGCTGGGCCACGTTCCAGAAGCGCGGCACCAGCGTGCCCTCCGAGACGCTCGAGAAGGTCCGTGCCGCCGACGCCACGCTGGCCGGCGCCTTCACCAGCCCCAAGCGCAAGGTCGAGGGGCACAAGGGCGCCATCCGCAGCATGCGCCGCGAGCTCGACCTGTTCGCCAACCTCCGCCCGGCGAAGACGCGCCCCCTCCCGGGCAGCCTGCCCGGCATCGACATGCTGATGGTGCGGGAGAACACCGAGGGCCTCTACGTCGAGAACGAGCGCCGCTACGGCGACATCGCCATCGCCGACGCCATGGTGTCGAAGCGGGCGTGCGAGCGCATCGCCCATGTCGCCATGCAGCAGGCGCGCCGGCGGCGCGGGCGCGTGGCCATCGTGCACAAGGCCAACGTCCTGCCGGTCACCTCGGGGCTGTTCCTGGAGACGGCGCTGGAGGTGGCGACGCAGTACCCGGACGTGGAGAGCTACGACATCATCGTCGACGCCGCCGCCATGAAGCTGGTGCGCGACCCCGAGAGCTTCGACGTGCTGGTGTCGACCAACCTCTTCGGTGACATCCTCTCCGACCTGATGGCCGGCCTGGTGGGCGGCCTGGGGGTGGCGCCGAGCGCCAACATCGGCGAACGCCAGGCGATCTTCGAGCCGGTGCACGGCAGCGCCCCCGACATCGCCGGCAAGGGCGTGGCCAACCCCACCGCCACCATGCTGACGGCGGCGATGATGCTGGAGCACCTGGGCGAGGGGGACGCCGCGGCGCGGATCGACCGGGCGGTCGATACCGTGCTCGAGCAGGGGCCCCGCACCGCCGACCTGGGTGGCGAGGCCACCACCGAGCGCTTCACCGACGCGGTCATCGCGGCCTTTGAGAGCGCGTGAGGGACGGGACGAAGCGCCTCGACGCGGGCGGCGGCGAACGTGAACGCGGGGCCCCGCGGGCTTCATCTCGGGGCGCCGGGGTCCTGGGTATAGTGCTGACGTGACGTTCCCGGCTCCGCACGCCCGCTTCCCGAGGGGGACGGGTCGCGGCCAGCCACCGGATCCGGACATGACCCACCGACCCGACCGACCCGTGACCCCGCGAACCGCAGCCGCACGATGAGCTACGCGATCCAGCAGGCGATGCGCGCCATCCGCGCGAACTGGGTGGCGAGCGTGTCGACGATCACCACCATGACCCTGTCGCTCACGATCCTGGCGGGCTTCAGCCTGGTGAGCGTCAACCTCAACGCCGTGCTGCAGAACCTGCAGAGCGAGCTGCAGATCGCCGCCTTCCTGGACGACAACGCACAGGTGCCCCAGCTCATGGACACCATCCGGAGTTGGCCGGAGGTCGCCAGCGTCGACTTCGTGTCGAAGAAGCAGGCGCTGGCGAACATGGTGCAGTCGCTGCCGAGCCTCAACCAGGCCGCGGCGCTGATCTCCAACCCGCTCCCCAACACGCTCGAGATCCGGTTGCTCGACCCGGCGCAGACGCCGGTGGTCCGCGCCAAGCTGCAGCAGCTCCCCGGGGTCAACCACATCGAGGACGGCTCCAACGCCGTGCAGACCTTCCTTGCCATCAACGACGCCCTGCGCGTGGGAGGCTCCATCCTCATCGTGGTGCTGCTGTCGGCGGCGCTGTTCGCCATCGTGAACTCGATCCGCGCCGCCATCGCGGCCAGGCGCCAGGAGATCGAGGTGATGCGACTGGTGGGCGCGACGCGGGGCTTCATCCGCGCCCCGTTCCTCATCGAGGGCTTCCTACTGGGCCTGATCAGCGCGGTGGTGACGTTGGCGCTGACCGTACCCGGCTACCAGTTCGTGGCGCTGCGACTGTCCGATCAGCTCGCCTTCATCCCGTTCGTGCACGACCCGGCCACCCTCGGGCAGATCGCCGCGCTGCTGGCCTCGCTGTCGGTGCTGGTGGGGCTGGTCGGCAGCGCCATCTCGGTCTCGCAGCACCTGCGTGAGCCCGCGTAGGCCGGCGCTCGAGCGGCCCGATGCGCCCTTCATGACGCTTCATCCGGCGTCCGGAAGCGGCTGCTAGACTACCGCCGTGCGGACCCGTTCGCTCCTCGCCCTGACCCTCCTCGGCGCCCTCCTCGTGGGGTGGGGGCAGGGCCAGGCCGTCGACAGCAGCACCAAGAAGAGCCTCGAGTCCGATATCCAGCAGGCACAGCAACAGCTGCAGGCGCGCAAGAAGGAGATCCAGGACATCACCCAGAAGCTGGGCGACACCGCTCAGCAGCTCCAGGCCAAGATCCGCCAGCGCGACGCCGTCAACAAGGAGCTGAGCGACCTGCAGGCGCAGCAGGCGAAGCTGCAGGACCAGCTCTCGGCGCTCGAGAAGAAGCGCGCCGCCACGGAAGCGAAGATCAACGACCTGAACACCAAGCTCGACGCACTCAAGCAGCGCGTCAAGGCGCTGCTGCTGAACCTCTACCAGCAGCGCGTCGAGCGCTACGCCAACAGCCTGGCCCGCAGCCGCACGCTGCACCAGTTCCAGGTCAACAGCTACTACCTGTCACTGCTGTCGAAGCAGGACGTGGACGTCATCAACCAGCTCGACAGCGTGCTGGCGCAGCTGAAGACGGCGCAGAGCCAGCTCGCCGACCAGATGGCAGCGCTCAAGGCCAAGCAGGACGAGATCGCCCAGAACGCCCGCGACCGGGAGGCGAAGCGCAAGCAGCTCGAGGCGGTCATCGCCGATCTGCAGAAGACCAAGCAGGGGCAGCTGGCGCAGCAGCAGGCGCTGTTGCAGGAACAGAACCAGATCGAGTCGAACCTGCAGAACCTCAACCAGCAGCTCGACGCCGAGGTCGCCCGCCTCAAGAAGCAGGAGGAGGCCGCCCGCGCGGCGGCGGCGAGCTACGCGCGCGACCGGGCCAAGCAGCTCAAGTACCAGCAGCAGGCCGATGCCGCGCGGGCCAAGCTGGACGCGCTCACGGCGCCGTCCAAGCCGTTGCCCACCGGCTTCGTGCTGCCGCTGGATCACGGCAAGATCGTGAGCCGTTTCGGGGAGGGCAACAACAGCTACATCGCCATCAAGGCGGCGGTGCCGAACGCGGCGGTGCGCTCGGTCCAGGACGGCAAGGTGGTGGCGATCAGCTACCTCGGGGCCAACTTCGGCTACATGGTGGCGGTGCAGCACGGCGGCGGCCTGACCACCGTCTACACCAACCTGCGCACGCCGGTGGTGAAGCTCTACGACGACGTCAAGCAGGGCCAGGTGCTCGGCTACCTCGGCGGCGGCACGCTCAGCAACGACCTGCTGCCCTTCTACGCGCGTACCGACACCGGCGGCAAATCGGCGTTCATCGACCCCGCCCCGCTGTTCGGCAAGTAGGCCTCCGGACCCGCTCCCTACCGCTCTCCTCGCCCGGCTCACCGCAGGCCGGGACACGGTTCCCTGACCTGGGTCCGTATACTCATGGTACTCATGGTCTGCTCGACCTGCGGCACCCGCAACCCCCCCGGCATGCGCTTCTGCGGCATGTGCGGGAGCCGTCTGGAGCGCCAGCTCACGGCACGGGAGCGGCGCCGGGTGAGCATCGTGTTCATCGACCTGGCCAACTTCAGCAACCTCACCCACGGCCTCGACCCGGAGGAGCTGCGCGACCTGGCCGATGAGGTGCTCACCATGGTGGCCGGCGTCATCGAGGAGTACGACGGCCACGTCGACGCCTTCCGCGGGGACGGGCTCATCGCCCTGTTCGGCGCGCCGCACTCGCACCCCGACGACGCCAGCCGCGCCGTCCTGGCCGCCTCGGCGAGCCTCGACGCCATCCACGCCATCGGCCGCGGGCGCGGCATCCGGCTGGAGGGGCGGGCGGGCGTCAACACCGGCGTGGTGATCGCCGGCTCGGTCGGCTCCGGGCGTGTGCGCAGCTACACGGTCATGGGGAGTGCTGTCAACCTGGCCGCCCGCCTGGAGGAGGCCGCCACCCCCGGCGAGGTATGGGTGGGCGAGGAGACCTTCGAGAGCACCCGCAGCCGGCTCGCCTTCGAGGAGACCGGCCCGCTGCAGCTCCCCGGCTTCCCGGCGGTCAGGCGCGCCCACCGGCTCGTCTCCGCCGTGCAGCGGAGCGTGTCCGATCCCTACGCCAAGGTCCGCTTCGTCGGGCGCGGCCGCGAGCTCGATGCGCTGCACCACGCCTACCACCAGACGGTGGAGAGCGGACGGGCGCGCGAGCTGTGGCTGGTCGGCGAGGCAGGGCGCGGCAAGACGCGGCTGCTGCACGAGTTCCTGCAGACGGTGGCCGACCCGCACGCCAGCCTCTGGATCGAGGTGCACCCCACCGAGGAGTTCTCGTGGCGCTCGCTGGAGCCGCAGCTGTTCGGCACCGACGAGGAGGAGGACGAGCGGGTGCGGCACCAGCGCGTGCAGGACACGCTGCACCGTCTCCTCCCGGACGAGCCCAGGTGGCACCAGGCCATCCTGAGCAGCCTCGACCTGGTCCGGACCAAGCCGTGGACCCGCCTCGACCGCCGCACCGTCGACCGCACCCACCTCGCCTGGCACGACCTGCTGGTCGCGCTCGCGCGGGCGGGAGACGGCGAGACCGCGCTCGTCATCGCCGTCGACAACGAGCCGCGCGACGAGACGCTGCTCGAGTTCCTGTCCCTCATCCGCGAGGCCGAGGCGCCCATCCTGCTGCTGCGTACCAGCCGCTGGGAGACGCTCCCCGAGAACGCCGACAGCCTACCGCTGTCGCCGTTGAACTTCGAGGAGAGCGTGGCGCTGCTGGGCGAGCTCGCCAACCCCACGCTGCGCATCGCCAGCGAGGCGCTGGTGCGGCAGGTGGGCGGCGTCCCCGCCTACCTGCTGGAGCTGGGGCGAGCGCTGTCGCTGACGCAGCCGGGGTCCTTCTCCGGTTCGCTGGCGTCCCTGCTGCAGTCGCGGCTGGACATGGTCGACGCGCACGCCCGCCTGCTGCTGGCGCACGCAGCGCTCACCGGCGAGGCCACCTGGGAGGGGTTGCTGCGCGAGCTGGCGACCGGGCCCGACGACGGCCTGGTCCGGACGCTGGTCGAGGAGGACCTGCTGGTGCGCGAGGCACGCTCCAGCATCCCCGACGACGTGGAGTACCGCTTCCAGAGCGAACTGCTGCGGCAGGCCGTGCTGCGCATGGTCCCCTTCTCCGACCGGCCGCTGTTGCACCTCAAGATCGCCACCTGGCTGGAGAGCCACGCCCCGCTCGCGTTCTCGGAGCTGATCGCCGAGCACTTCGAGCGCGGCGGCTCGCCCGACGCGGCGTACGCGCACTACCTGGCGGCGGCCGACCTGGCGTCCTCGGAGGGAGACACCGAGCGCGCCGACGACCTCTACGAGCGGCTGCTGGGGCTCGACCTCAGTCCCGACCTGTTGGCGGAGGGGGCGCTGGCCTACGCCAACGCCGCGCTGTCGCGCGGCGACCGAAAGCGGACGATGACCGAGCTGCAGCGCGCCCGCGACTGGATCGCACAGAGCGCCGACGGCGAGCGCGGGGAGCTGGAGCGCGTCGAGCAGCAGCTCAGGAGCGACGCCGAGGCGCTCGCCTGACCTGATGCGGCGTGGTCCGGCGCGCCAGACGTTCGGGCGCTGGAGGGTCGGGCACAGGGCGGTCGGGCACTGGGCACTCGGGCGCCGGTTGTCCGCGCGCTAGGCGCCCGCCCCCTGGACGGCCCCGCCCTCGTCGGGCGCGAAGACCATGAACCAGGGCTTGAAGCCGGGCTCCACCTCGAGGAGCGCGCGGGCCAGCTCGCCACGGTCGGCGGCGGGGAGCCGCCCCGCCAGGGTGCGCGGGAAGGCCCAACCGCTGGCCTCCGAGAGCGCAATGGCGCGCTCCGTGAACACCCCCTGGTACCAGAGCATGCGCCCCAGCCGCATCTTCCCGCGGGGGTACTCGAAGCCGTCCAGCGCGCCGCGTTGCTCGGCGGTGGCCGCCGTCTGCAGCTCGGCCCAGGCCGCCAGCCGCGCCAGCGTGCCGTCGCCCCCGGCGGCCCGCAGCGCTTGCGCGAAGAGGTAGGTGGCCATCAACTCGTCGAACCACTTGACGCGCGTGCGCAAGCCCGAGCGGTTGGCCACGGCGTGCCCCCACTCGTGACCGAGCAGCAGGTCGAGGAACTCGCGGACGTCGCCGGGCGCACGCACCCCGCTGCGACCGGCGGCGAGCAGCAGATCGTCGAAGCGGGCGGTGAGGCGCGGCGGGTAGTCGGCGGCCGTGACCAGGCTGACGAGCCGGCGCGAGGTGCGAGCGAAGGGGAGGCCGTAGGGGTAGCTCGACACGCGGCGCCAGTCCTTGGAGGAGGCGACCAGGAGCTGCACCGAGCCCTCGACCGGGAGCGCCTCGCGGGCGACGGCCTCGAGCGGGCGAAGGAAGTGCTGGAGCTGGGCGGTGCGGCGCCGGGAGCCGGCCGAGTAGCGGCCGGGGACCAGGGGGTCGGGCAGCGCGCGCAGGTAGACGCGACGGGCGGCCGGGTCGTCCCGCGCGCCGGGCGGGGATCCGTCCCCTGAGCCCTGTCCTGAACCGTGGCCGGAGCCGTGCATCGTGCGGTCAGTGTAGCGGCAGCAGCACGGCGCGGCCGTTATGCTGGTCCTGGAGGTCGTTATGAACGTCTGGCTCTGGGTGGCTGCCGCCTTCGTGGCCGGTGGGCTGGTCGGGGCGGGGATCACCGCCCTGCTCAGGCGCGGCAGCGACACCGAACAACGCCTGCGACGTCTCAGGCGCGAGTACGACCTGTACCAGGGGGAGGTAGCGCGGCACTTCACGCAGACCGGCGAGCTGTTGAGCCGGCTGCGCGGGGCGTTCGAGCAGCTCTACGGCGAGGTCGAGGACCGGGCCGAGGAGCTGGTGGGCGAGGACGCCTTGCAGCGGCGCCTGCGTGACCTGGAGGGGGCTCCGGAAGGCGCCCCCCGGGAGGCGGCGGAGCGGCTGCCGCGGGCCCGATGGGCCGACGGCGCGGAGCCGGAGCGACCCGACCGAGAGGGCGTGTCCACGCCCGGCGCTCGTTCCGACACGGCCGGCGATCGCGACCGGGAGCCCGACACGTCCGTCCCCGACGAGGATCTTCGCCGCTGAGACGCGGC
>JARRMM010000101.1:0-10145 GCA_037386005.1 Deinococcales bacterium | reverse complement strand
TGTCCGCACGGCACGTCACCGGCAAGCCCATCTACTTCGCCGGCATGAGCGAGAAGCTCGATGGGCTGGAGCCGTTCCACCCCGACCGCATCGCCGGCCGCATCCTGGGCATGGGCGATGTCCTCACCCTCATCGAGAAGGCCAAGGCGCTCGAGGGGGAGGACGACGAGATCGAGTCCAAGAGCCTCTCGGACTTCAGCCTCCAGGACATGCTGACGCAGATGCGGCGCATCAAGCAGATGGGCTCGTTCGGCGATGTCCTCAAGATGATCCCCGGCGCGTCGAAGATGCTGCCGGCGGAGGGCGTCGACGAGCGCGAGATCCTGCGGGTCGAAGCGATCATCTCGAGCATGACCGAGGAGGAGCGCCGCAAGCCGCGCCTGCTCAACGCCAGCCGCCGCAAGCGCATCGCACGGGGTTCGGGTACCACCGTGCAGGACGTGAACCGGTTGATGCGAAACTACGAGGAGATGCGCAAGATGATGAAGCGCATGGGGCGCCGGCCACCGGGCAAGCGCATGCCCCGCGGGTTCCGTGGCTGAGGCCGGCTTTGCGCTGGGCCGCGCCGACCGTGTAGACTGGACCACTGCGAAGGCTGCGGCGCAGGGCCGCATGCCCGACCCGACGGAGGAAGCATGGTCAAGATCCGCCTGACGCGCATGGGCTCCAAGCGCAACCCCCACTACCGGATGGTCGTGGTGGACGCGCGGAAGAAGCGCAGCGCCGATTACATCGAACAGATCGGCTACTACGATCCGCGCGAGACGACCGAGAACGCGCTGCGGGTCGAAGCCGAACGCGCCGCGTACTGGCTCGAGCAGGGTGCCCAGCCGACCGACACGGTGGTCCGCCTCCTGGAGAAGGCAGGCGTGAGCGTACCCGCCGTCCACGCCAAGAAGCGCGCCGATTACGTCCGCCGGACGGAGGCCCAGGCCTAGGTAGGGCCTGGCGAGGCGCGCGATGCCGCTCGAGCTCGTCACCTTCATCGTCCAGAACCTCGTCGCGGACCCGGAACAGCTCGGCATCACGGCGCAGCGCAGCGACAAGGGTCTGCGTATCGAGATCCGCTGCGCCCCCGACGACGCCGGCCGCGTCATCGGTCGCGGAGGGCGCATCATCAACGCCATCCGCACCCTGGCCCGCGCCGCCGCCGACGGCCGGCAGCGCGTCGAGGTCCAGCTGATCGACTAGGGCGCGGAGCCCGACGCCGGCCCGGAGAGGGCGCGTGCCCGGAGACCCCACAGCCACGACTCCGCCCCCGGACCATGTGTCCATCGGTGTGCTGGGGCGTCCGTTCCAGCTCGAGGGCGGCCTCCGCCTGTCCTGGACCGGGGCTGCCGAGCCCCCCGCGCTCGACCACGTCGAGCGCGTCTTCGTGGTGGGCTTCGGGCCGGCGCAGCTGCGCGCCGTCCGGCATCACGGCGAGGCGCTGCTGCTGTACCTGGAGGGCGTGCGCGATCGTGAGGCCGCCCGGAGGCTCACGGGGGCGGAGGTCTTCGTGCCGGCGGCGGCCCTCGGCGCCAGCGGGGAGGCTCACCCGGGCGCCCCGGCAGCCGACGCGCTGGTCGGCGCCCCCGTGTTCGTGGACGGCCGGGAGGTCGGCCGCGTACGCGAGGTCCGCGGGGCCGCCGCCAACCCGCTGCTGGCCGTCGACACCCCGGCGGGCGAGGTGCTGCTGCCGCTGACGGCCCCCTACGTGGTCGCGGCTCCGGGCCGGGTGGAGCTCGTCGATCCACCCGAGGGGCTGCTGGACACGCGATGAAGGTCACCGTCTACACGCTCTTCCCGCAGCTGATCCGCCCCTACCTGGAGGAGGCCCTGCTGGGCCGCGCCATCGACCGGGGGCTGCTCGAGGTCGAGACGCGCGACCTGCGGCGCTTCGCCGGCAACCGCACCGGCCGCGTCGACGACGCGCCGTACGGCGGCGGCGCCGGCATGGTCATCCGCGTGGACGTGGCGGCCGCCGCGGTACGCGAGGCCCAGCGCGACGATCCACCTCCCGACGAGACGGTGCTGCTCTCCCCCGCCGGTCAACCCCTCGACCAGCCGATGGTGGAGCACCTCGCGGGGCTGCGGCACCTCGTCCTCCTGAGCGGCCGCTACGAGGGCTTCGACGCCCGCGCCGAAGCGCTGGTGACGCGCGAGGTGTCGCTCGGGGACTTCGTCCTGATGGGAGGCGAGCTGCCGGCGCTGTGCATCCTCGAGGCGGTGACCCGGCTGCAGCCCGGCGCCCTGGGCGACGCCGACAGCCATAGGCAGGACTCGTTCACCACCGGCCTGCTCGACTACCCGGAGTACACCCGGCCGCTCAGCTTCGAGGGCAGCGAGGTGCCCGAGGTCCTGCGTTCCGGCCACCATGCACGCATCGACGCCTGGCGCCGGCGGGAGGCGCTCCGCCGGACGCTCGCGAGGCGCCCCGACCTGCTCGAGCGGGCGCCGCTCAGCGACGACGACCGCGCCGTGCTCGAGGCCCTGGCGGACGAGCGCAGCGACGACGACGGTTGACGTCGTTCCAGGGCCCCACGCCTGAACCAGAAGCCCCGCCGCGCTGACGACGCGCGGCGGGGCTGATCCGTGAACGGAGCGGCCGTGGATGCCGCTACTGGCCGGAGCTGCCTCCCGACGAGCTCGACGACCCGCCCGAGGAGCTCCCTGAGGTGCTGCCCGTGGCCGGGATGGCGCCGTCCTTGCGCATCTGGTCGATGACCTGAGGCGTGATGTCCAGGTTCTGGTCCGCGTAGACGACCAGCCCGCTGCCGCTCTGCCCGGCAGCGCGCGAGTCCAGCACGATGGTGTAACCGTCCTGCTGCGCGACCTCCTTGATGGCCTTGTTGACGGCGTCCACCGCCGGCTGCGCGGCCTTCTGGATGTCGCTCTGGTAGCGCTTCTGCACGGCGTTGAGCGTCGTCACCAGGGTCTGGTAGCGCTCGCTCTCCTGCGGCGTGAGCTGCTGCCCCTGCTGCTGCTTCTGCGCGAGGGCGTTGATCTTGTCGCGGATGCCGTTGATCTCGGTCTGGGCCTGCTGCTTCAGCTGGTCGGCCTTCTTGCCCGCAGGGTGGGCGTTGATGGCCGCCTGCGAGTCGACGAACGCGATGTGGGCGGGCTGGTTCTGAACGCTCGGGCTGGCCGCCACCAGAGCGACGAGCACCACGGCGGCCAGGGCGACGAGGGTGAGTCTCTTCATAGCGGGGGTAGTGTACCACCAGCATGATGAGAAGCTAGGTCCCGCGAGGTCCCGTCTGTGTGCCGATCTCTTCCCCTTCCCCGCCTCGGGCCGTGCGCCCCTGAGGGCACCCGTACCGGTTCGGTTGGAGCCCCGTGAGCTGGATCGTGGGAGTGTTCGCCGGCGTGCTCGGCGCCCTGGTAGGCAGCTTCGGCAACGTGGTCATCTACCGCCTCCCGAGGCGCGAGTCGATCGTCTTCCCGGGGAGCCACTGCCCGAGCTGCAACCGCCGCCTGAGCGCGCTCGAGCTCGTGCCCATCGTGTCCTTCCTCGCGCTGCGCGGCCGCTGCCGGACCTGCGGTGCGGCCATCGGCTGGCGCTACCCGGTCGTGGAGGCGACCATGGCCGCCCTGTTCGTGGCGCTGGTGCTGCGCTGGCCGCCGCTGAGCTTCGGCCTGACGGCACTGCCGCTGCTGGTCGTGCTCGCCATGCTGCTCATGGCAGCGGTCATCGACCTCGACCGCTTCATCCTCCCCGACGTGTTGACGCTGCCCGCCCTGGCCCTCGCCGTGGTCGGCAGCCTGCTGTACGACCCCTTCACCGTGCTGCCCTCCCCCGCAGGTGCGCTGGTCGGCGCCGCCGCGGGGGCGGGGATCCTGCTGTTGATCAACCGTCTCGGCGCGCTGGTGCTGCGCCGCTTCGCCGACACCCGCGAGCGCCTCTGGCCCATCAGTCTCGACCAGGCCAACCTGGCCGCGGTCGGGGGGGCGCTCGGCGGCTGGCAGATCGGGCTCGCCGTCGGAGCCGCCAGCCTGCTGGTCAACCTCGTCGCACGGCGTACGGTGCGGCTGCCGGAGGGTCCGCTCTACGGCCTGTGGGCGGTGGCCCTGGTGCTGTCCACGACCAGCTTCACGGTTCCGCCGACCGTCGCGCTCGGGGGGAGCGTGGTGGCGGCCGGCACCTGGGCGGTGCTCGGCGCCTTCTTCTGGTGGCTCCGCGACGCCGTCACGGGGGCCGAGGAGGAACCGGAGGACGAGGCCGACGACGAGCCGGTAGCGATGGGGTTCGGCGACGTCAAGCTGGCGGCCGTCCTCGGCGCCCTGCTCGGGTGGGAGCAGTTCCTGGTCGGCCTGCTGCTGGCCGTCGTGCTCGGCGCGCTCGGCGGCATCGTCGCCCGGCTCGCCGGCGGGGGCCGGCTCATCCCCTTCGGGCCGGCGCTGCTGCTCGGCGGCGTGCTGGCGCTCTTCGTCGGCCACGACATCCTGACCTGGTACCTGGGGCTCCTCGGCGTCGCCTGACGGGCCGCTGGAGCACGTTCCCCGCAGGAAAGGCGCTGCCTTCGCACCGTGGTAGAGTCGGAGCCATTCGCCCGGGGCCACGCCCGCCGCGTGTAGCACGCGCGAGGCGCGATGCGGGACCCGGAGAGGGGTGCGCATGGACGTCTTGCGAGTGCCGAGCCTCAGGGGGCGTGACCTCTTGTCGCTGGCGGAGCTCAGCTCCGACGAGTTCCACGGTCTGCTCGATAGCGGGCTGCAGCTGAAGCGCGCCTGGAAGCAGGGCGTCCGACCGGAGCTCTTGAAGCACAAGACCATCGCCATGATCTTCGAGAAGCAGTCGCTGCGCACGCGCTCGACGTTCGACATCGCCATGGCGCAGCTGGGCGGGCACTCGGTCCTGCTCAGCCAGAACTACATCGGCTGGGGCGTGCGGGAGACGATCCGCGACGTGGCGCACAACCTGGAGCGCTGGGTCGAGGGCATCATGGCCCGCACCTACGGCCACGACACCCTGGCCGAACTGGCGCGGCACGCCGACGTGCCGGTCATCAACGCGCTGTCCGACCTGGCCCACCCCTGCCAGCTCCTCGCCGACTACATGACGCTTCGCGAGACCTTCGGCGACTTGCACGGGCTCAAACTCGCCTTCGTGGGGGACGGGAACAACGTCTGCAACTCGCACATCGAGGCCGCCACCCACGCCGGGGTCGAGCTCACCATCGCCTGCCCGGAGGGCTTCGACCCGGACGCCGACATCCTCGCGCGGGCGCGCGGGCGCGGCGGCAGCATCACCATCGTGCGCGATCCGCGTGAGGCCGCCGACGGCGCAGATGCGCTCTACACCGATGTGTGGATCTCCATGGGGATGGAGGAGGAGGCCGACGCGCGCCGCAAGGCCTTCGCGAACTACACCATCACCCCCTCCTGGTTCGAGCGCCTCTCGCCCCGCGGCGTGTTCATGCACGACCTGCCCGCCCACTACGGCGAGGAGTGCACCGAGGACGCGGTCTACCACGAACGGAGCGTGGTCTTCGACCAGGCCGAGAACCGCTTGCACGCGCACAAGGCCGCGCTGGTGCAGCTCCTCGCCGACCCTCAGGAGGCCTAGGTGAGCCGCGTCCACCGTGCCGGGGTGCTGGGCGCCAGCGGGTACGGCGGCGCCGGCCTGCTCGAGCGCCTCGACCGTCACGCCGGCGTGGAGCTGGTGGCCATCGGCTCGAGGCAGTACCAGGGCGAGCGCATCGAGGCGTGCTGGCCCCAGTTCGCCGGCCTCTACCCGGAGCTGCGCTTCGAGAGCACCGAGGCCGTGCTGGAGCGGAGTGAGGTGGTGTTCTGCGCCACCCCGCACGGCGCCACCGCGAGACTGGTGAAGCAGGCGCTCGACGCCGGCGTGCGCGTCGTCGATCTGTCGGCCGACTTCCGGCTCGACCCCGGCACCTACGCGCAGTGGTACGGGCTCGAGCACCCGCACCCCGAGCTCTACCCCGAGGCGCGCTACGGCCTGGTCGAGCTGCACCGCCACGAGCTGCCCGGCGCCCGCCTCGTCGCCAGTCCCGGCTGCAACGCCACCGCCGCCAGCCTGGCCCTGGCTCCGCTGGCGGCCGCGGGCCTGCTCGGTCCCGCCGCCGTGTGCGACATCGTCACGGGCGCGTCCGGTGCCGGCCGTGCACCGAGCCAGGCGCTGCACTACACCGAAGTCAACGAGAACGCCCGCCCCTACAAGGTGGCCGGCCACCACCGCCACACCGCGGAGATCGAGGCCACGGTGGGGCGCGCCCGCGCCGCCGGCAAACGGCTCAGCACGCATGAGCCGTTCACGCCCTACACGGTGTCCTTCAACCCGCACCTGGTGCCGATGTCCAGGGGCATCCTGGCGACCTGCACCAGCCAGCCCGGCGAGACCGAGGAGCTGTCCGACGAGTCTCTGCTGGAGCTGTTCCGGGACTACTACCGGGGGGACCCGCTGATCGTGGTCCAGGACGATCTCCCCCAGACGAAGGCGGCCGCCGGCAGCGATCGCGCCGTCCTCAGCGTGCGCTTCGACGCCCGCGCCCGCACCGTGGCGGCGTTCTGCGCCATCGACAACCTGGGCAAGGGCGCGGCGGGCCAGGCGGTCCAGGCGTTCAACGTGGCGTTCGGCTTCGACGAGGTCGAGGGCCTCACCCGAGGGGGGATGTGGCCGTGAGAGTGCCGCTCGGATTCGAGATCGCGGGGGTGACGGCGGGCCTGAAGGCCTCGGGCCGGCCCGACCTGGGGCTGGTGTACTCCCCCTACCCGCTGGCGTGGGCGCTGACGAGCACCGACAACGTGGTCAAGGCGCCGTGCGTGTCGCGCAACCGCTCACGCTTCACCAGCGGTGCGGCGGTCCGCGGCATCGTGGTCAACAGCGGCAACGCCAACTGCGCCACGGGCGAGCGCGGCACCTGGGACAACGAGGACATGGCCGGAGCGGTGGCCACGGCGCTGGCGCTGGCGCGCGTCCAGGACATGCTGACGGCCAGCACCGGCGTGATCGGCCAGCCGCTCCCCGTCGAGCGCATCCGGGAGGCGGTGCCGGCCCTGACCTCGGCGCTGGGGAACGACTCGGCCGCGTTCGCCGATGCCATCCTGACGACCGACACCGCGGCCAAGCAGGCCGAGGCGAGCCTGCCCGGCGGCGCACGCATCGTGGGCATCGCCAAGGGATCGGGGATGATCCACCCCTCCATGGCGACCATGCTGGCCTTCATCCTCACCGACGCCGATATCGCGCAGGACGAGCTCCGGGCGCTGTGGCCCGACATCGTGGCGCGCACCTTCAACCAGGTGACGGTGGACGGCGACACCTCCACCAACGACATGGCGGTGGTGCTCTCCTCGCGCCAGATCCGCGCCGACCGGCAGGCGTTCGCCGCGGCGCTCGAGGAGGTCGCCACCAAGCTGGCCCGCAAGGTGGCGCGCGACGGCGAGGGAGCGACGCGGCTGCTGACCGTGCGGGTGTCCGGCGCCCGCACGGCTGTGGAAGCGAGGGCCGCCGCCCGCACGGTGGCGTCGAGCCTGCTGGTCAAGGCGGCCGTCCACGGCGCCGACCCCAACTGGGGCCGCATCCTGGCGGCCGTGGGGCGCTCGGGCGCGGTCTCCGACCTGGCCAACCTCCGCATCGGCGTGCAGGGCGTCCCCGTCTACCGGGGCGACGTGCTCCCGTTCGATCCCGCGGCCGTCTCGGACAACATGAAGGCGGACGAGGTTCTGCTGGAGATCGACCTGGCCGCGGGCGAGGCGACCGGCGAGGCGTGGGGGTGCGACCTCACGCCCGAATACGTGCACATCAACGCCGACTACACCACCTGACCACGGAACGCGGAGCGCCCACCGTGCAGGCGCCCCGCACGGCTCGTGCCGGTCGGCTCAGCGCCGGCGGTTGGCGATGTGGATGGCCTGGCCGTGGGCGTGTTCGGCCGCCTCCATGACCGCCTCGGCGATGGTGGGGTGGGCGTGCTGGGTGAGCGCGATGTCCTCCAGCGTGGCGCCCATCTCGATGGCGAGGGCGGCTTCCGACACGATGTCGCCGGCCCCCGGTCCCACCATGTGGAAGCCGAGCAGGAGGTCGGTCTTCTCGTCGCCCACCAGCTTCACCATGCCGCTGTCCACGCCCAGCGTGGTCGCGCGGCCGGAGGCGGAGAGCGGGAAGCGCCCGATGCGCACCGTGTAGCCGGCGTCCTTCGCCTCCTGCTCGGTCATGCCGACGCTGGCGTGCTCGGGGCTGGTGTAGATCACCGCCGGCACGACGGTGTCGTAACCGCTGGGCTTGCCGGCAGCGTGTTCGGCCGCAGCCAGCCCCTCCTTCATGGCCTTGTGGGCCAGCAGCGGAGGGCGCGCGACGTCGCCGATGGCGTAGATGTGGTCGACCGCCGTCTGCATGTGGTCGTTGACGACCTGGACGAAGCCGCGGTCGTCGACCTGGACGCCGAGCTGCTCCAGGCCCAGCCCCTTGCCGTTGGGACTGCGCCCGACCGCCACGAGAATCTTGTCCACGACGATGGTGTCACGCTTGCCTTCGGTGTCCTCGAGCACCACCTCGGTCCCCTTGGAGGTCTTCTTCTGGCTCACGGCCTTGGTGGAGGTGCGGATCGTGAGCCCCTTCTTCTCGAGCGCCTTGTGCAGCTCCTTGGAGGCGTCGGCGTCGCCGAGCGGCACGATGCGGTCCATCATCTCCACGACCGTCACCTCGGAGCCGAGGGCGGAGTAGACGTCCGAGAACTCGAGCCCGATGGCGCTCCCGCCGATGGCCAGGAACCGCTTGGGCACCTCCGTCACGCTGAGGGCGCCGGTGGAGTCGATGATGCGCTCGCCGTCGAACTCGAAGCCGGGGATCTGGATCGGCCGCGACCCGGTGGCCACGATGAAGCGCTCGGCGGTGACCGTCTTCTCCCCCACCTTCAGGGTGTGGGCGTCGACGAACGCCCCTTCCCCTTCGAGCAGGGTGATCTTGTTGCCCTTGAACAGCAGGCCCACGCCGCCGGTCATCTTCTTGACGACGCTGTCCTTCCAGGCGTTCATCTTCTTCAGGTCGAGCTTGGGCTCGCCGAAGGCCACGCCGTAGGTCTCGGCGTGCTGCGCCCCGCGCAGTTCGGTCGCGACGTGCAGCAGCGCCTTGGTCGGGATGCAGCCGGTGTTCAGGCACACCCCGCCGACGGCCGCCTTCTCCACGCACGCGGTCTTGAGGCCCAGCTGCGCGGCCCGCAGGGCGGCGTGGTACCCCCCCGGGCCGGAGCCGATGACGATCAGGTCGAAGTCCATGGTGCCTCCACGAGAGCTGCGGCGCGCGCGGGCAGGCACCCGCCCGAAACGACGGACGGACGTCGTGGCCTCGCTCGCGCCCCTGGCGCGCGCCGACGCACCGCGCCCGGCCACGCGCCTCTGTGTCCACCCAGTCTACCCTTCGGGCGGACCGATCCCGGATGCGGCACGGCGGCCGCCGTGGTATACCCGCGCGTGCCCCCCTCCATCGAGCCCGCGCTCGGCTGCCCGCAGGCCGAGCTGGTGGATGCCCTCATCCTGGCCTTCGCGGACTACGTCGGCAGACGGCTGCACCTGGACGAGACCTCCTTCGGCGCCTTCCTCGCGCAACAGGGCGTCGACCTGGCGCTCAGCCACGCCGCGGTGGTCGACGGCTCGGTTCGGGCCCTGGCGCTGGTGGCGCCGCGGCTTCCAGCGGGGGCGGATCTGGCAGTGGCACATGGCGCGAGCCGCGCGCGAAGGCACTGCACAGGCGCGTTGACAGCCCCGCGGGGACGGACTATCCTGCCTCCATGGCACGGAGGGCACCCGTGGACGCGATGGATCGCGCACAGCTAGCCAGGCGGAGGCCGACACGCTGAACCCCCGCAGTGGGAGCGTTCACCGTCGGCCCCGACGTCGGTTCGGGGCCGTTTCCTTTGGCTTGCGGCGCAGGCGAAGCGCTGCTGGGCCGATTCCTGCGCTACGTATACTGGAGAGGTTATGACCGAAACCAAGCAGGCCGAGGCGGCCAGCTACCGCACCGACCGCTACAACCCGCAGGAGATCGAGCCCAAGTGGCAGGCACGCTGGCGCGAGCAGGGGTTGTACGAGGTCGACCTCGCGGACGACAGCCGTCCCAAGTACTACTTCCTGACCATGTATCCCTACCCCTCGGGCGACCTGCACGTGGGGCACTGGTACGCCGAAGCGCCCGCCGACGCCGC
>JARRMM010000100.1:0-9329 GCA_037386005.1 Deinococcales bacterium | reverse complement strand
GCGCCGATCGTGCGTCGCCAGCACGAGCGCAGCCGGGCTATCCCGAAGGGCGCTCTCGAGCGCTTCCACGGCAGCCAGGTCGAGATCGTTGCCCGGCTCGTCGAGCAGGATGAGGTCTGCCTGGCGCGCCTCGAGGCGCGCCAGGCCGGCGCGCGCCTGCTCCCCGCCCGAGAGGCGCTCGGGTGGCTCGGACCATCGGTCGGCGCCGACCCCGGCCTCGGCCAGGAGCCGGCGGGCGCGTGCGTCGCCCACCCCGGTGGCGACCTGATCGAGCACCGGGACGCCCGGGGCCAGGCCGCGGTCGAGCTGCCCGACCAGCTCCAGCCGCAGCCCCGGAGGGTAGTGCAGCTCGGCCCGGGGATCGTCGGAGGCCAGCTCCCCCGCCAACAGGGCGAGCAGGGTGCTCTTGCCCGAGCCGTTGGGGCCGAGCACGGCGACGCGCTGGCCGGCCCCGAGCACCACGTGGGCGACCTCGACGACGCCCTGCCGACGCAACGCTCGGCCCTCCAGGAGCCTCCCTTGCAGGCGGCGGCTGGCGAGTTGCAGCTCCGCGCCCGGCCCGGTGGCGCGTCCCGCGGGGCTCGGTCGGTTGCCCAGGGCCTCCAAGTGCCGCTCGGCGACATGCCGCCTGCGCGCCGAACCGCGGTCGTGGCGGCGCGCCAGTTGCTCCGCCATCGCGGCCAGCCGCGCCGCCTCCTTCGCTCGCTCGGCGTCGCGCTTACGCAGCGCCAGCAGATCGCGTTCGAGGGCTCGACGGGCACGGCCGTACGGCCCGCGCCGGAGCTGCCAGCTCCCGCCTTGGAGGAACAGGGTGGCGTTCGTGGCCCCGTCCAGGAGCATGCGGTCGTGCGACACCACGATCACGGCGCCGCGCCAGTCGGCCAGGCGCTGCGCCAGCCAGGAGCGCATCCGCAGGTCGAGGTGGTTGGTCGGCTCGTCGAGCAGCAGCACCTCCGGGTCGCCGGCCAGGGCGGCCGCCAGGGCCAGGCGCCGCCGCTCGCCGCCGGACAGCGTCGCCGCCGGACGCTCCCAGCACGCTTCGCTCAAGCCGACGGCCGCCAGCCCGGCGCGGAGGTCGGCCTCGGCGCGGTAGCCGCCCAGCGCTTCGAACGTCTCCAACGCGTCCGCGAGCGCTTCCGCCCGCGGCTCGCCGTCGGCGAGGCGCCGCTCCTCGGCGCGAAGCCGCGCTTCGGCCTCGCGGACCGCTCGCAGGCCGCTGCCGGCAGTTTCCCACACGGTGCCGGACAGCGACCCGTCGAACCGTTGCGGAAGGTAGGCCACGCGCACGCCCGGGGGCCTCGACACGCGCCCTCCGTCGGGCGCGCGCATCCCGGCCAGGAGTCGAAGGAGTGTCGACTTCCCGGCGCCGTTGGGACCGATCAGGCCGATGCGCATGCCGTCGACGAGGCGCAGGTCCAGCGGCTGGAAGAGGGGCTCTCCCCGCTGATAGGTTGTCAGGTGATGGACGTCGAGAAGCTCCATGGTCCACGGCCCCCTGGCACGAACGGTGCCACCCTTCATTGTAGGGCGGCCGGTTGGGCGCGCCGTGCGTGAGCCCTTGCCGCCGGGCCCCTTCGACCTGGCTCGCTTCGGCGGCGCGGACGCGTTGGAGGCGTTCGAGCACCTGCGGGCCCGACACGGGGACCTCGTCCGGTTGCGGCGCGGGCGGAGCGAGCTGTGGCTGGTCGGAGACCCGGCGCTGGCGCGCGCCGTGCTGGTCGGCCGTCCCCACGACTTCGGCAAGGGAGCGGCCGCCGGCGACCGCCGAGGGCTCAACGCGGCGCTCGGCGGCGGGCTCCTGACGGCGCCGAGCGAGGAACGCTGGCGTTCCCACAGACGCCTGCTGCAACCGGCCTTCCGGCGCCCGCGCATCGAGGCCATGACGCCGGCGCTGGCCTCCTCGACGGCGAACGTCGTGGAGGGCTGGCTGCTCCGGAACAGCGCCGATCCCTGGGTGGACGTGATGCCCGACGTGGAGGCGCTGGTGGCCGACGGCCTGCAACGGCTGCTGTTCGGACGCCCGCTGGGGCGCGCCCGAGCAGCGCAGCTGAGGCTTCCGCTGGCGTTGGGGGTCGCCCCGGTCCGCGAGGTGCGACGGGCGAGGTCGGAGGTGGACGGCGTGCTCCGGGACGAGATCGAACGTCGGACACGTGATCCCGTGCCGGCAGCCGTCGAGGACGTGCTGGGGCTCCTTCTGGCGGCCCGGGCGCGCGGTGAGATCGACGACGCCGGCATCCTCGACGAGCTCGCGACCCTGCTGCTGGCCGGAATCGAGACCACCGCGTCGGCCGGCGCCTTCGCCCTGGCGCTGCTCGCCCGCGCGCCCCGCGTCCAGGCGGCCGCGGCGGACGAGGTCGACCACATCCTGCAGGGCCGGCCCCCTACCGCCGCCGACCTGGAGCGTCTGCCTCGCGTGACGGCGGCCTTCGACGAGGCGCTGAGGCTGCTTCCTCCGATCCCCGCGGCGCCCCGCCGCGCGTTGCGCGACACGCTCCTCGGCGAGTACGTGGTGCCTGCCGGCACCCGGCTCCTGGTGAGCATCCACCTGCTCCACCGTCACGCGCGGTACTGGCGCGACCCGGCCGTGTTCCGGCCCGAGCGCTTCGCGGCCGCGCCTCGCAAGCCGGTCTCCGGCGCCTTCCTCCCCTTCGGCGCCGGCGCGCACCAGTGCATCGGACGCGAGCTCGCCCGGCTGCAGGGCCGCCTCCTCCTCGCGATGGCGATGCAACGGGCGCGGTTCCGGGCCGTGGAGGGGGACGCCCTGGGCCGGAGGCTGGCGGTCGGGCTGACACCGTCGGGTGGGACACGCCTTTCGGTGCTGGCTCGCGGTCGAGCGCACTCCACCTCCCTACCCTGAAGGCATGGCGACCCACGACTCTGGCGACGCACGCATGCGATGGGTCCGGGGCGGCCTCCCGCGCGAGGGCGGACGCTACGTCCTGTACTGGATGGAGCAGAGCCAGCGTTCCCAGGACAACCACGCGTTGGAGGCCGCGGTGGCGTCTGCCAACGAGCTCGGCTGTCCGGTGGTGGTCGTCTTCGCCCTCGACCCCGATGATCCCGGAGTCAGCGAACGGACCCTCTGCTTCGTGCTGGAGGGCCTCGTCGAGACCACGGCAGCGCTCCGCGATCGAGGCATCTGGCCGGTCGTGCGCGTCGGCTCCCCGCCGGACGTGGCGCTCGCGTTGGCCGCGGAGGCGCGCCTGCTGGTCACCGACCGCGGCTACCTGCGTCACCAGCGCCGCTGGCGGGACCAGGTGGCGGAGCGGGCGACGTGCCCGGTGGTGGAGGTGGAGGCTGATGCCGTGGTGCCGGTGGACGTCGCCTCGTCGCGCCTCGAGGTGGCCGCCCGGACGTTCCGGCCGCGGGTGATGCCGCTGATCGAGCGCTTCCTGGAGTTGCCCGAGCCCCAGGCGGTGCGTGTGCGTGCCGATGGATGGACCGATCTGTCCTCGCAGCCGATCGACACACCGGCCCGACTCGCGCGTGAGCTGAGCCGGGGCCGTGGGCCCGCGGCGGTCAGCGCCCATCACCACGGTGGCACCCGAGCGGCACGTGCCCGCCTCGAGCGCTTCGTGTCGCAGCGGCTCCCGCGCTACGCGCAGGAGCGGAGCGCGGTCCCGTCGAGGTCCACCTCGGAGCTGAGCATGTACCTTCACTTCGGCCAGCTCTCGCCGTTGCGGCTGGCGTTCGAGGTGCGGGCGGCCGGCCGGCGCGTGGGTTCGCTTGCGGGTGGCGCCTCCGGCGCGGGCGCGGCCGATGGTGCCGACGCCTTCCTGGAGCAGCTCGTGGTGCGGCGCGAGCTGGCCCTGAACCTGGTCACGAACCAACCCGCCTACGACCGCTACGAGGCGATCCCGGCGTGGGCGCGCGCCACCCTCGACGAGCACCGTGCCGACCCGCGCGAGGCCGTCTACGACGAGGCCCGGCTCGTCGCCGCGGAGACCGACGATCCCTACTGGAATGCGGCCATGCTCGAGCTGCGCGAGAGCGGGTCGATGCACCCACACATGCGTATGTACTGGGGAAAGCGGCTGCTGGCCTGGGGCGCAGACCCGCGCCAGGCCTTCGAGCGGGCGCTGCGCCTGAACGACCGGTACTTCCTGGACGGCCGAGATCCCAACAGCTACGCCAACGTCGGCTGGTGCTTCGGTCTGCACGACCGGCCGTTCCCGGAGCGCGCCGTGTTCGGTACGGTGCGCAGCATGACGGCCGGGGGTCTGAGGCGCAAGCACGACCCCGACGCCTACGTGGCCGAGGTAGGGCGGCGCGTCGGAGCGCCGTGACCGTGGGCAAGAGTCCGCTGACGGCAGGGGAGGTGGGTCGGTGCCTCGGAGCGGCGTGATGGGGGTCAAGAGTCCGCTGACGGCAGGGGAGGTGGGTCGGTGGGTCGGAGCGGCGTGATGGAGGGCAAAAGCCCGCTCACGGCCGTGGTGGCGGTGCTGCCGGAGGAGCTCTGGCCGCCGGTGCAGGAGATCCGGCGCCGGCACGACCGCCAGCTGCACCGCTGGATGCCGCACGTGACGCTGCTCTACCCCTTCCTGCCCTCCGACCGGCTCACGGCTGCACGACCCCGCTTGCGGCAGGTGGCGGCGGAGTCGCGCGCGTTCGAGGTGGAGCTGGCGCACTTCGAGCTGTTCCGCCATGAGCGCGCGGCCACGCTGTGGCTGCGGCCCGAGCCGAACGATCCCTTCGAGGCGCTCCGGACCGCCCTCGAGTCCGCCTTCCCCGGCATGGACGACACCCGCCGGTTCGCACACGGCTTCACGCCGCACCTGTCGGTCGGGCAGGCGCCCCTCGACGAGGCCGAGGGGCTCCGGGCGGCGCTGCAGGCGGGGTGGCGACCGTTGCGGTGGCGAGTGGACGCCGTGGCGCTGATCCGGCGCGGTCCGCCGCCACGGGACGTGTTCCGGATCGACGCCCTCGCCCCGCTCTCCAGCCCGTGAGAACGGCGGGTACACTGTCCCCACGTGCGACGCTTCATCGGACAAGGAGCCAACCAGGGGTTCACCTGCGCGGTGTGTGGGGCCGAGGTGCCGGCGCTGGCCAACGGCAGCTACCGGAACCACTGCCCGGTGTGCCTGCACTCGCTCCATGTCGATGTGAACCCCGGCGACCGCGCCAGCGACTGCGGGGGGGTGCTCGAGCCGATCGCCGCCGAGCACAGCGGTAAGAAGGGCTGGATCATCGTGCACCGCTGCCGGCGGTGCGGCGCGGTACGCCGCAACCGCGCGGCCCTCGACGATCCCGCATGGCCCGACGACTACGAGCGTCTCGTCGCACTCGCCAGCGGCCGGCCACCGGCCGCCCGCTGACCCCGCGCCCGGCGGGGCGCACGGAACGAGGAGGTTCCATGGCCTTCGAAACCATCACGCTCGATCGCGAGGGGGGCGCGCTCCGCATCACGATGGATCGTCCCCGCGTGCTGAACGCGTTGTCGCCCGAGATGCTCGATGAGCTGCGCCAGGCCCTGGAGGGCCCGGCCGCCGAGGCCGAGGTGCGGGCCGTCCTCCTCACCGGGGCAGGGCGCGGTTTCTGCGCCGGCGCGGACCTCAAGAGCACCCCTGTCGACGCCGAGATCAGCGAGCTGCTGGAGCGCCGCTACCACCCCATCGTGCGCGCCCTCGCCGAGCTGCCCAAGCCGGTGGTGGCCGGTGTCAACGGCGTCGCTGCGGGCGCCGGCATGAGCCTCGCGCTGGCGTGCGACATGCGCCTGCTGTCGTCCGAGGCGAGCTTCGCCATCGGGTTCACGGGCATCGGCCTGGTGATGGACGCGTCCTGCAGCTACGCGCTGCCGCGGCTGGTGGGGCAGGGGCGCGCCTTCGAGCTGCTCTACAGCGGCCGCCGTGTGCAGGCCGAGGAGGCGCTGGCGCTGGGCCTGGGCGAGCGCCTGCTGGACCCGGGGACCTTCGCCGAGGAGAGCTGGGCCTTCGTCCGCGAGCTGGCCGAGGGACCGACCTTCGCCTACGGGCTCGCCAAGCGCGAGCTGCGCGCGTCACTCCAGAACGGTTTCGAAGAGCAGCTGGCGTTGGAGGCCGAGATGCAGGGCCGGGCAGCGGCCAGCGAGGACCGGCGCGAGGGTGTCGCCGCCTTCACCGAGAAGCGCCCGCCGCGCTTCCGTGGGCGCTGACGCGGTGACGGCCGACTGGCTGTTCCGGGGCACCGTCCGGACGATGGACGCGGCGAGGCCGCGCAGCCATGCCCTGGCGATCCGGGCTGGCCGCGTAGTCGCCTTGGGGGACGGCGCCGAAGCGCTGGCGGGGGCGCGCACCCGGGTGGTGGAGCTGGGGGAGCGCGCGCTGCTCCCGGGCTTCCACGACGCCCACGTCCACCTGGCCGCGCACGGTCTGGAGCTCGCCCAGCTCGACCTCCGTGCGGCGGCCTCGCCGGAGGCGCTGCTGACGCTGGTGGCGGAGCGGGCGGCCACACTCGAGGCAGGCGCGTGGCTGCTGGGCAGCGGCTTCGCGCTGGAGCGTCTGGGGCTCGCCCGCATCGGCGCGGCCGAGGCCGACGCCCTGGAGCGGGCGGCGGCGGGCCACCCCGTGGCCCTGCGCAGCCAGGACCATCACAGCCTGTGGGGCAACCGCACCGCCCTGCGGCTGGCGGGAGTGACCCGGGAGACGACCGATCCGGCCGAGGGCGTCATCGAGCGCGATGCCGACGGCGAGCCCACCGGCCTGTTGCTGGAGCGCGCCATGGAGCTGCTGGCGCCCCACCTGCCCGAACCCGACGCAGACGAGCTGGCCGCCGCCCTGGCCCGAGGAGGAGCCGATCTCGCCGCCCGCGGCGTCACCACGGTCCACTCGATGGCCTTCGAGCCTGCGGCGTTCTGGCGCGCAACGGCCGACGCCGCCTCGCGTGAGGACTACCCCGTGCGGGTGTGGGCGTGCGTGGACCAGCAGGACATCGAGCACGCGGCGGAGCTCGGCCTGGCGACGGGGCAGGGGGGCGCACAGTTCAGCGTGGGCGGCGCGAAGTTCTTCGCCGACGGGGCGCTGGGCAGCTTGACGGCCTGGATGCTCGAGCCCTACGCCGGTCGTGCCGGGGACGTCGGCGTGGCCGTCGACGGTCCGGAGGTGCTGGCACAACGGCTGCCCCTCGCCGTGCGGGCGGGGCTCACGCCGGTGGTCCACGCCATCGGCGACGCCGCCAACCGGGCCGTTCTCGACGCCCTGGAGGCGACGGCGCCGCAGTGGCGGGGGGTCGGGCTGCGGCCCCGGATCGAGCACGCCCAGCACCTCCACCCCGACGACGTGCCGCGCTTCGGGGCGCTCGGGGTGGTGGCGTCGGCGCAGCCGCTCCACCTCACCTTCGACGTGCCGACGGTTCTCCGGACGCTTCCGGACCGGCGGGGACGGGCCTACCCCTTCGCCTCGCTGCTGACGGCAGGAGCCGTCGTCGCCTTCGGGTCGGACACGCCGGTGGCCGAGCCCGACGTGCTCGCGGCGCTGCGCGCCGCGGTGCGCCGGGAGGGCGTGGACGGCACCGTGCTGGAGCCCGCCGAGCGGCTCACGCTCGAGCAGGCGCTGAGGGCGACCACGGTGGGGGCGGCCTACGCCATCGGCCGCGAGGGCCGTTCGGGGCGGCTCGCCCCCGGCTTCGACGCCGATCTGGTGGTGCTGTCGCACGATCCCGACGACGGCCTCGACGACCTCGCGGTCGTCGCCACGTTCAAGGCGGGGGCGCCGACGTTCGGCGAGGATGCCCTGGGCTGAGCTGTCGCCCCGCGCTGTCGAGGCGAACCAGGGGCGCGAGGGGAGCGGCGATGGGCCGCCCACACGTTCAGCCGGCCGCGTACACCATCAGCTCGCGGACCCTGCCGCGCCCGCTGCGTCCGGCCAGGAAGGCGGCTGCGGCGGCCAGCTCGTCGGGGTCGATCCACGACGAGGGGTCGGCGTCGGGCATGGCCTTGCGGTTGGCAGGGGTATCGACGGTCCCCATGGGGAAGAGCAGGCCCACGCCCACCCCGCGGGGCTCGACCTCGGCCTGGACGCTGCGGAAGTAGCCGGCCACGGCGGACTTCGCCGCACCGTAGGTGGGCATGCGCGCGCTCCCGCGGACAGCGGGCGCTGCCGCCATCCCCATCACGAAGCCGCTGCCCCGCTCCAGCATCGACGGCAGTACCGCCCGGGTGGCGTGGAACGCGGTGCGCAGGTTGAGCTCGAGTTGACGGTCGAGATCCTCGTCGGTGGCGTCCACCGCGGACTGCATGGCGAAGGCGCCCACCACGTTGAGCAGGGCGTCGACGCGTCCGAAGCGGTCGAGCGTCTGGCGCACCGCCTGCTCGGCGTCGGATGCGTCCGCCAGGTCGACGCCCGCGACGAAGGCGTTCGGGAAGGCCTCGCGCAGGGCGTCGCCGTGACGGGGTCGGTCGAGGAGCGCGTGCTGCCAGCCGTCGGCGGCGAAGCGTCGGGCGATGCGCCCGCCGATAGCACCGGCAGCGCCGGTGATGGCGGCGACGCGCGAGGGATGGTTCGAGGGCGGTTCGTCCATGCAGGAGCTCCCCTTTCGCGGCCAGTCTAGCCAAGGGTGGAGCGGGTGCGTGTCGGTCGGTTTCGGGGTCATGGTGAGGCCCGTAGAACAGCCTGAAAGGGGGGTGCCATGTCTCGTGTTCGTGTGGTCATGTTGTCGGTCCTGGCGTTGGTGCTGGCCGTGGTGTTGGCCGCCTGTAGCTCTTCTGACTCTTCATCCGCGACGGGCAGCTTGGCGGTGACGGTGAGCGGGCTTCCGAGCGGCGTGAACGGCGTGGTGCAGGTCACAATGGGTAGCTACGCGCAGACCGTGAGCGCGAGCGCCACGCTGTCCGGCCTGGCGCCGGGAACCTACACCATCGCCCCGCAGACGTTGAGCTTGCGGCGGAACGCCTTCAACGGTTCCGCCAGCAGCAGCACCGTGACGGTGAGCGCCGGCAATACCGCCAGCGTGTCCGTCTCGTACGCCGCGCAACGCGGCGACCTGTGGGTCCCCGACTACAGCGCCAACACGTTGGACATGTTCGCGGCCGGCAGCCTCGAGAGCTCCCCCGCGCCGTCGGCCACCATCAACGGCGGGCTGAACGGCCCGACCGGCGTGGCGTTCGATGCCAGCGGCAACCTGTGGGTCGGCAACCAGGGGGTTGACGCAGTCGTGCGTTACGCAGCCGCGTCGCTGACGTCGAGCCCCAGCCCGGCTGCCCCCATCACGACGGGTGCGAGCAAACCGGCCGGGGTGGCACTGGACGTCAACGGCAACCTGTGGGTCACCCACCAGGGCACGGCGAGCGCAGTGGAGGAGTTCGCGGCCGCCGACATTGCAGCCAAGGGATCGTATACGCCGACCGCCACGGCCAC
>JARRMM010000099.1:0-24758 GCA_037386005.1 Deinococcales bacterium | reverse complement strand
GCACGACGACCGCGACGTGTTCATCCGCTCGATGGCCACCCGCGGCCATCTGGGGGGACTGGCGGCCGCCACGCTGCAGGTGTTGGCGGTGCTCGACGCGGCCGCCTACGACACCCTGCTGGTGGAGACGGTGGGCGTCGGTCAGTCGGAAGTGGACATCGTCGGCGTGGCCGACACCACCGTGCTGGTCTTGACGCCCAACGCCGGGGATGCGGTGCAGACCTTCAAGGCCGGCATCATGGAGATCGCCGACATCTTCTGCATCAACAAGTTCGACCTGCCCGGCGGCGACCGTCTCGAACGGGAGATCCGTGCGGCCCTGCAGCTCGGCGCCTTCCCGGAGGGGAGCTGGCGCCCTCCGGTGCTCGAGGTGATCGCCTCGCGGGGGGAGGGTGTCGAGGCGGTGCTCGACCGGGCCGAGGAGCACCGCGCGTTCCTGGCCGAGGCCGGCCGGCTCGACGAGCTGCGCCGCCGGCGGGTGCGCTTCGAGATCCTGGCGATCATCGGCGAGCAGCTCCGGCGTGCGCTCGGTACGCGCGAGGACGAGGCGGTGGACGCGGTGCTGACGGGCAAGACGACGCCGCGCGAGGTCGTCCGCCGGCTGCTCACCGAGGCGCCGCGACAACGGGGCGAACTGCAGGGGAGCGAGTAGACTAGCGGCATCATGGTCCATGCGGTCTATCCGGGGAGCTTCGATCCGCTCCACAACGGGCACCTCGACATCATCCGGCGCGCCAACCGGATCTACGATCGGCTCACGGTGGCGGTGCTGCACAACCCTCTCAAGGACCGGTACCTGTTCGATGTGGACGAACGGGTGTCGATCGTTCGCGGCGTCGTCAAGGGGCTGCGCGGCGTCGAGGTCGACGCCTTCGAGGGGTTGCTGGCCGACTACATGAGACAGGTCCAGGCCACGGTCATCGTCAAGGGACTGCGGGCCATCTCCGACTTCGAGGTGGAGCTGCAGATGGCGCACCTCAACCGCCAGCTCAACCCCAGCGTGGAGACCACCTTCATCATGACGGCGACGCGCTGGTCCTACGTCTCGAGCACGCGCGTCAAGGAGATCGCGCGCTACGGCGCGGACGTCTCCAAGCTCGTGCCTGCCGCGGCGCAGCGCAAGCTTCGCGAGCGCTTCGAGCGCTCCGTGGCCGGCTGACCGGCCCCCGCGTCACCTCCACACGCACCCGCGCCCTCGAGGCTTCGCGGCCGACGTGGCGGTGGCCGTGGCCTCCGTATACTCGAGAGCGTGCCCTCGACATCCGGGGGCGCGAGAGGACGAGCATGGCATTCCTGCTACGAGGCATGGCGGCGGACGGAGGGATCCGCGTCGTCGCTGCGGACACGACCGATCTGGTGCGCGAAGCCGTGGAGCGGCACGAGGCCGCGCGCACGGCCGGGGCGGCGCTGGGGCGCACCCTGACGGGGGCGCTGCTGCTGTCCCACGTGCTGTTGAAGAACCCGCAGGACCGCATCACACTCCGGCTGCGCGGCAACGGCCCGCTCGGCGGGGTCATCGCGGACGCCGGCCTGGACGGCACCGTGCGCGGGTACGCCCATGACCCGGCGGTCGAGCTCCCTCCCCGGCCCGACGGCAAGCTCGACGTCGGTGGCGCCGTAGGCAGCAAGGGCGACATCGAGGTCATCCGCTCGCACGCACCCTACGGCGACCCCTACGCCAGCAACCTGGAGCTCGCGACGGGCGAGGTGGCCGAGGACATCGCCACCTTCCTGGCGGTCTCCGAGCAGATCGCCTCGGCCGTGCTACTCGGTGTCTCGTTCGACGGCGAGGGCGCCGTGGAGCGGGCCGGCGGCGTGCTCCTGCAGGCCCTGCCGGGCGTGCAGGATGCCGCGCTCGACCTGCTCGAAGCCAACGTCAAGGCGTTCGGCGGGCTCACCACCGCCATGGCACGTGCCCCGCTCCGCCAGCTCGTGGACGATGAGCTCTGCTGGGGCATGGGCTTCGAGCTCTTCACCGACCCCGGCCTGCCGCTCTCGTTCGCGTGCCGCTGCAGCGACGAGAAGGCGCTCGACGCCCTGGCGTACTTCACCCCCGAGGAGCGCGAGGCGATGATCCGCGAGGACGGCGGCGCCGAGGTCGTCTGCCACTGGTGCGGCGAGCGCCGCTGGATCGGTCCGGAGCGCATCCGCGCGCTGTCGACCGACGAGATCCGCTGCCCCGACTGCGGCACGTTGTGGTACCGCGAGGGCCAGGCACGCATGGTGCGCGAGGACGAGCGCTGCGCCTGCGGCCGCCCCGTGGAGCTCCCCGCCTGAGGCATCGCCGGGCCGACCCCGGACTGTTACAGTACGCGCCATGACCGCCGGCGTCGTGGTGGCCCTTCTGGTGCTGGTATCGCTGTGGGGATCAGCGTTCCCGATGATCAAGGTGGGCCTGGACGGTCTGAGCCCGACCCACCTGACGCTGGCGCGTCACCTGGTGGCGTCGGCCTGCTTCGTTCCGTTCCTGTGGCTCCGTGGGCTGCGCCGCTTCCCGGCACGCCGCGACCTGCCGTACTTCCTCCTCCTGGGGCTGCTCGGATTCACCATCTACCAGCTGGCGCTGGTGGTGGGCGAGCAGCGTGTGCCCGCCGGCGCGAGCAGCCTCATCATCGCGACGTCGCCCGCCATCACGGCCGTGCTGGCATACCTGCTCCTGAGCGAGAGGATGCCGGCGGGGGCGTGGCTGGGCTCGCTGCTCGCGCTGGCCGGCGTGGCGCTGATCGCGCTGGGCGCCGGCGGACATGTGGCCTTCAACCCGTACGCGCTGTTCGTGCTGCTGTCCGCCGTCTCGACCTCGTTCTTCGCCATCGCCCAGCGACGCATGTTCGCCCGCTACAAGGCCGTGGAGGTGGCGGCGTTCGCCACCTGGGCGGGGACGGCGCCGCTGCTGTTGTTCCTGCCGGGCTTCGTTGGCGACCTCGGGTCGGCCGGGGCGGCGCCGCTGGCTGCGACCGCCTACATCGGCATCTTCCCCTCGGCGGTAGCGTACTCGCTGTTCGCGTTCGGGCTCTCGAGGGCGCCCGTCACGCTCGTCACGACGTACCTCTACCTGGTGCCGGTGTCGAGCCTGTTCTTCTCGTGGGTGGTCCTGGGCGAGGTCCCCACCCTGCTGACGCTGGCGGGCGGCGCCGTCGCCATCGTGGGCATCGTGCTGGTCAACGCCGCCAAGCAGCGCGCGGCTCGTCGAACGCTGGCCGCGCGTGGGTGAGCGCGCTCACAGCCGCCAGCTCACAGCGGCCAGTAGGACACCGGGCGCGGCGTCCATAGCGGCTCGCCGTAGCGCGCACCGATGAACGTTCCCCTGTAGGCGGCGCGCCCGCGGCGCCGGCGGAAGATGTCCGGCGTGACCGTCTCCGAGGCCGCGTCGCCGGTGAACTGGCTGTGGTAACAGCGGACCGCCTGCTCCCACGTCTCGATGAAGGCGCTGGTGTCGACCACCAGGGACGCCTCGAACGGGCCGTTGCCCATGTAGTAGAAGAGGTGGTCGGGCTTCCAGGGATCGCCCGAGAGCGGGCTGTTGCGAAGCCCCGCCAGGTGGACGGCCGCCGGCGTGATGGTCGCCGCGGCGACGTGGTCCGGATGCCGGTCGTTGCCGTGCGGAGCAGCGACGACGCGGGGGCGCAGCTCCCGCAGCTCCAGAGCGAGCTGGAGCCGGCGGTCCTCGCTGTCGAACATGCGAGAGTCGGGCCAGCCGAGGTTTCGACGCACGGACAGCCCCAGCACGCGAGCGGCGGCCTCCGCCTCGGCGGCGCGCTCCTCCGGTGTGCCCTTGGTGGCTGCTTCGCCGCGCGACAGGTCGAGCACCCCGGTGGCGAGGCCGAGGGCGTGGGCGCGGGCCAGGGTGCCTCCCAGGCCCAGCTCGGCGTCGTCGGGGTGCGGCCCGATCACCAGCAGGTCGAGCATGGTCACTCCTTGTGGCGCACCTGCGCCCGTTCCCCCAGGCGGCGCTCGGTGCCGGAGATGAGGCGGCGGATGTTCTCGCGATGGCGCAGGATCGCCAGCGCCGCGAGGGCGATGGCCAGGTAGAGGTCCGGCATGGGGTACGAGAGGCTGGCGATCAGCATCAGGGGAGCGGCGAAGAGCGCCACCATCGAGCCGAGCGAGACGTAGCGGCTCAGCAGGATGGTGAACACGCCCAGCAGCACGCACAGCGCCGACACCAGCGGGTTGATCACGAAGAACACGCCCAGGGTCGTGGCGATCCCCTTGCCGCCTCGCAGCCGCAGCATGATGTTGAAGTTGTTCCCGAGGACCGTCGCCAGGGCGGTCAGCGCCACCACCCAATTGCCGGCTCCGAGCAGCGTCGGCAGCAGCACGGCTGCCGCTCCCTTCACCGGGTCGACCAACATGACGATGATGGCGGGGACCACGCCGAGCGTGCGCATGACGTTGGTCGCGCCGATGTTGCCCGACCCGGAGGTCTGGATGTCGACCCCCCGCGCCTTGGCGACCAGGTACCCGGTCGGGATCGTCCCGATCAGGTATCCGATGACCATGAACACGGCCGCTAGCACGATGTCGAGCAAGGCTTGCCTCCGAAGGGGCGCGCGCCTGGCGGGGCGTCGGGGTGGGGAACGGGCCGGGACGGGGGTGTCCCTCGGCGTGCGACGTCGTCGATTCTACCGTCCCCGAGCATGAGCAGACCCATCGCGGGAGCGTCGTCGTCCGGCGGATGGACCGGGGCTGTCGGGGTAGGGTATGCAGCGTGAGCGAGAGTACCCTCTTCCTGCTGCTCGTCGCCATCGCGGGCGTCTACGCCGTACGTTGGTCCGCGCGGCTGGCCCCGTTGTGGAGCGAGTTCCCGGCCAAGACGTTGATCGCGACGGCGCTGGCGGGCCTGGTGGCGGTGGCGGGATTCACCAACCTGACGGTCTCGACCGCCCTCCGGGACGTGGCGCTGGTGGTGGGGCCGATCTACGTCTTCGGACCGCTGCTGCTGGTGGCGCTGGCGCGCAACCGCCGCTACCGGGCCGCCGGCCTGATCGCCGACGGGCTGTACTGGACGGCGGAGGGCCGCGGCGCCGTACGCCGCTTGCTGGCTCAGGCGGCCCTCCAGCAGGGGGACGCGGACGCCGCGCTGAGGCTGGCCCCCCACCACGACACCCTGCTGCTGGTGCAAGCCTATGTCCTCAAGGAGGACTGGGACGCCATCCTGCAGCTCGAGGAGCTGCCCCGCGAGGGGGACAACGCCTTCCTGGCGGGTGCCGCCAGGATCCAGGCGCTGCTGGCGCTGGGCCACGGCGACAGGGCCCGCGCCGAGCTGGCCGAGATGCGCCGCCGTTGGGAGTCGGGTCCGCGCGGTCCGATCGGCTTCCGCAGCCTCGTCATCAGCGAGGCGCGCTGCGACGCCGAGGACGGCGCCTTCGAGAAGGTCCGCGAGGACCTGCAGCAGCCGCTCGCCGGTGTGCATCCCTCCGCGCTGTACGGGATCCTGGCCCGGGCCGCCGAGCGCAGCCACCACCCCGACGTCGCCGTCACGCTCTACACGCACGCCTACGAGTCGGCTCCTCCGGGACTGACGAGGCCACCCTGTCGCTCGCCGGCGCCCTGGTGCTGGCCTACATCGCCGAGATCCTGGTGAACCGATTGATCGGAGCCGTCCGTGTCGGCGCGCAGACGCTCCACCTGAGCTCCTTCACGGCCGCGTTCATGCTCAACATCCCGGGCGTCCCGGGAGAGCACGCCTGGTGGCGCCTGCTGACGTACGCCTTCCTCCACGCCAACCTGGTGCACATCGGTTTCAACGTCTGGGTGCTGGTGGACCTCGGCCGCATCTACGAGCTTCGGCGCGGCTGGGGCAACCTGCTGGCCGCCTTCGTGATGGGCACGGCCGCCGGCGCCTACCTCACCAGCCTGACCCAGGCCCACCAGCCGCTGCTGCTGATCGGGGCGTCCGGAGGCATCCTGGGCATCGCGGGCGCGCTGCTCGCCGACGTGCTGCGCTCGCCGGTGCCGAGCGACCGCATGCTGCTCCGCGGACTCATCCAGTGGATGGTGCTGATCGCGCTGTTCTCGGTGGTGGTCCCCAACGTCTCGCTGTGGGGACACGCGGGGGGCGTGGTGGGGGGCCTTCTCTGGGGGTTCGCGCGCCAGGGCATGCCGGCCGACCGTCGAATCGGCAGCACGGCAGGGGCCATCGGGGTGGCGCTGATGGCCGTAGCGCTCGTCAGCGCCATCGTGACCAGCGTGGCCGCGCTGCGCTGACCGCGCTGCACGGAGCCGGCGGGGATCGGGGCCCTCGGCCGTGCGCGGCAGCGCGGCCGGTTGCGTCACCACGTAAGAACGTCGTGACAGAGGAGTAAGGCTTGGGTTAGCGCCTTTCTCCTACGCTCGGGCCATGGACGACCCCGCCCGGCTTCCGCTCGTGCTCTCCGCGGCCTTCGCGGGAGGGTCGCGTGCTGGGGGGAACGAGGCCGGACGCGGCGCTGCCGAGGACGCGTTCTACGCGTCTTGGCGGCGCATCTTCCTGCTGGTGATGCCCTTCGGCATCCTGGCTCTGCTGCTCGGGATCTTCTTCGAGGGCCTTGCCGGCCAGCCCACGACCTTCGACAACGTCAGCTACCCCGTCATGGCCGCGGGCATGACGTTGCTGGAGCTCCTCGTCCTGATCTGGCCGCGATCGCTCCGACCGGCCCTCACGACCGCCGTCGCGGGGACCGGCGCCTTCTTCGTCGGCAAGCTGGCGCTGCTGCTGTTCGCCCTGCCGGCCGGCGTCGATGCGCAGCACGAGCTGACGGAGACCTTCTTCTGGATACCGACCGTGTACCTGCTGTCGTTCCTGCTCCCGGGCGGGCGCGGTGGCCGCGCGCTGGCCGCCGCCTTCACCGGCGTGGTGCTGGCGATGTCGCTGCTGTTCATCGCCAGCCCGGCGCTGCACGGCCAGCGCTGGGGGCTGGTGTACGCGCTCACCGAGATGAACCTGGCCAACACCGTCCAGCTCGCGCTGACCTTCGCGCTCATCGGCCTCAAGGAGGCGTACGCCAGGGCGCGGACCGAACGGCACCTGGCCCAGCGCTTCGCGCGGCAGGACCTGCTGACGGGGCTGCCCAACCGGCGCGCCCTGGAGGCGGATCTGGAGGTGCTGATCGAGGCCAACGACGATGCCCGCGCCGCGGTGCTCTTCCTGGACCTGGACGGCTTCAAGGTGATCAACGACACCCTCGGCCACGAAGCCGGCGACACGCTTCTCAAGCTCGTTGCGGAGCGGCTCGCCGGCGCCATGCGCGAGGGTGACCTGGTGGCCCGCATGTCGGGCGACGAGTTCGTGGTGGTCGCCGGCGGCCTGCGCAGCCGCAGCGAGGCCGGCGACATCGCGCGGCGCATCTTCACCGCACTGTCGCAGTCGTTCACCTACAACGGCTCGCAGCTCGGCCTGACCCTCAGCATCGGGGTCGCCTTCCTGCCCGACGACGGGCGCGACGCGCGGACGCTGCTGCGTCACGCGGACAGCGCCATGTACCGCGTCAAGCGTTCGGGGAAGAACGGCCTCAAGTACTACAGCCCCGAGATCGATGCCAGCATGGAGCGGCGTGGGGAGCTGGAGCGCGACCTGCGCACCGCGCTCCGCGAGGAGCAGATGTCGCTGGCCTTCCAGCCGGTCTTCGACATGCGCGATGGCTCGCTGCGTCAGGTGGAGGCGCTCCTGCGCTGGCAGCACCCGCGCTACGGCGCTGTCTCCCCGGCCGAGTTCATCCCGCTGGCCGAGGAGAGCGGCGTGATCGTCGCGCTCGGTGGCTGGGCGCTCGAAGAGGCCTGCCGCCAGGCGGGGAGCCTGCGCGCCGCCCTGCCGGACCTCCGGGTGAGCGTCAACGTGTCCGCCCTGCAGCTCGCTCAGCCCTCGTTCTTCGGGGACGTCGTGAAGGCGCTCCAGCAGGCGGGGTTGCCTGCCGACGCGTTGGAGCTCGATCTGGGCGAGAGCATCGTGCGGGGCCCGGTCGAGGACGTGCAGGGCACGCTGCGCGGTTTACGCGGCCTGGGTGTCGGCATCGCCATCGACGACTTCGGCCGGGGCTTCTCGTCGCTCGCCTACCTGCGCGACCTGCCGGTCGACGCGGTCAAGATCGCCCGTGAGGTGGTGCACGACCTGGGCGCCTCCGAGGAGGTCCCGCGCTTCGGCCTCGCCATGATGGAGGCCATCCTCGGCCTGGCTCGCCACCTCGACCTGACCATCGTCGCCGAGGGCGTCGAGACGCGCGCGCAGTTCGAGCGTCTGCTCGCGCTGGGTTGCCACCGCGCCCAGGGGTTCTTCTTCGCCCCGCCCATGCCGGGGACCGACGTCCAGGTGCTGGTGGCACGGGGCGGGGTCAGCACGCTTTGGGGCGCCAAGAACTGAACGAGACGTGGAGCACCGGACCCGGCGGACGCGCCCCGGCGACGCCGGCAGCGTCGCCGGGACGGGACATGATCGCGCGGCTCGCCACGCGCCGGCCTAGGGTGCGCAGGTCGTGCCTGCGCCGAGCGCCTTGTCGGCGCAGAGCACGCCGTAGCCGTAGAGGCTTCGGTCGGTCATCGTGCCGGTCCGGAGCGTGCCTCCGTCGAGCGCATGGCGCAGCGCGGTCGGGTCCGAGGCCGTGGCGATCGCGAGGTAGTGGGCCTTGAGGAGGGCGGCGACGCCGGCGACGAAGGGGGAGGCCATCGAGGTTCCCGCCTCGACGCCGTAGCTGCTCGCGGGCGGGATGGTGCTCACGATCGCACCGGACTGCGCGCTCGGGTTGTAGAAGCCTCCGGGTGCGGCGATCTCGAGTTGCGGGCCGGCGTCGGAGAAGCTGGAGGCGGTCATGGGGTCGTCGACGGAGCCGACGGCGATGACGCAGGGTGCGTTGGCCGGGCTCTGGACGCCGGGGTCGGTCGGGGTGCCGGGGGCAAGAGGTCCCCAGTTGCCGGCGGCGGCGACGAGGAGGGAGCCGTGGTTCCAGGCGTCGGCGGCGGCGGCGTCGAGGGCGGGTTGGTCGCCGGGGGTGCCGAGGCTGAGGTTGATGACGTCGGCGGGGGTGGTGTTGGTGGGTGCGCCGGTGACGCTCAACCCGGCGGCCCAGCGGATGGCGTTGGCGACCTGGTAGAGGGTGCCGCCGCCACCCGAGCCGTCGTAGACGGTGGCGGGGAGGATCTTGACGTTGAAGTCGTAGGCGACGCCGGCGATGCCCTGGTTGTTGTTGCCGATGGCGGCGGCGATGCCGGCGACGTGGGTGCCGTGGTTCTGGCCGGAGCCGGGTTTGGTGTCGGTGGTGTTGGTGGCGAAGTTCCAGCCGGTGAGGACCTTGCTGGTGCCGCTGCCGTCGAGGAAGTCCTGATGGCTGCTGAGGATGCCTTCGTCGACGATGGCGATGATGATGTTTCTGGTGCTCGTGCCTGTGGTGACGTTCCAGGCTCCGGGCAGCCCGAAGTCGCGGAGGTTCCACTGGCCGTCTGGGAAGGTGGGTGCGCCGTAGGGGTAGTAGGTGTCGTTGACCGGTGCCGCGAGCAGGTGCATCCGGAGGTTGCGTTGGGCGTAGCGCACCCGCGGGTCGGCGATGATCTGGTTGGGGATGATGTCCTGGGGGTCGAGGGTAGGGGCGCTCGAGGGTGCCGTGCGCTGCCCGCCGTTGGCCAGTGCGGCGGTGCCGAGCGTGGTGACGGACTGCGGGGTGTAGGACCCGCACGTCCCGATGCCGTAGTGGATGCCCACGTTGGCCCTTCCGGCGTCGCTGCTCACCGACACCGTGGCGCTGAGGTTCTCGCCCGGAGGGATGGCACTCGCATCCACCGCCACGGTCACCGTTGCGCTCGCGCCCGCATCGATGGAGCCGGACGCGGGGCTGACGGTCACGTTCGGGTCGCTCGAGGTCACCTGGTACGCCAGAACGCTGTTCTTGTCGCCGTTGTTGGTGACGGTGAAGGTGGCGGTGTTCGCGACCATCGAGATAGAGGACGTGCCGACGCTGAGCGACGGCTTCGCGAACAACCCGCATGCGGTCAACAACCCGAGGAGGAGGACGAGGGCCAACCCCACCCCCGCGAAACGTCGGATGAGCATGGCCGAGCATACAGGCTGACGCCGGCCGTTCCCTGTGCGAAGTTCGCCCCTTGCCCTCGCCGAGAGGCCGCAGGCGCCGAGCGCCCCTCGAGCCGGCGCGGTATCGTGATCGGGCCGTGTCCGACCTCACCCGCCGCAAGCACAAGCACATCGAGGTGTGTCTGGAGCGCGATGTCGAGTACGCCACCCGCACCACCGGGTTCGAGCGCTTCGACCTTCCCTACCGCGCGCTTCCCGAGACGCATCTGGGCGAGGTCGACACGCGCACGACCTTCCTGGGACGCGAGCTGGCGGCGCCGCTCCTGATCGGCGCCATGACCGGTGGCGCCGAGCTGTCGGCGATGATCAACCGCAACCTGGCGCGCGCGGCGCAGCGGCTCGGGCTCGGGCTGATGCTGGGGTCGCAGCGCGTGATGCTGGAGGACGCCGCGGCGCGGCCGGGGTTCCAGGTGCGTCGCGATGCCCCCGACATCCTGCTCATCGGCAACCTGGGCGTGGCGCAGCTCAACCGTGGCTACGGCGCCGAGCGCCTGCGCGAGGCGGTCGAGCTCGTCGGCGCCGACGCGCTGGCGCTCCACACCAACCCGCTGCAGGAGGCGTTGCAGACGGGGGGTGACCTCGACTTCCGCGGGCTGGCGGAGCGGCTCGGCGAGGTGGTCCCCCGGGTCGGGCATCCGGTGCTGCTCAAGGAGGTGGGGCACGGACTGAGCGGTGCCGTGGCCGGCGCGGTGCGGGACGTCGGCTTCGCCGCCTTCGACGTCGCCGGCGCCGGCGGCACGTCCTGGGCCAAGGTCGAGGACCTCGCCCACCACGGCGAGGTGCGCCACCCGGAGCTGGCCGAATGGGGCATCCCCACGGTCGACGCGCTCCTGGAGGTGCGGCAGGCCGTCCCGGGAACGCCCGTCATCGCATCCGGTGGGATCCGCAGCGGGGTCGACATCGCCAAGGCGTTGGCGCTCGGCGCCAGCGCGGCGGCGGTGGCGCGCCCCCTGCTGGCGCCGGCGACGGAGTCGGCCGAGGCGGTGGAGGCGGCGCTGCGCAAGCTGCTCTTCGAGCTGCGCGTGGCGATGCACGGAGCCGGCGTGTCGCGGCTCGCCGAGCTGGGCGGCCTGGCTCTGCGGAAGCGCTGAGCAACGCCGGGCCGCGGGCGCTACCCCGGAGGCCCGCGAGTCGTCAGGGGGTTCCAGATCGACGCCGAGCGGTGGTGGCGCCCCCTTACAATGCCGCATGGACCTGGGACTGAAGGGCAAGATCGCGTTGGTGACGGGAGCCTCCAAGGGGATCGGGCTGGCCGTGGCGCAGGCGCTGGCCGCAGAGGGGGCGCGGGTGGCATTGGTGGCGCGGGACGCAGACGCGCTCGGGCAGGCGGTGCGCGGCATCCAGCAGGCGGGCGGCGAGGCGGTTGCCGTGCCGGGGGACGTGAGCCGGCTGGCCGACGTCGAGCGCATCGTTGCCGAGGTGCGGCGCCAGCTCGGCGACCCCGACGTGCTGGTCGCGAACGCCGGCGGCCCGCCGGCCGGGGTGCCGACCTCGCTCGGTGAGGAGGCGTGGGCTGCCGCCTTCGAGCTGACCCTGATGTCCTCGGTGCGGCTCGCGCGAGAGGTGGTACCCGCCATGCGCCGGGCGCGATGGGGGCGCATCGTGAACATCACGTCGTTCCTGGTGAAGGAGCCGGTGTTGAACCTGGCGCTCTCGAATGCCTTGCGCTCGGGCGTTACCGCCCATGCCAAGGGTCTGTCCGAGGAGATCGCATCCGACGGCGTCACGGTCAACAACGTGGGGCCGGGATATACCGCCACCGAGCGGCTCGACGACCTGTTCGACGAGGAAGGCATGAGCGCGCTGGTCGACCGCATCCCGGCCCGGCGGCTCGCGGAGCCCGAGGAGATCGCCGCCGCGGTGACGTTCCTGGCGTCGGACCGGGCGGGGTACATCACGGGGCAAACGCTGGTGGTGGACGGCGGGTTCGTCAAGGGTCTGTTCTAGCCCTCGGGATCGGCTCGTCTGGATGGGTCGTCGGCGCCGCCGTCCGGTCCGACCTGCCGCGTGTACGGTGACGGTCGGCACAAACTTGTACCGAGTACAACCTGGTCGCTATACTCCGGACATCGATGCCGCCGGAGACGGCGTTGCAAGCAGGTGCAACGGCCTCCGGCGCCGGTCGGGCCCGCAGAGCGGTCCGTGAGGAGGCCCACCATGTCCGTGTCCGACGAACGAGCGCGTGCCGCGACCGGCGCCGCCTTCCTGATCGAGCGGCAGCACGCCGCCGACATCTTCACCCCCGAGTCGCTGGACGAGGAGCTCAAGCTGATGCGCTCCACCGCCCGCACTTTCGTGGAGCGTGAGATCGACCCGGTCTTCGACGAGCTCGAGCACCTCTCCTACGAGCTCAGCCGCCAGGCCATGACCCGGGCGGGCGAGCAGGGGCTGCTGGCGGTGGAGATCCCCGAAGCCTACGGCGGGTTGGGCGCCAGCAAGATCGCATCGACCGTCGTTACCGAGGCGCTGGCGCGCTCCGGCTCGTTCAACGTCACCTTCAACGCCCACAGCGGCATCGGCACCCTGCCGCTGGTGTACTTCGGCTCCGACGACCAGAAGCGGCGCTACCTGCCCAAGCTGGCCAGCGGCGAGTGGATCGCCGCCTACTGCCTCACCGAGCCGGGGAGCGGCTCGGACTCCCTGGCGGCCAAGACGCGGGCGGTCCTCGACGGTGACGCATACGTTCTGAACGGCACCAAGATGTGGATCTCCAACGCCGGCTTCGCCGACCTGTTCACCGTCTTCGCGCAGATCGACGGCGACAAGTTCTCGGCCTTCCTGGTGGAGCGCGACAGCCCCGGCCTGAGCTTCGGTGCCGAGGAGAAGAAGATGGGCATCAAGGGCTCGTCGACGCGCCAGGTGATCCTGGAGAACGTGCGCGTGCCCAAGGAGAACCTCCTGGGTGAGGTCGGCAAGGGCGCCCACATCGCGCTCGGTACCCTCAACATCGGCCGCTACAAGCTGGCGGTCGGCGCCGTCGGCGGCGTCAAGCAGCTCATCGAGCTGGCCGCCGGCTACGCCCAGGAGCGGCACCAGTTCGGTGCGCCGATCGCCTCGTTCGGCCTCATCCAGGACAAGCTGGGCCGCATGGCCGCCGAGGGCTACGCGCTCGAGAGCGCCGTCTACCGCCTGGCAGGCGAGATGGACGCGGTATTGGAGGGCGTGCAGGAGGGCCCCGCGCAGTCGCGCGCGCTCAACGAGTACGTGGTCGAGTATTCGCTCATCAAGGTGTTCGGCAGCGAGATCCTGGACATGGTCGTGGACGAGGCGCTGCAGGTCTACGGCGGCTACGGCTTCTCCGCCGACTACCCCATCGAGCTGGCCTACCGCAACAGCCGCATCAACCGCATCTTCGAGGGCACCAACGAGATCAACCGCATGTTGACCGTCGAGCAGCTCCTCAAGCGCGCCATGCGTGGCTCGGTCGACCTGATGGGGCCGGCGCAGGCCGCGCTGCAAGGCGAGCCGGTGTCCCGCGTGGAGGCGCCGGAGGCGCTGGCCGACGCGGTGCTGGCGCTCGAGAACCTCAAGCGCGCGACGCTGCTCGTGGCAGGGATGGGCGCCATGGCCTACGCCCAGAAGCTCGAGCACGAACAGGAGCTCATGGCCAACGCCGCCGACCTCGTGGGGCTGACCTACCTCGCCGACTCCGCCCTGCTGCGCGCCGAGCGCCTGCAGGGGACCGATCGCGCAGCGCGCGCCGCCCTGCTCGCCAGGCTGTACACGCTGCGCGCGGTCGACCGGGCGCGCCCGCTGGCCGTGGAGGCGCTGAGGCGCATCCCCGGCGGCGCCGACGCCCGCGGCCGGCTCGACGCCTACCTGCCCGACCACGGCGCCGACCTGATCGCGCTCCGCCGTGAGGCGGCGGAGGCGGTGCTGGCGGCCGACGGCTACCCCCTCTAGCGCAGCGGATACGGTCGAACGCGGCGGCGGAGCACGATCCGCGCTCCGCCGCCGCGCTGTCGCTCGAGGTCGATGCCGCCTACTGCGGCTCGCGCGCCAGGGTGACGGTGGCCTGCTGCTGCGTTCCTCCCCGCAGGTAGGTGACCGTGACCGAGTCGCCCACCCGGAAGTGGTCCTCCAGGTAGGCCTTCAGGTGCCCCAGGTCGCGGACGGTGTGGTCGTCGACCTTCAGCAGCACGTCACCGCCGACGTAGAAGAGCCGGTTGCCGACCACCTCCTGCTGACTCGCCCCCTTCAGGCCGGCCTGGTCGAGCGGGCTGCCGCTGACGAGCTGCACGAGCAGCAGGCCGTGATCGGTCTGGAGCCCGAGCGCGCGGGCCAGGCCCGGCGTCAGGGTGTGGGCGTACTTCACGCCCAGGTAGGGGTGGGGGTAGGAGCCGTTCTTCAGCAGCGACGGCAGCACGCGCTTGACGGTGGCGATGGGTAGCGCGAAGCCCACTCCGGCGTTGGTGCCCGACGGGCTGAAGATGGCGCTGGTGATGCCGATGACGCGCCCGGCGCTGTCCAGCAGCGGGCCGCCCGAGTTGCCCTTGTTGATGGCGGCGTCGGTCTGGATGATACCGGTGATCGGCAGCCCCGAAGGCCCCTGGATGGAGCGGTCGAGGGCGCTGACGACCCCGGTGGTGAGGGTGCGGCCGAACTCGCCGAAGGGGTTGCCGATGGCGATCGCTCGCTGCCCCACCTGCAGGTGGTTCGAGTCGCCGAAGGTGACCGGCTTCAGGAGGCTCTTGGGGGCGTCGACCTTGAGGACCGCGATGTCGTTGCGCGCGTCGCTGCCCACGAGCTTGGCTTGCACCGAGGTCCCGTTGCCGAAGGCGACGTTGATGCGCTGGGCGTTCTGGATGACGTGGTAGTTGGTCAGGATGTGCCCGGCCGTATCGATGACGAAGCCCGAGGCGGCGCCCTCGGCGGGTACCGAGCCGTAGAAGAAGCTCGGTTGCAGCACCTGGGTGGTGATGTTGACGACCGACGGGGCGACCTCGTTGTAGACAGCGATGACGCGCTTCTCGGCGAGGTCGAGCCCCTGGCTGTCGACGAACGGCACGGCGGTGGAGCTGCTGGCGGCGGAGCTGGTGGACTGGGCCAGGACCGGGGCGGTCGCGGCCAGCGCCAGCACGACGCTGGCCAGCAGCACGACGGTGCGCCGGCGCCAGGCACGGGAGAACAGGATCGGCTGGGACATGGAGCCATCTTGCCAGGCGCCACATGAAAGGTCTGAAAGGCGTCCCGCACGGAGGCCCCGCGGTAGCGCCGGGGACGAGGACCGGGTGCCGGCCTACCGTCGAGCCGCGGGGCGGCCTGCATAATGACCCATGCCCGTCTATCTGCACGGCTTGGCCACGGCCGTGCCCGACACGGCCTACGACCAGCGGACGGCCCGCGACGTCATGAAGGCGTGGGTCGGCGGCGACCGGCGCACCGATCACCTGTTGCACCGGATCTACGAGCACTCCGGTATCGAGGTCCGCCACAGCGTCGTGGGGGACTTCGCGCCGGGGGCCGACGGCGGTCTGTACGTCGACCCTCAGAGCGGAGCCTTCCGCAACCCCAGTACCGCCGAGCGCAACGCCGTCTATGCCCGTGAGGCGATGGAGCTGTTCCCGAGGGTGGCGCGGGCGGCGCTGGAGCGTGCCGCGGGCTTCGGGTCGGACGACGTGACGCATGTGATCACGGTGTCGTGCACCGGTTTCGTGGCTCCCGGTCCGGACCTGGCGGTGGTACGGGAGCTGGGCTTGGCGCCGGGCACCGAGCGCTACCATCTCGGCTTCATGGGCTGCTACGGCGCCTTCCCCGCACTGCGCATGGCGGACGCGTTCTGCCGCGCCGATCCCGACGCGGTGGTGCTCGTGGCGGCGGTGGAGCTGTGCTCGCTGCACCTGCAGCCGACCTGCGATCTCGACGCCCTGGTGGCGGCCTCGGTGTTCGCCGACGGCGGCGCCGCCACGGTCGTCAGCGCCCGGCCGCCGCAGGCCGGAGGGCTGCGCGTGGAAGCGTTCGCCACCGGTCTCGCGCCGGAGGGAGCGGACGCCATGGCCTGGACGATCGGCGACACCGGCTTCGAGATGGTGCTCTCCAACTACGTGCCCAAGATCGTCGGCGCGAGGGCCCACGAGGCGGTGGAGCCGCTCCTGCGCAAGGCGGCCGTCGAGCGTGGCGACGTCCGGCGCTGGGCCGTGCACCCGGGCGGGCGCGCGATCCTGGACCGGGTGGAGAGCGGGCTGCGCCTCCCGCCGGGGGCGCTGGAGGCGTCCCGGGGGGTGCTGGCGCGCTTCGGGAACATGTCGAGCGCTACCGTGTTGTTCGTGCTCGAGCGCATCCTGGAGGCGGGCCCGCCGGCCGGCGAGCCGATCGTGGCCATGGCCTTCGGTCCCGGCCTGACGGTGGACGCGGGCGTGCTGTCAACGGCATGACCGTGCTGTTGCGGCGGCGCGCCACCGCGTTGCGCGAGGCGATGGACGATCCCGGCTGCGACGCTGCGCGTCTGCGCGCCACCTACGCCCAGTTCGCCCGGGTCAACCGCTGGCTCGCCGGCTGGAGCGCCGTGTTCGAGCGGTGGCTCAAGCCGCGGGCGCGACCCGGCGCCACCCTGCTCGACGTGGGGTGCGGGGGCGGCGACGTGGCGCGCAGCCTGGCGTACTGGTCGGCCGAGGCCGGGGTGCCGCTGGCCATCACCGCGGTGGACCCGGACGAACGCGCGCTCGACTTCGCACGCTCGCGCCCCACCCCGCCCGGCGTGCACTTCCGGCACGCGAGCATGGAGGAGCTCGTCGCCGAAGGGCGCGGCTACGACTTCGTCATCTCCAACCACGTGCTGCACCACCTCGACGAGGCCGAGCTGCCTCGCTTCCTCGAGGCGAGCGCGGCTCTGACACGGGGCCTGGCCGTCCACAACGATCTGCGGCGCAGCGACCTGGCGCTCCTCGCCTTCGCGCCGCTGCGCGTGGTGTTCCACGGCTCCTTCATCGTGCCCGACGGCCTCCGCTCGATCCGGCGCGCCTACCGGATCGACGAGCTGCGGGCACTGGCGCCCCAGGGCTGGCGCGTCGTGCGCTGGGCGCCGTTCCGGACGTTGGTGGTGCAGCAGGCCGGGCCCGACGCGGGGGCGCCGGGGTGAATCGGGTGGAGGTCGCCATCGTGGGCGGCGGCCCGGTCGGGCTGCTGCTGGCGTGCCTGCTGGCGATGGAGGGCGTACGGGTCGCGGTGCTCGAACGCCGGCGCGAGCGCTCCGAGCACTCGCGGTCGATCGGCGTGCATCCCCCGGCCCTCGAGGTGGCGGCCAGGGCTGGCGTGGCCGACGCCCTGGTGGACGCCGGCGTGCGGGTGTCGCGCGGCCATGCCTACGCCGGCCGGCGGCGGCTCGGGACGCTGTCGTTCGAGGATTGCCCTCCGCCGTACCCGTTCGTGCTGACGTTGCCGCAGGCCGAGAGCGAACGGCTGCTGGAGGCCCGGCTGGCCGCGCTCGCTCCGGGCGCCCTGCAGCGCGGCAGCGAGGTCGTTGCGCTGCAGGTCGACGCTGCGGCCGCACGTTCGCGCCTGGCGGACGGCAGCGAGGTGGAGGCGGCTCTGGTGGTGGGCTGCGACGGCCACGGCAGCGTGATGCGTGCGCGGCTGGGCGTACCGGTCGACGAGCGCCGCTTCCCCGACCGCTTCGTGATGGGGGACTTCCCGGACGGCACAAGCCTGGGAGCCGACGCCGCCATCTACCTCACCGAGGCCGGGGTGGTGGAGTCGTTCCCGATGCCGGGGCGGACGCGTCGCTGGGTCGCGGCCGTTCCGGTCGAGGCCGACCCCGGGCTGCACGGCACCGTTCCGGGGCCGCACCCTGCTGCCGCCTGGCTGGCCGACCGCGTCCTCGAGCGCGTGGGCGAGCACATCGACGCCCGGCGCTGCAGCATGGTCAGCGCCTTCGGGGTGCAGACGTTGCTCGCCGGCCGCCTCGTCGTGGGTCGGGCGGCGCTGGCCGGTGACGCCGCTCATGTGATGCCGCCCTTCGGCGGGCAAGGGATGAACCTGGGTTGGCTCGATGCCGGTGCGCTGGCCGGGCAGATCGTGGCGCTCCGGAACGGAACGGACCTCGCGCGGGCGCCGGTTGCGGCTCTGCGCGGAGCCCTGGCGGCCTACGAGTCGGCACGCGTCCCGGCGGCGCGGTCGGCCGCCAGGCGGGCGGCGTTCAACCTGCGCCTGGGCCGCGCCTGGGCGGCGCCGCGGCTCCGTGCCGCGCTGGTGTGGGCCGGGCTGCGGTCGCCGGTGGCCACGGCGTTCGCGCGGCGCTTCACCATGCGGGGCCTCGAGCACGGCGTATCCGCGGAGCTCCAGCCGTGAGCGCGGCCCCTGGTGCGGGCGCGGCGGTGCGGGACGCGCGTGCGGGTCCCAGGGCGAGCGCGGCGGTGCAGGGCTCGCCGCACCGGCCGCGTGCCGGATCGCGGTCGTGAGGCCCTGGCTGGCGCACCCCTTCGTGCGCCACCTGCGCCTGCACTTCAACGTGCTGCTCAGCCCCATCTACCTCTGGGGCGTGCTGCTGGGCGGCGGGCGGCTCCTCGACGGCGGCGTTTGGCTCGGCTACCTGTCCCTCCACCTCTTCCTGTACGGCGGGACCACGGCCTTCAACTCCTACTACGACCGCGACGAGGGGCCGGTCGGGGGCATGCTCGAGCCGCCCTCCGTCTCGCCCGGGCTGCTGCCGTTCTCGCTGGGGGTCCAGGTGCTGGGCCTGCCGCTGGCGTTGCTCGTCGGACGGGTCTTCTCGCTGGCCTGGCTGCTCCTGTTCCTGGTGCGCCATCGCGCTGGGCCAGGGGGCGTTAGGGTTCTCCCTCGGCTGGCTCGCGGTGGCGCCCGTCGCCCGCCTGGCCTCGGTGACGGGGCTGGTGGGGATGGCGAGCACGGCCCTCGTCGTGCTGGGCCTGTACGTGGTGACCCAGAGCTACCAGACGCTCGAGGACCGTCGGCGTGGCGACCGCACGCTGCCGGTGCTTCTCGGGCCGCGCCGCGCGCTGCGGCTGGCCGTGGCGGCGCTCGGGGCGGGGGGCGTCGTCATGCTGCTGGAGCTGGGGCGCCGGGCGGGGGTCGCCTGGGTGGTCCCGGTGGCGCTGTTCTTCCTTATGGTGGGCGGGTGGACGCTGCGTTGGGCGGAACGGTTCGACGAGCGCCAGGTGGAGCGCAACTACCGTACCGCGATGCGCCTCGCGGCCGTCAGTTCGGGCGGCTTCGCCGCGGTCATCGTGGCGCTGCTGGGGCGCGCCCTGGTGGGCTGATCGGCCCAGGAATGGTGCGGCGCGGCCACGTCGCGGATGGGACGCTCCGGGCTCGGTGCCGCGCGCCGGCTGCGGGGGCGGCTCAGAGCGGCTTGAAGCGCTCGAAGGTCTCGTGGCAGGAGCGGCAGGTGTAGATCTCGCGGCAGAGCGCGCTGCCGAAGGCGTTGCGCAGCTCGGTATCGAGACTGCCGCAGCGTGGGCAGGCGACCGGCGCGTCGAGTGCCGGCAGCAGCAGCCCGCCGTGGGGCTGCGGCGGCGCGATGCCGAAGTCGTGGAGCTTCGTGCGCGCGGCCTCGCTCATGTCGTCCGTGCTCCAGGCGGGGGAGAGGCGGCGCCGGACCTCGACCGCCTCGGCGCCGAGCGCCCGCACGCGTTCCGCCACCGCCTCCCGGATGGCGTGGAAGGCGGGGCAGCCCGCGAAGGTGGGAGTGATGTCCACCACCACGTGCCCCTCGGTGATCGTGACGTCGCGCACCATGCCGAGCTCGACCACCGACACCACCGGGATCTCCGGGTCCTTGACGTCGTCCAGCGCCACCCAGACGGCCTCCGGCGTCAGCCGCGCGTCATCGGGCGCCCGCGTGTTCGTGTCCATCGTCGCTCCTTCGCTGCTGACGGCGTCGCGCGTGGCGGCGCCCTACCAGGCGTCCACGCCGGGGTCGGCGCGCGCCACGGACTGCATGTCGACGAGCAAGGACACGAGCGCCTCGCCGTGGCGGTCGCGGCCACCGGGGTTGGGGACGGCGTCGGCCGGCGGCTCGAGCCCGAGCGCCGCCAGCGCCGCCGAGACGCGCGCCATCACGGGCTGCTCCAGATCGGCGGGGTTCGGGGCGATGCCCGCCCGCTGCAGCGCCGCGTCGCCCGGCAGGGGCTGCCAGAGCTGTGGCAGGTAGGGCCAGATCCGCTGCAGCGCGCTCGTCAGACGGCTGCGCGACTCGTCGGTGCCGAGCGCCAGGCGCTCGAGCCAGAGCCCGCTGTGCCGCAGGTGGAAGACCTCCTCCTTGGCGGCCTTGGCGGCGGCCTCGGCCAACGGCGGGTAGCGCGAGTCCCGGAGGCGCGACAGCAGCTCGGTCTCGAAGGCGTCGAAGAGGTACTGCCGCAGCATGGTGAAGGCCCAGTCGCCCTTGGGGAGCTCCACCAGGCGCGCGTTGCGGAACGCGCCCACCTCGCGGAAGAAGGCCAGCTCGTCCGGGTCGCTGCCGTCGAGCTCGCTCCGCGCCTGGAGCCACAGCAACGCGTGGCCGATCTCGTCCTGGGCGATGTTGGCCAGGGCGATGTCCTCCTCGAGCAGGGGAGCGTGCCCGGTCCACTCCGAGTCGCGGTGCCCGAGGATCAGCTCGTCGTCGGCCATGGCGGTCAGGCGCGCGACGAGAGCCTGCTGCAGCTCGGCGTCCAGACGGCTGTCCTGAGCCTTCGATGCGCTCACCGGTCCCCTCCCTTCGAGCGGCCGGGCTTCTTCGGTGCCAGCAGCCCGTAGGCCGACTGTTGCTTGTAGGTCTTGTCCGCGGCCGGCTCGAACCACGCCGCGGCCTCGTCGTCGGGGCTGGCGCTCAAGCGGGCGGTGGGCACCACCCACCAGGCCAGCGCCGGCGGCTCCGGGAAGGCTTGCCGCGCGGCCGCGACCGCCGCTCGCGGGCCAGGCGCGGACACCTCGCCGACATGGTCGACGAACGTCATGGCGCGCCGGTGGCTGGTCTTGCGGAACACCTGGTAGAGGCGTTCCTCGCCGGCCTCCTCGACGCTCCAGGGCTCCGCTGCGGCGAGCTCCTCCGCCGTCACCGCGAACACCGCCTCGGCGGGCGCGACCCACAGGCTGACCGCGGCGGGTCGACGGGCGTAGACGCTGCGCGCCATCAGCAGCGCGTGCTCGGGATCGGCGGCGTGCACCGAGCCGACGGCCTGATGGGGCTTGCTGGGCGTGTCCTGCTTGAACACCTCCCAGCGCGGCCCTTCACCGGACGGAGTCGGGGCGGTGGCCATCACGCGGCCTCCCGCCGGCGGCGGGCGTAGGCGGCCATCGCCTCGCGCACCCAGCGACCGTCCTCGAAGGCCTGGCGGCGTGCCGCCAGGCGCTCGGCGTTGAGCGGACCGTGCCCCTTGACCACGCTCCAGAACTCGTCCCAGTCGATGGGCCCGTGCACCCAGTGGCCGCTCGCCTCGTCGACGTGCAGCTCCGGGTCCGGGATGGTGAGGCCGGCGTCCATCAGCTCGGGGGCGTGCTCGTCGACGAACTCCTGGCGCACCTGGTCGTTCGTCTTGGTCTTGATGCCCCAGCGCACGAGCTGCGGGGTGTTGGGCGAGTCGCTGTCGTGGGGGCCCAGCATCATCAGCGACGGCCACCACCAGCGGTCGAGCGCGTCCTGCGCCATGGCGCGCTGGTAGGCGCTGCCCTGGGCGTAGGTCAGGACCATCTCCTTGCCCTGCTTGTGGTGGAAGGTCTCCTCGGCGCAGATGCGGACCATGGCGCGGGAGTAGGGGCCGTACGAGCACTGCGCCAGCATGAGCTGGTTCTTGATGGCGGCGCCGTCGACCAGCCAACCGATCATCCCGACGTCGGCCCAGGTGAGCGTGGGGTAGTTGAAGACGCTGGAGTACTTGGCACGCCCCTCCAGAAGGGCGTCGATGAGCTCGTCGCGGCTCACGCCGAGCGTCTCGGCGGCGTGGTACAGGTACTGGCCGTGCCCGGCCTCGTCCTGCACCTTGGCGATGAGGATGAGCTTGCGCCGAAGGCTCGGCGCGCGCGTGATCCAGGCGCCTTCGGGCAACATCCCCACGACCTCGCTGTGGGCGTGCTGGCTGATCATCCGCACGAGCTGCTTGCGGTAGGCGTCCGGCATCCAGTCGCCCGGCTCGATCTTCTCGCCGTTCGCGATGCGGGCCTCGAAGGCGTCCAGGCGCTGCTGCTCGTCGGCGGCGGGGGCGGCGGCTTCGGCCATGGTCACTCCCTTCCGGTGCCGAGATCGGGCACGGGGGCCCCCAGCGCGCCCAGGATCAGGCTGGCGTAGCGGTCGGCCAGGACGTCCAGCGGGAGCCGCCCGTTCGGGTCGAGCCACTGGTAGGTCCAGTTCAGTGACGACAACACGAACAGCGTGGCGAGCGCCGGATCCTCGACCCGGAAGGTGCCCGCCTCGCAGCCGCTCTCGACGACGTCGCGGAAGATCGCCTGGTAGGCGTCCCGGCGGGCGACCAGGTCGCTCCGCAGCTCGCTGGGCAGGTGCGCCCACTCGTGGAAGAACACCGTGGCGTGGGGCAGCTTGTCGCGGATGACGCCCAGGTGCGCGCGCACGAGGCCGCGCAGGCGCTGCTCGGGCGGGAGCCCGGCGTCGACCTCGCCGGCCGCGGCCAGGAAGGTGTCGGCGGCCTCGTGCACGAGGTTCCTGAGGAGCTCCTCCTTGGAGTGGATGTGCGCGTAGAGGCTGCTGCCCTGGAGCTGGATGCTCCGTGCGATCTCCCGCATGCTGGTGGCGTGGTAACCGTTGCGCTGGAAGAGGTCGCCTGCGGTCTCGAGGATCTCCTGCCGTCGGGTCACGCCCGCGAGTATAGGCGAACGAGCGTTCGTTCGGCAAGCGACCGTGAACCGGCAGGCCGTGCGGCGCGTCATGCACCCCCCGACGCGGGGCCTACCGCCGCCGTGGGTTAGCCTACCGACGAGACCCCATCCCCCTGTGGAGGACCGGCTCCGCACGGCGGCATCAGGAGATGACATGGAACCGTTGCGCTTCATCGCGGAAGATGGCGGATCGGCCGACCGACTACCCTTCTCGTCGGAGGAGCTGGTGCGCGGTTATCGGGCGGTGGCCCGGGCCCGCTTCTTCGACGAGCGGGCGCTGACCCTGCAACGTCAGGGCAAGCTCGGCGTCTACCCGCCCTACCGGGGCCAGGAGGCCGCTCAGGTCGGAGCGGCGCTCGCGCTCGAGCCGCACGACTGGCTGGTCCCCAGCTACCGGGACACCGGCGCCGCTCTCACCCACGGCCTGCCGATGAGCCAGGTCATCCTGTACTGGCGGGCCACCCCCGCCGGCTGGCGCTTCCCGGAGGGCCTGCGCGTGCTGCCCTTCTACATCCCCATCGCCACCCAGCTCCTCCATGCCGTCGGGGTGGCCTCGGCCGGACGCTATCAGGGCGAGGACTGGGTTGCGCTGACCTTCATCGGCGACGGCGGCAGCAGCGAGGGCGACTTCCACGAGGCGCTCAACTTCGCCGCCGTCTACTCGGCGCCGATGGTGCTGGTGGTGGAGAACAACGGCTGGGCCATCAGCGTGCCGACCGAGAAGCAGATGCGCAATCCACGCATCGCGGAGCGCGCCGTGGGTTACGGCATCCCCGGCGTGGTCGTCGACGGGAACGATCTCGCTGCCGTCTGGCACGCCTCCAAGGAGGCGGTGGCGCGGGCCCGGGCGGGAGAGGGCCCGACCCTGATCGAGGCCGTCACCTACCGCATGGGCCCGCACACCTCCAGCGATGACCCGAACCGCTACCGCTCGCCGGAGAGCACGGCTGCCTGGGAGGCGCGCGATCCCATCGTGCGGCTGCGGGCCGCGCTCCAGGCGATGGGGGCGTGGGATGACGAGCGCGAGCAGGCGATGCTCGCCGAGCTCGATGGCGAGTTCAAGGCGGCGGTGAAGGAGGCCGACGACGCGCCGGAGCCCGAGCCCCAGCAGATCGTGGAGCAGGTCTTCGAGACCATGACGCCCGACGCGCGCGCCGCCTGGGAGGTGCTGCGCCATGGTTGAGACCAGCGGCGCCCCGAGCGCCACCGGCACGGGATCGGCCGGCCGCTCCATGACGATGGTGCAGGCCATCAACGATGCCCTCGACGTGGCGCTCGCGCGCGACCCCCGGGTGCTGCTGTTCGGCGAGGACGTCGGCATGGGCGGCGTGTTCCGCGTCAGCGACGGCCTGCGGAGCAAGCACGGCGAGGAGCGCGTGTTCGACACCCCCCTGGCCGAGGCCGGCATCGTGGGTTACGGCATCGGGCTGGCGCTGGCCGGCATGCGTCCGGTGACGGAGATCCAGTTCGCGGGCTTCCTGTACCCGGCGCTCGACCAGATCCTCTCCCACCTGGGCCGCTACCGCCACCGCACCCGGGGCCGGTTCACCGTGCCCATGGTGATCCGCGCGCCGTACGGTGGCGGCGTCCACACCCCAGAGCAGCACGCCGACTCGCCCGAGGCGGTACTGGCGCACGTGCCCGGCGTGAAGGTCGTCATCCCCTCGAACCCGCAACGCGCCAAGGGGCTCCTGCTGGCCGCCATCCAGGACCCGGATCCGGTGTTCTTCCTGGAGGCGATCAAGCTCTACCGCTCGGTGAAGGCGGAGGTACCCGAGGGGTTCTACGAGCTGGAGCTGGGCAAGGCGCGGATCGTCCGCGAGGGCGACGCGGCGACGCTGGTGGCCTACGGCGGCATGGTGGAGGTGTGCCTCAAGGCCGCCGAGGTCGCCGCACGGGAGGGTGTGGCGCTGGAGGTGATCGACCTCGAGACGCTGAC
>JARRMM010000098.1:0-11604 GCA_037386005.1 Deinococcales bacterium | reverse complement strand
AGCAGTACATGTCCACCACCACGTCGCGCTTGAACTCGCGCCGGAAGTCCATGGCGAGCTCGATGACCTGCGCCACCGCCTCGGGGTCCTCCCCGTTCACGTGCAGGATGGGGCTCTGCAGCATCTTGGCGATGTCGCTCGCATAGGTCGAGGTTCGCCCCTGCCGCGGACCGGTGGTGAAACCGACCTGGTTGTTGACGATGATGTGGAGCGCGCCGCCCACCCGGTAGCCGACCAGCCCCGACAGGTTGAGGCTCTCCTGGACCACGCCCTCGCCGATGAAGGCGGCGTCGCCGTGGACGAGGATGGGGAGCACCTTCTCGCGCCGCTTGTCACCGACCCGGTCCTGCTTGGCGCGCACGCGCCCCAGCACCACCGGATCGACGTACTCGAGGTGCGAGGGGTTGAACGCCAGCGACAGGTGGATCGTCTGACCGGCCTCGGTGGTCCAGTCGTTCGAGTACCCGAGGTGGTACTTGACGTCGCCGCGCCCCCGGTGCATCTCGGGGTCCTTGTCCTCGAACTCCCGGAAGATGGTGCGGGGGTTCTTGCCGAGGATGTTGGCGAGCACGTTCAGGCGACCGCGGTGGGCCATGCCCAGCACGATCTCGCGCACGCCCTGCGAGCCCGCCTTCTCGATGGCCTGGTCGAGCAGCGGGATCAACGTCTCGCCGCCCTCGAGTGAGAAGCTCTTGGCGCCCACGTACTTCTTCTGGATGAAGTCCTCGAAGATGACCGCGTCGGTCAACTTGGTCAGGATGCGGAGCTGCCGGTCGCGGCTCAGGGCCAGCCGGTTGCGGGTGGCCTCCATCCGCTCCTGGAGCCAGCGGCGCACCTCCAGGCTGTCGATGTGCATGAACTGGGCGCCGATCGAGCGGGTGTAGGTCTCCTTGAGCGCCTCGATGACCTCCCCGAGCGTTCGCGCCGACGGGAAGGTGCTCTCCAACACCGGACGCGCCGTGTCGGCGTCGTGGAACCCGTAGTAGGCGGGATCGAGCTCCGGTGCCTCGTACGGCTCGCGACCGAGCGGGCTCAGGTCGGCCAGCCGGTGGCCGCGGACGCGGTAGTTCCGGACCAGACGCTCCACGCGCTGCTGGACCGTGGCCGCATCGCTGCCGGCACGGTCGAGCTGCAACGCGGACGCGGTGCCCGGCGGGTTGAACAGGCTCCTGGGAACGAAGCTCGGCCCCAGGCGGCGGCGCTCCGCCAGGCCGTCGGCGGGCAGGGCGTCGAACGTCGCTCGCCACGACTCCGGAACGTCCGCGGGGTCTTGCAGGTACCGCTCGTACAGCTCCTCGACGTATTCGAGGCTGGCGCTGTTGAGTTGTTCTTCGATGTGCATCATGGCCTCACTCCGGCGGCTCTCCCCGGCCCGGCGCCCTCACGCGCGGCCCCCGGCCGGAGCCACGCGTACGCCTCCGACCACGCGGCGCGCGCGGCGACGGGAGTGCGATGCGGACGCGATGGGGGCGCGGCCGGGCGAGGGGGTGCTGGGGACGCTGGGGCGACCGTTGGACGACCGCTCCCGAGCATGGTCGGTTCGCGCGGCGCGCATGACAGCCTCTGCCGCACGCGGGACCTCCTTCATGCGTCCCCCGTTGTAACACGGGGCCTCGGGGTGGAGCCCCTCCTGCACGACGACCGTCCCGCCGACCGGGCCGCGACTCGGGGCTGCGGTAGGCTTGCGCCATGACCGCTTCACCGCAGGCCGTCACGCTGGGCGAGCTGCTCATCGACTTCGTCCCGGAGGAGAACGGCGTGTCGCTGGGCGACGCCCGAGCCTTCGTGAAGGCGCCGGGGGGCGCCCCGGCCAACGTCGCCGTCGGGCTCGCGCGGCTCGGGATCGGCGCCGGCTTCATGGGCAAGGTGGGGGACGATCCCTTCGGCCACCATCTGGCCGGCGTGCTCTCGGACCAGGGGGTCGACGTCAGTCAGCTGAAGTACGACGCGCAAGCGCGCACCGCGCTCGCCTTCGTATCGCTGACGAGCACGGGCGAACGCGACTTCCTCTTCTACCGCAACCCCAGCGCGGACATGCGCCACCGCCCCGAGGAGATCGCGGAGGACTACCTGGCCGGCGCCTCGATGCTCCACATCGGCAGCATCAGCCTGATCCAGGATCCCTCCCGCAGCGCCACGCTCCGGGCGCTCGACCTGGCGGCGGAGCACGGGCTGTGGGTGTCGTACGACGCCAACCTCCGCCTCCCTCTGTGGCCGTCGCCCGACGCCGCGCGGGAGGGCATCCGCAGTGTGTGGCGCCGCGCGCACGTCGTGAAGATCAGCGAGGACGAGCTGGAGTTCCTGACCGGGGCCCGCGACATGGCCGCCGCTCGCACGCTGCGGCACGATGCGCTTCGACTGCTGGTGGTGACGCGGGGCGACGCCGGCGCCTGGTACCTGACCCGCCAGGGGGAGGGCGAGGTGGCGGGCTTCCGGGTGGACACCGTCGACACCACCGGTGCGGGGGACGCCTTCACCGCCGCCTTGCTCGCCAGCCTGCTCGAGAACGACGCGCTCGAGAAGAGCCGGGGCGCCCTCGACACCGCCATCCGCCGCGCGAACGCCTATGCCGCGCTCACGACCACCCGTCGCGGCGCCATCCCCGCGCTGCCGAGTCGGCAGGAGCTCGAGGCCTTCGTGGCGCAGCAGGCCGGCTGAGAAGCGGTGCCACCGAGACCTGCGCCGCTCCGGTGGTGCATGATCCACGGGCGTTCGGACTGCGACGCGAACCAGAACCGCAAACGCAGAAAAGCGCCCTTCCGGGCGCTCCGCTCTGTGCATCAATGTTGAAGAATTATACGCACATATGCAGGATTCGTCAAGGCTTTGCAGCGAGGCGACCCGTTCCGGTCGCGCAACGTCCCCGGATCGGCCGGCAACGCCCACCGCCGGCTGCGGTCACCGCTGTCAGCCGCCGGTGTCCATGCCCGCTCGCACGGCGGCATCCGCCGCGTGACAGACTGGACGGATGAGCCCCGCCGACGACGCTTCGATCCCCACCCTCGCCGAACTGGAAGCCGCCTTCGAGCGCGTGCGGCACGCCGCCCTGTGGACACCGCTCGTGCACCTGGACCTCGAGGGTCCCGGCGGCGGGCCGGTCTACGCGAAGGCGGAGAACCTGCAGCGCACGGGCTCGTTCAAGCTGCGCGGTGCGCTGAACTTCCTGGCCTCGCTGCCACCGGAGCTCCGAGCGCGCGGGGTCGTGACGCACTCCAGCGGCAACCACGCCCAGGGCGTGGCTTTCGCCGCGCGCCATTTCGGCGTGAAGGCGACGATCGTCATCCCCGAGGGGGCTCCCCACGTCAAGGTCGAGGGCACGCGGGCGCTGGGAGCCGAGGTGGTCCGCTGCCAGAACACGCAGGCGTCACGGCACGAGACGGCCGAGGCGATCGCACACCGCACCGGCGCCACGCTGGTCCCGCCGTACGACCACCCCTGGATCGTCGCGGGGCAGGCCAGCGTCGGCCTCGAGATCGCGGCCGACCTGCCGGACGTCGCCAACGTGCTCGTTCCCATCGGTGGCGGCGGCCTCTCGTCCGGGGTGACCCTGACGCTCGCGGCCCGCGCGCCCGAGGCGCGCGTGGTCGGGGTCGAGCCCGAGCTGGCGGCGGACGCGCACGCGTCCCTGACGGGCGGCGAGCGCGTGGCGTGGCCGGCCGAGGACGTCACGCGCACGATGGCCGACGGCGTGCGCACCCAGAGCATCGGCGAGCTGAACTTCCGGATCCTCCGCCGGCACCTCGTGGGCGTGCAGACGGTGAGCGAGGAGGAGATCCGCGACGCCACCGCCTGGTACGCCCGGGGGGCCCGGCTGGTGGTGGAGCCGACCGGCGCCCTGACGCTCGCGGCACTGCGGCGCCTCGTCCGCGGCGACGGCGAGGTCGCGCCGCTCCGGGACGGGCCGACGGTGGTGGTGATCTCCGGCGGGAATGTCGACCACGAACTGCTCTGCCGCTTGTTGGAGGAAACCGCCGGAAAGCGCTGAACCTGGCCGCCGCCTGCAGGGACGACGGCGCTCGCAGGCGCCGGTGCGTTGCCCCTCATCGAACGCTGGACTATCCTGGGGGGGTGTCGGCACTCGTGGTCATGCTTCTGCTCGGCTTCCTGCTTGTGATCGCGGCGAGCCTCACCATCTGGTCGGCGCTGACGCTGAACGATCCGCGGACGCTGTCGCTCCCGGGCACGGATGCGGAGCTCGAGCCTGTCGCGACACCGTCCCGGCCGAGACCCACGAACGACGAGGTCCGCGGCGCGCGCGCCCATGTGACCCGTCGTGAAGGTACGTCTCGTGAGAGCCCTGCGGACGACGCCTTCGAGCGCTTCCTGACGTCCGACGCCAGGCGCGACGAATCGGAGTTCTGAGCCGGCCGCGTTCGCCCGTCGCGCGCGGGCCAGGGGTCCGAGCCACGGCGGGAGGAGAGCCATGCCCTTCGATCGATACCGGCGCCTGGAGCTGAGCCGTCCCGAGGACGGCGTCCTCGTGGTCACCATGAACCGTCCGGAGCGGCTCAACGCCGCGGACGAGACCATGCATCGAGAGCTGGTCGAGATCTGGCGCGACATCGACGCCGCCGACGACGTGTCCGTGGCGATCCTGCGGGGAGCGGGCGCCGGCTTCTCGGCGGGTGGCGACCTGGCGATGGTGGAGCACATCGCCGACGACTGGTCTACGCGCGTGCGCATCTGGAAGGAAGCCCGCGACCTGGTGCGCAACCTCGTGGACTGCAGCAAGCCGGTGGTCTCGGCCCTCCACGGGCCGGCGGTCGGCGCGGGCCTGGTGGCCGGCCTCCTGGCTGACGTGTCGATCGCGGCGCGCGACGCCCGCATCATCGACGGCCACACCCGGCTCGGGGTGGCGGCCGGCGACCATGCGGCCGCGGTGTGGCCCCTGCTCATCGGCATGGCGAAGGCCAAGTACTACCTGCTCACGTGCGAGCCAATGTCGGGCGAGGAGGCCGAGCGCCTCGGTCTCGTCAGCCTCTGCGTCGACGCCGGCGAGCTCGACGAACGCGCCCTGCAGGTCGCCAGGCGGCTGCGCGAGGGCAGCCAGAGCGCGATCCGCTGGACGAAGTACGCCCTCAACAACTGGTACCGGTTGGCCGGGCCGACCTTCGACACCAGCCTGGCGCTCGAGTTCCTCGGCTTCACCGGCCCCGACGTGCGGGAGGGCGTGGCGTCGCTGCGCGAGAAGCGCCCCCCTATGTTCGACGACGAGGCGCCTCTGTAGCGCGCGCCCGCGCACTCGACACGCTACGCCCCAGCAGGTGCACGAGCCCCGCAGCCAGCGCCGCAGAACCGACCACCGCCGTCGCCGGCAGCAGCTCGTTCATCCACGCCGGACGCAGGAGCAGGACGGCGGCGAGGAACAGCATCACCATCCCGCCCAGGAGCTTGAGCGAGCGGCCGTGCCGCTCCTCCAACCGCGTCACCCGCAGCGCCGCCGCCGCGGCACCGAACAGCGCCAGCTCGTCGAGGAGGAACACCAGCAGGTAGACGAGCAACAGCCCCCAGAACGCCGCCACGCCGGGGTGCCACTGCATCACCAGGTCGGCCCACAGCACCGGGAAGCCCACCGTACACGGCAGCTCGAAGAGCGTCACGCCCGCCGCCATGGCAGCGGTCGCGGCGATCATGGGCAGTGTGCTCCGCTCCCGCGCCATCACTCCGCGGATGCCGCGGTAGATCGCTGGTCTCCGTCCCTCGGGGATGGTGAGCGACGGCCCGTGCCGGTACCACACGTAGTCCTTCAGGTTCACCAGCGCGAAGCCCAGCGCGGTCAGCGCCACGCCCGTCCGCACCCACGGCAGGACGCCCACCAGCGCCAGCACGTTGACGAGCCCGGCGAGCAGCAACGCATAGACGGCAGCGGCCACGAGCAGGAAGGTGGTGCCCACGAGGAGCACCTTGCGCCGGGAGCGGGTGTTGATCACGACCGCCAGCAGGAGCGACAGCAACCACAGCGAGCAGGGGTTGAAGCCGTCCACGAAGGCGATGAGGGCCGTCGTCGCCAGCTCCGATCGCCCTACCAGCGCGACGCGACCGATCAGTGGCACGCTCAGCGGCGCCAGCGCCGCCGGGCCGGCGGCATCCACCGCCGCGGCGGAGCCCCCCGGCGGGCTGCCCGGCAGGCTGGCCGCCGCCAGGATCCGGTCCCATGGATCGGGGCAGCCGACCTCGAGGCATGCCTGCACGCGCGCCTGGAGGCGCCGGGCGGTCGCCTCGGAGAAGCCCACGTAGACCTCGTCGCCGATCAGGATGGTCGGTACCGCGCCGGCGTCGAAGCCGAAGGCGCGGCCTGCCGCCGCGAACAGGCGCCGGTTGGCCTCGTCGAAGTACACCTCCAGGCTCTGGAGGGTGACGCGTTCATCGGCCGCCAGCCCCTCCAGGAACGGGCGGGCCACCGCGCAGTGGGGGCAGCCCTGCCCCCAGAAGAGCACCAGGTCGACGCTCGCGGCGCGGGCGAAGGGTGCCGCTACGGACGTCGCCAGCACGAGGACAACGAGCCCCGCCAAGCGCCTCGAGCGTAGAGCGCCCATGCTCCAACGCTAGGCCGGGACGACGCCCAGCGGCGTCGGTCGCTCCTGGACAAGGCCCGTAGGACCTTGACCGACACCGCCCTGGACGGCGACGGCGGCTGCGATCACGATAGACTCGCTGCGTGAAGGCCCCGACCCGGCTCCAGCGCCTGGCCACGTTCAACGCCATCGGCGACGTCCTCAACGCCGCGCCCACCTTCGAGGAAGGCGCACCCGAAGCGTTGAGCCGCCTGCTTCAGCGCGTGGGCCTCAGCACCGGGTGGCTGTTCCTGTCCAACGTCGAGGAGGGCGACACCCACGAAGGCTCGTTCCGACTGGCCGCGTCCACCGGCGTGCCCCCCGCCCTCGCCCGGGGCGATCGGGCTCCGCTGCGCGAGGACGGCTGCGAGTGCCAGCGTCTGCTGAAGCGGGGCCAGCTCGACCGCGGCATCAACATGGTCACCTGCAGCCGCCTCCGTGACGCGCAAGGGGACAAGGGCGGCCTACAGATCCACGCCAGCGTGCCACTGCCCGGGAGGCGAGGGCCGGTCGGCATCCTCAACCTGGCCGCGCCCGGCGACGCCCGTTTCGACGACGAGACGCTCGCCTTCCTGGCGGCGGTGGGTCGCCAGCTCGCCGTGGCGTACGAACGCTCGCGCCTGCTCGAGGAGCGTACCCAGCACGCTCGCTACGCCGCCGCCCTGGAGGAGCGCGAGCGCCTGGCCCAGGACATGCACGACTCCCTCGCACAGCTGCTCTTCGCTGCCGACCTGTCGCTGAGCGTCGCCAGCCAGCATCCCGATCCGGAGCGGCGGGCGGCCGCCATCGCCGACGCCGATGAGGCGGTCGGGGCGGCGCTCGGCGAGCTGCGCTCGCTGGTCGAAGTGATGCGGCCCGCGGACCTCACGGCGGGCCTGCACGCCGCGCTCAGCCGGCTCGCAAGGCGCACCGGGGCCGCGCTACGGGTGCATCTGGAGGCCGCGGAGCTCGAGCCCGCCGACGACCTCGCCGAGGCCCTCTACCGCGTAGCTCAGGAAGCCGTGCACAACACACTGCGTCACGCCGGGGCGGGCAGCCTGTGGCTGCGTCTCACGCGTGACGGGCCGACGCTGAGCCTGATCGTGGACGACGATGGCGTAGGGCTCGGCCCCGATCCCGAGGCCTGCATCGGGCGCGGCTTCGGCCTCGCTGGCATGCGCGAGCGCGTGGCCGCCGTCGGCGGCAGCGTGCGCGTGGAGAACCGACCGGGCGGCGGGGCCCGCATCACCGTGGAGGTGCCGTGGCGACCCGCGTCCTGATCGTCGACGACCATCCCGTCGTCCGGGCCGGCCTGCGGGCCTTCCTCGACCTGCAGGACGACTTCGACGTGGTGGGCGAGGCGGGATCACTGGGTGAGGCGCGCGAGCGCGCACGGGAGACCGGCCCCGACCTCGTCCTGCTCGACCTGCAGCTCCCCGACGGCAGCGGGCTGACGCTCATCGAGGAGCTCGCCGCGGCTTGCCGCGTGCTGGTGCTCACCAGCTTCCTCGACGAGGCGAAGGTCCGCCAGGCGATGCGGCGCGGCGCCTCCGGTTACCTGCTCAAGCACGCCGGGCCCAACGCCCTGCTGGACAAGGTCCGCGCGGCGCTCCGCGGCGAGGTGCCGCTCGACCCCGAGGCGGTGCGGGCGCTCGCCTCGCCCGTCATGGACCCGTTGGCCGAGCTCACCCCGCGCGAACGCCAGGTGCTCGCCCTGATGGCGCAGGGCCTGTCCAACAAGCGCATCGCCGCCCGTCTGTCGATCAGCGAGAAGACCGTCAAGACGCACGCCGGCCACGTCTTCGCCAAGCTCGGCGTCGACGACCGCCTCCAAGCGGTCCTCGTCGCCAAGGAGCACGGGCTGTAACAGAGCCGATCGTCAGCGCGACGCTCGATCGATCGGCACCACCGGATCGGCACTGTCGACGTGCAGGCGGATCTCGGGGGGAGGCTCGCGCCGGAGACGCCGTCTCAGGTCGCGCACGATGCCTCCCAGCATGCGCCTGGGCGTCAACAGGCTGCGCGCGAGGCCCGTCTTGCCGTCGGTGGCGCTCGATGCCAGCTCGACGACCGCCTCGGCGGCCACGGCGGGGTCCTCTCCCCACAATCGCAACACCGTCCTGAAGGGCCGCAACTTCGCCTCGTAGCCGCGTACGGCACGCACCTCGCCGACCATATCGGTGAGCATCAGGCCGGGGTTGAGGGCGAACACGCCGATCCCGTGCCCACGTGTCTCGCGCGCAAGCGCCAGCGTGAAGGCACGCACCCACGTCTTCGAGGATGCGTAGGCGTTCTGGTTCATCACGGGGCCGCGGTCGCCACGTCCCAGCAGGTTGATGAGCTTGCCCGAACCCTGCGACAGGAAGTGGCGCGACGCCACCACCGAGCCGAAGTAGACACCACGCACGTTGGTGTCGAGCACGCGCAAGAAGTCGTCCTCGGGGATGGCGGGCGTGGGTCCGTACACGCCCGAGAGACCCGCGTTGTTGACCCACACGTCCAGCCGGCCGAAGCGGTCAAGGGCCGCCGCCAACAAGGCGTCGTGATCCTCCCTACGGGAGACGTCCGCCACCACCCCCTCGACGAGGTCGGGGCCCAGCGACGACACAGCGTCGTCCACCGCGTCCGCGGACCTGGAGCTGACCACCACGTGCGCGCCCTCGCGAACCATGGCCTGCGCGATGGCCAGGCCAAGGCCGCGCGTGCTTCCGGTGACCACGGCGATGCGTCCGTCCAACCGAGCCATGCTCCTACCCTACCTCTCGCGTTCCCGCGGCACGGCTGCAGCGCGACGCCGGCCCGGGTCCTGCTCGACCTGCCGCCCGACCCGTCGCTCGCTCCGGCGCCGGCCGCTACGACCTTGGTCGCAGACCCGGTCCGCCGAGGCGTCGGGAAGGACTCGTCCACGATACTTCCGGTCGGAGGTACAGCCATGCCACTGGAACACGCGCCCACCCTCGACCACCTCGCCCGCGCCCTGAACGAAGACCGGGAGCGCGAGGTGCGGCGCCACCTGAGGACCGCACAGGCGCGCCACGCTACGGCCGCCCGGCACCACGTCGACCCCACGCGCTGGCTCGTCCAGGCGCTGGGCCGCCTGCGCACCGCTGGGCTCCCGGCCGGCCAGCGCCGGCACGGCGGTCGCGCAGGCGTCGACCGCAGACCCGCCAAGGACCGCGCCACCCCGGCCCCGCTCCGGGGCGCCACCGACCCCGCCTCGCACCCTCAGGCCGCCCCCGAGCATCGCTCCCGGACCCGTCGCTTCGACGCCCGGCGGGCGGCGTGCGCCAGCTGCGCATGAGCCCCGCGACGAGGGCGCAGCCACGACCCGTGGCCGTCGTCACGGGAGCCAGCCGGGGCCTCGGGCTCACCCTCGCGCGCTTCCTGGCTGGCGCAGGCCACGCGCTGGTGCTGACGGCGCGCGGTGGGGACGACCTCGAGCAGGCGGCCAGCACGATCGGAGGCGAGGGTCCCGTGCACGTGGTCGCCGGGAGCGTGACCGATCCCGCGCACCGGGCCGCGGTCGCGCGCGCCGTCGGCCCCCGCCTCGACCTGCTGGTGCACAACGCCTCCGCTCTGGGTCCGAGCCCTTTGCCGGCCCTGGCCGAGGCGGCGCTCGACGACGTGCGGGAGGTGTTCGAGACCAACGTCGTCGCACCGCTGGCGCTCACGCAGGCGCTGCTGCCGGCGCTCGCTCGCGCCGGCGGCACCGTCGTGGCGTTGAGCTCGGACGCGGCCCACGGCGGCTACCCGGGTTGGGGCGTCTACGGCTCCAGCAAGGCGGCGCTCGAGCTGCTGACCCGCACCCTGGCGGCAGAGCTGGACGCCGTCGGGGCGGTGATCGTGGACCCGGGCGACATGCGCACCGCCATGCATCAACAGGCCTTCCCCGGGGAGGACATCGGCGACCGGCCCCCGCCCGAGGTTACGTTGCCCTTCTGGGCCTGGCTCCTCGGCCAGCGCCGCGAGGACGTCCACGGCCGCCGTTTCGAAGCGCAGGCCGAGGCCTGGGAGCTGGATCCAGTCGAGGGCACGGCGTGAGCTCACCGGCCGTCGCCGTCCACAGCGACGGCATCGCTGCGGGCGACGGGCCGCCGCCGGCGACGCGACCGGCCGAGCAGCGGGGGGCGGCCCGTCACGACGTGCGCCTGCTGGTGTCCGGGCCCGACGGCCACCGCCACGCCCGCTTCCTCGACCTGGCGGCCGCGCTGGCGGCGGGCGACCTGCTGGTCGTCAACGACAGCGCCACCCTCCCCGCGAGCCTGCCGGCCGCCGGCTCGCACGGCCCGTTCCGGCTCAACCTCTCGACCCGGTACGGCGAGCGCCTGTGGCTCGCCGAGCCACGCCGCAGCCATGCCGAACCGGGGCCGCTTCCGCTGCCCGCCGGCACGGTCTGGCGGGTCGGCGCCTCGCGCCCACGCGCGTCCGCTTCATCGCTCCGCACCCCGGCCTGCCCCGTCTGTGGTTCGTGAAGGCCGAAGCACCGCTCCGGCCAACGCTGGAGGAGGACGGCGAACCCATCCGCTACGCCTACCTGGAGTGCCCGCAGCCGCTCAGCGCCTATCAGAGCATCTTCGCCCGGGTGCCGGGGAGTGCCGAGATGCCGTCGGCGGCGCGCCCCTTCTCGCCGACGGTCGTCGCCGCCCTGCGAGCGCGAGGCGTCGAGATCGCGGCCATCACGCTCCACGCCGGCGTGAGCAGCCTCGAGCTGCGGGCGGCGGATCCTGCCGACGTCGTGCTCTACGCCGAACCGTTCGAGGTGAGCGCCCCAGCGGCCGCACACGTGAACGCCACCCGCCGAGCGGGCGGCCGGGTGATCGCGGTGGGAACGACCGTGGTGCGCGCCCTCGAGACCGCCTGGCAGGACGGACGCGTACGTCCCATGCGCGGCTTCACCCGTCGCTACGTCCACCCGGCCGAGGTGCGCGGCGCCGTCGACGGCCTGCTGACCGGCTTCCACGAGCCCGCCAGCACGCACCTGGCGTTGCTCACGGCCGTGGCCGGCGACGACCTGGTCCGTGAGGCCTACCGGGTGGCCCGCCAACGGCCCTACCTGTGGCACGAGTTCGGC
>JARRMM010000097.1:0-9581 GCA_037386005.1 Deinococcales bacterium | reverse complement strand
CGTCTTCCTCGCCACCGAGAAGCTGTTCGACAAGTACGGGCCCGACCGCGTGATCGACTCGCCGCTCTCGGAGGCCGCCATCATCGGTTCCGCTCTCGGCATGGCGGTCCACGGGTTGCGGCCGGTGGCCGAGATCCAATTCTCCGACTACGTCTTCCCGGGCTTCGACCAGCTCGTCTCGCAGGTCGCGAAGCTGCGCTACCGGTCCGGCGGGCCGTTCACCGCCCCGATGGTGGTGCGCATGCCGGCGGGCGGAGGCGTCAAGGGGGGCCACCACCACTCGCAGTCGCCCGAGACGCACTTCGTGCATACGGCCGGCTTGAAGGTCGTCTACCCCTCGACGCCGACCGACGCGCGCGGCCTGCTGCGCACGGCGATCCGCGACGAGGATCCGGTGGTGTTCATGGAGCCGAAGCGGCTCTACAGAGCCGTGAAGGAGGAGGTCCCGGACGACCCCGAGTTCGCGTTGCCCTTCGGGCGCGCCGTCGTGCGGCGCGAAGGGGAGGACGTGGTGCTGGTGTCCTACGGCGGCAGCATGGCGGAGACGCTGAAGGCCGCGCAGGCGCTGGAGGACCAAGGTGTGTCCGCCCTGGTCATCGACCTGCGGTCGCTCATGCCGTGGGACAAGGAGGCGGTCCTCGATGCCGTGGCGCGCGTGGGAAGGGTGGTGCTCGTGAGTGAGGCCCCCCGGACCGCGGGCTTCATGAGCGAGGTGGGAGCGACCATCGCGGAGGAGGCGCTCGATCTGTTGCTGGCGCCACCCGTCCGTGTGACCGGCTTCGATACCCCCTATCCCTACGCGCAGGACCGCGAGTACCTGCCGGGCCCCAACCGGATCCTCAAGGGCGTCAAGCGGGTGTTGGACTACTGAGGTGCCCGGGTGGCGCGGGCGCACGACCGGCGCCGCGACGGCACCCTGGTAGCGTGACGTGAGCGAGCTTTCCTGCCGCAGCCGTGCGGCATCGAGGAGTGTGCATGCCTAGAGAGTTTCGGCTTCCCGAGCTGGCCGAGTCGGTGGTGGAAGGGGAGATCGTCCGCTGGCTCGTCGCGGAGGGCGAGCAGGTCCAGCAGGACCAGCCCGTCGTCGAGGTGATGACCGACAAGGTCACGGTGGAACTCCCCAGCCCCTACGCGGGCGTGCTGGAGAAGCAGTTGGCGGCCGAGGGCGATGTCGTGCCCGTGCACGAGCCGATCGCGCTGTTCGCGGACGCCGCGGGCGCAGGGGCGCAGGCGGCAGGCGCGCCCGCCGTCGAGGCCGGAGCGGAGCCGAGCGTTCAGGCGCAGGAGGAGCGCTCGATCGTGGAGCCGGGCGGGGCGGCCGAGGAGGACGATGGCTCGAGCCTGACACTCTTCCGCCCCGGCCCCGAGGAGGAGGAAGGCGCGACGTTCCAGGTGCGCCCCGGCGGAACCCCACGCCCCGGTGCGGGCGCTCGCGCCGGCGGAGGGGCCGCGGTGGCGGCTCCGCCCCCGAAGGCGGCCCCCGCCGCGCGCGGCCCCTACGGTCGCGTGCTGGCCGTGCCCGCGGCACGCAAGCTGGCTCGCGAGCTCGATATCGACATCGAACAGGTCGAGGGCAGCGGGCCCAACGGCCGCATCCGTGTCGACGACGTGCGCGCCCATGCCGAGGGGGGCACCGGCGCGGCGGCGCCGGCGCGGCAGCCGGCGCGCTACGTGAGCCCGGAGGGTTACGGCGAGCTGGAGGAGCGCATCCCGCTCCGGGGGCTGCGGCGCATCATCTCCAACCAGATGCTGGCGTCGCACCTGCAGACGGTGCGGACCCTGCACGTCGACGAGGCCGACGTCAGCGGCCTGGTCGCCCTGCGCCGCAGGCTCAAGCCGGTCGCGGAGGCGCGCGGCGTCAAGCTCTCCTACCTGCCCTTCATCATGAAGGCCGTGGTGGCGGCGTTGCAGGAGTTCCCACAGCTCAACGCCAGCCTCGACGAGGAGAGCGGCGAGATCGTCCGCAAGCACTACTACAATCTGGGCATGGCGGTCGCCACCGAGGCCGGCCTCACCGTGCCGGTGGTGAAGGACGTCGACCGGCGCACCATCCTGGAGGTCGCTGCGGAGGTCCAGCGGCTCGCGGTCGCGGCACGCGACGGCAAGCTCATTCAGGACGACGTGCGCGGCGGCACCTTCTCCATCACCAACATCGGAAGCCTGGGGGGGCTGTTCAGCTTCCCGATCATCAACGTGCCCGAAGCCGCCATCCTGGGGGTGCACTCCATCAAGCGGCGGCCCGTAGTGCTCGAGGACGACAGCATCGTGGCGCGCGACATGCTGTACCTGAGCCTGTCGTTCGACCACCGGCTGGTCGACGGCGCCGAAGGCGCGATGTTCACGAGCCGGATCATCGAGCTGCTGGAGACGCCCGAGGCGATGATGCTCGACCTGTAGGCGAGCGGCGCGGCGGCGGGTCCGCGGGCCGCCGCGAGGCGGAACGTGAACGGAGCGCCCCGATCATCGGGGCGCTCCGTGTCCTGTCGTCTAGCGGGGGCGGCGCTCGACGAGCGCCGGGCTCACGGTGCCGCCGTGGCGGTCGCCACCGCTGACGGTTCGCCGATGCGGCCGTGCACGACCGCCACGATCCGGTAGCGGTCGCCGGCGGCGCCCCCGGCATCGACGTAGCGGGTGGCCGTCAGCGGGTCGGAGATCTGCACGAACACGCCGCCGCCCTGGTCGCGCTCCACGGCGTAGGCGACCCCCGGCGCATCGAGCGCCTGCCAGCTGAGCTGCACGCCGTTCTTGCTCGCGCTGGCGGTGAGTCCTGTCACGCTGCCCGGCCGCGCCAGGTTGAAGGCCGTGGCCGTCAGCGCCGCCGAGGGCGGCGAGGCGTTGCCGGCGGCGTCGACGGCGACCAGCTCGTAGTCGTAACGGGTGCCGGCCGTGACCTGGTGGTCGACGAAGTGGCTGGTGCCGGGCGCCAGGTCGGGGCCGAGCTGCTCGTAGGCCCCGCCTGCGGTGGCGCGAAGCAGGCGGTAGACGTGGATGTCGGGGTTGGCGTTGCCCGCCCAGCGCAGGGCGATGGCCCCGTCGGAGGGCGTGATGGACGTCAACACCGGTGCCGGTGGCGGGGTCTTGTCCACGACCTTGCCGGTCACCGCAGCCGACGGCTTGCTGGCCACGTCGGTGGCGTTCACGGCCACCACCCGGAAGCTGTAGCTGTCCAGCGAGTTGGGGGGCACGGGTTGGCTGAAGTGCGTCGTCGTCACCTGGGCCACCAGCTGGTAGCTGGTCAGCGGAGCCTGGGAATCGCGGCCCGCGAACACCTTGTAGCTGGCAACGTCGGGCTGGGGAGGGGCCTGCCAGCTGAGCTGCAGCGAGTGGGTGGTCGCCTTGAGGGTGAGGCCGGTGGGCGCGTCCGGCGGATCGAAGTCCGCGCCGCGCTCGGACCACAGCGGTCCCACCGGGCCGAGACGACCGTCGGCGTCGACGGCGGCGAGCGCGTAGTAGTAGTTCACCCCGCCCTGCACGGGCTTGTCGAGGTAGCTGGTGGCGTCCGGGGCGAGCTCCTGCGTCGTGATCTGGGTGGGGCGCTTGGCCGGATCGGTGGTGCGCAGCACGGCGACGCCCTTCACCTGCGGGTCGGTGGGCGCCGTCCAGTGCAGGCGGATGGCCTTGTTGAGCACGTCGTCGCGCGTGATCGCGATGCGAGGCAGGGGCGTGGGCGCCGGCACGGTGAAGGCCAGCGGCGCCGACGGCGCCGCCCGGCGCCCGAACAGGTCGATGGCCACCACCGTGTAGGCGTAGCGCTGCCCCGGCGTGACCTTGGGGTCGCGCAGGAAGTCCTCCGACTTGGCCGTGCCGGCCGCCGGAAGGAACATCGGATCGGCGGTGACCTGGGTCCGGCTGCCGTCGGGATTGCGGCGGTAGACCTCGTAGGCGGTCTCCAGCGAGCTGGCCGCGGGGCGGGCCCAGTGCAGGTGCACGGCGCCGGCGCTGTAGCTCGCCACCAGGCCGGAGGCAGGTCTCAGGGGCGTGGGTTGCCCCGCGGTGATGCGCACCGCGCCGATGACCCGGCCGCCGGTCCCGGCGACCCGCACCTGGTAGCGGTAGCTCACGCCGGCGGTGACGTCCTTGTCCTCGATGAGCAGGCCCAGGGCGCGGGCCAGGCGAGGGCGCGCCACCGTCTGCAGCACGCCGATGGCGCGGGCGAAGGCGGCGTCGCCGGAGCTGGCGTTGGAGCCCCCGAAACCAGGGGCGAAGAGCTGGGTGAGGTAGGCGTACTCGTCCTGGCTGGCATAGCCGTCGGCGACGGCCTGCTTCTCGGGCATGGGTGACGCGACGGCGATGCGCTTGGTCGTGCCGCCGCCGGTGCGGACGACCACGAACCCGGCCTTGGGCAGGATGTGGTCGGGCGCGAACCAGCGCAGCAGCACGCCGCTCCTGGTGGCCGCCGCGGCCACGGGTACGGGCGGCGCGCTGGCGGGCTGGCCGGGCGCCGTCTGGGCGGCGGCCGGCGCAGCGAGGGGGGCCAGCGCCAGCAAGGCGACGGCCATGCCGGTGAGGCGTCGGGTGGTGGCTCGCAGGGTGGGAATGGTCACCTCAATCACCTCAGAGGGGGATGGTCGCGTGCGTCGTGACGTGGATGTCCGACAGGTGCGAGACGTGCGCCGACAGACGCATGGTGCCGGAGAACTGGAACGGGCTGGGGGCCATGATCTGCCCCTGGGCGTAGACGGAGGCGCCGACCGACAGGTGGAGCTTGCCGCAGCTCCCACCGGCGTCGGCGTTGCCCCAGGCGTCGACGGTGCCCAGCATCTGGCTGTTGTTGTTGGGCTTGACGTATACGCTCAGCCCGCCGCCGTAGCCGAAGCTGGCGTCGGCCCACACGTGGTAGTCGCAGACGCCGGCGCTGCCGCGCTTGCTGTAGTGCCAGCCGAAGCCGTACTGGCCGTTGACGAAGATCCCCTTCGAGCCCACCGGGATGTTCGGATTGACCACACCGGCGCGCGGCACCTTGCCGGCCACCAGGTAGCCGGCCTTGAGGGAGGGGATGACGTAGATGCTGATGGGGCTGCTGTAGGTCCCGATCGCCAGGTAGTACTGGTTTTCCTTCCAGGAGGCGACGAGCTCGGCCAGGCCGGACACGCCCACCATCTTGAGGCCGGCAGCGTCGATCTCGAGGGGTTTCAACCCGCTGCAGCTGAAGCCCTTGATGCCGGTCGCGGTCGGGCCGGCGCAGAGGGTCGCGGTGATCGCATCGGCATTGATGGTGAAGTTGCCGGCGAGGTTCGGTGGAGCGCCCGCGTCCACCCCCTCGGCCAGGGTCTTCATGGTCCACCCCTGGCCGGCGATGGTGAGGTTCTTCGAGGCGTTCAACACCAGCTCGCCCTTGAGGTGCCACAGCAGGCCGTAGGTGGCGCTGTCCTTGGACTGGTCGATGTAGCCGATGACCGTGCCCGCCAGGAAGTTGAAGGGGTCGGTCGGGTCGACGCACTCGCTGGAGTGGGCCAGCACGCTGGGCAGCTTGCCGTCCGGCAGGTAGCCGTCGTCGGCGCGGCACGCCTGGTTGCCCTGGCCCAGGGTGGTGAGCTTGAGATGGCTGCCCACGCCGCCTTCGAACTGGTAGAACGCCAGGACCGGAGCCCCCTCGACCCTCACGATGATGGGCGTGCCCGCCTTGGCGAGGTCGGTGGAAGCGTAGACGAACCAGTAGGGGGTGCCGCTCTGCTGGCCGAAGGTGCCGGCCACCCCGATGTTGAACTCCTTCTCGACGGTCAGGCTGCCGCCCCCGCTGAAGCGCACGTCGTCGGTCTTGAAGTCGACCGCGCCGCTCGCCGTCACCACGAAGCTGACGGGCGAGGCGTTGCCGCCGTCGTACCCGAGGGTCACGCCCTCGAACTCCCAGCCGCGGTCGTGACCGGAGGAGACGTAGTACCACGACGGGGCGACGTCGGCCTTGACGCGGCCGTCGATCGACAGGTTGCCCTTGAGGCCGATGCCGTACTCGTCGCCCTTGCGCTTGATGCCGATTTCGGCGCCGGCTCCCAGGTAGGGGAACTTCCCGATCTCGAGGGCGGGGACGTCGAGCAGGGTCTGCCAGGTGGTGCCGCCGAGCGACACGTTTCCATCGGCCGTGAAGGTCAGGTCGTTGAGCAGCAGCTCCAGCTTGTACAGGTTGATGATGGTGTCGGCGGTGTCCTTGGCGTGGGTGTAGGCGGTCTTGGCCTGGTCCACCAGCCCCACGTCGCTCGGCAACGAGCCCATGACGTTGTCGGCGGCGGTGGTGTTGAGCTTGGTGGGGTCGGACGCCCATTTCGAGGAGAGCGCCCAGACGGCGTTGGGGAAGGTGAGCTCGAGCTTCCCGTCCTGCGTTCCGGGCACGAAGCGGAACGTCCCCTGACCGGCCAGCACGCCGCCATGCCCGAAGTCGTGCGCGACCGGTCCCGCGGTCGCGATGCGATACGCGGGACGGCCGAAACGGTCGTTGCGGTTCAGCGGCGTGATGGTCACCGGAACGTTCTCGTCGAACATCGGCAGGTGCACGGTCGCCACTGCGGGCTGCATGTGGACGATGGCCGAGTCCACGAAGTCGATGTGGGCCTTCTGCACGATGTTGAACGGCCAGCCGCCCCACTTGAACGCCCCGTGGTTGGCGCTGCCCCACGGGCTGTCGTAGACGGTCTGGTAACCGGCGCTGGTCCAGGCGACCTCCGCTTTGGCGGGCGCGGTCATGCTGTAGCTCGAGGACACGTTGCTCTCGCTGCCGGATCGCAGGTGCAACCAGGTATAGAAGTAGACGATGCCGGTCCAGGCGGCGCTTGCCGGTGCGATCGAGGGCGTGCGCCCGACGCTCGCCCAGCCCGAGTAGGCCTCCTGGGTGGCGAGCAGGCCGGGCTTGATTCCCGACTGCAGGTTGTAGTTGTTGGTGGTCGACAGGTCGATGGCGCCCATGAGCTGCTTGCTCATCAGCCCGCCGAACGCCCAGCCGGTGGTCCCGATGGGCACGCCGTCGGTGTTCACGGCGAAGCCCACGATGAGGCCGTTCTTGGGGCCGAAGCCGTGGTTGATCACCTTGTGGTCGAGCTGGAAGGCGGCTCCGGAGGGGAGCGTACCGTGCCCGGTGAGACCCGGATCGGCGAACGTGCTGTAGCTGCCGAGGGTGAATCCGGTGACGGTGAGCTTCAGCCCCTCGAGCCGCAGCGGCATCTTGATGTCGAGCGAGGGCAGCGCCAGGCTGGCGTGGCCGCTCGTCACCTCGTCCGTGGCGTAGGCGAAGGCGGCGTGGATGTGCTGGAAGGTGAAGGTCAGCGGGCCCTGCTCGCGTCCGCCGACCACCCAGCTCGGCAAGGTGGCCTCGCCGGAGACGTCGGCCAGCCCATTCGGGTACTTGAAGGGAGCGGTCAGCTTGGTGACGTGCAGCACGAAGCCGTTCTGGAAGGTCAACGACGTGGGAGGCGTCATGGTGCCGTTGAGGTTGAAGGCGTCGGTGCGGATGGCCCGTCCCCCGTCGATGGTCAGCATCAGCTTGAGCTCGTAGCCGCGCTGGCCGAAGCCCTGAGCGAACACGTGGTCCACCGTGCTGGTGCCGTCGGCAGCGACCGTCAGCGGCGCGCTCTTGCCGTCACCGAAGTCGAGGCGGTAGGAGATGCCGCTGCCGGTCGCCAGCCCGCCGACGGTGAGGGTGACGTCGTAGGTGGGACGGCCGTTCTTGAAGAAGTTGGGGAACGACGGCGTGATGGTGTTGGCGAACGTCGTTCCGGGCAGCTGCTGCGTGGCGACCTGCTGCGTGGCGCCGCCGTGGACGAGGTACAGGGCCGCCACCGTGTACTTGAAGGTGTAGGCGTGGTGAAGCGTCAGCGCGCCGGAGGCCGGCGCCGTGAAGGTGGTGGAGGTGTGGTCCCCGAAGGCGAGCTTGTAGCTGCCGCCTGGCACCAGCTTGGACAGATCGATGGCGGCCGGCTGGCCGAACACGGTCTCCTTCTCGGGGAAGGCGATGGCGCCGCTGGGCGCGTACACCGTGAGGTGGAGGCTGGCGCGCGAGGCCAAACCCGGGGTACCGGGATAGTAGGCCATCAGGCTGACCGTGACGGGCCCCGCCGTCGAGGGCGCGAACTCCGATACGGTGGCGGCGCCGTTCTTCGGGGTCACCACGATGCCGTTGGCGGTGTCGGTTCCGAACACCAGCAGGTACTGTGCGCCGGCGAGCAGCCCGGTGGCGTGGAAGTAGAGCCGGTCGCCGGTGATGACGACGCTTTGGTCGGCGTTGCCGGCGGCGTCGGTGCGCGTCAGCGTCTCGTGTCCCTGGGGCCAGGTGGCGGTATAGGTGGTGCTGGCACGGGGTTTCTCGCTGAAGCCCACGCTGGCGGAGAGCTGGAGTTTGAAGGTCCCCGCCGTGAACACCTCCGCCGTCACGGTGGCGGTGCTGGAGGTCGGGACCAGTCTCTTCACGGTGTTGCCCCCACCGAAGGTGAGCGTGTAGCTCACGCCTGGCAGGAGGCCGGACAGGTCGACCTGGATCTTCATGCCGCCCCGCGCCGGGTCGACGCCCGTCTGCTTGGCGCTGAGCGACTCCGTCGGCGGCGGCAGGGTGACGGTCAGAGGCGCCACGGCCACGACGACCGGGGTGCCCTGCTGGGCGAGCAGCAGCTTCACCGTGCTGGCGAGTTGCGGGACCTTGTAGACGTGGGTCTCGGAGAGCGTGCCCTGGCTGTCCGCCGCCGCGGTGGTGGCGGTGCCGTCGCCCCACTCCAGGCGGTAGGTGTAGCCGGAGACCAGCCCGCTGGCGTCGGCCGTGACGGTGTCCGCCAGCGTCGGCTGGGCCGGGCTGAGCGTGAGGCTGCCGCCGCTCTGGACCGTTACGAGCTGCTGCGCCGACGGCGTGGACGAGCCGTTGACGGTGAGCGCCACGACGAAGTTGCCGGGGCGCTGGTAGGCGTGCTGGTAGCTGCCGCTGCCCGTCACGGCGGCGGTTACGCCGTCGCCCCAGTCGATGCTGCCGCTCCCGGACAGCCCCTGCAGGTCGGCGGTGACGGGCGATCCGACCTGCGCCGGGTTGGGGGAGAGCTGCATGGAGAGCGGCGTATTGCTGACGACCACCGACGCCGTGGCGTTGGGGATGGGCGTACCGCCGACCTGCAGGCGGATGAGGTAGCCGCCGATGGACGTGTAGCGGTGCTTGTTGCTGCCGTTGGTGGCGCCGGCCGTGGTGTTGCCGTCGCCCCAGTCGATGGTGAGCGTTCCGTGCACGCCGCTCAGGGTCGCCGTCACGGTGCCCCTGGGCGCCACCAGCGACGGGCTGGCGCTCACCGTGGGCGCGGCGTACACGGTGACCGCCTGGCTCGCCAGCAACGGCGGGATGTGGGCGGCGTCCGTGACCTTGACGGTGTAGGTGCCGGCGCTGGCGTAGGCGTGAGTGTTGGTCTGCTTGAGGGTGTTGTTCTGGAGCGTGACGGTGGTGCCGTCGCCCCAATCGAGGGTGGCCGCGACGTCGTATCTGCCCGCCTGATCGGTCGTGGCCGTGAAGCTCAGGCCGGCGTAGGTGGCGCTCGGGGTCACCGTGAGCGTGGTGGTCTGGGCGTGGGCGAGCGGCAGAAGCAGCAGCGCGGCGAGCCAGGCGAGACGAGCGAAGGCGGGGG
>JARRMM010000096.1:0-9746 GCA_037386005.1 Deinococcales bacterium | reverse complement strand
GGCGTGCCGACCCCGAGGAGGTTCCGTGGAGTTCACGCGAAGCTACACGACCATCGATGCGCATGCCGCAGGGGAGCCCCTGCGGATCGTCACCGGCGGGGTGCCGCCGATCCCCGGCACCACCATCCTGGAGAAGCGTCGGTGGGTGCGGGAGCACCTCGACGAGGTGCGGCGCGCCCTGATGTGGGAGCCCCGCGGCCACGCCGACATGTACGGCGGCTTCGTGACGCCTCCCGTCACCCCGGACGCCGACATCGGCGTCATCTTCATGCACAATGAGGGCTACAGCGACATGTGCGGTCACGGCATCATCGCCCTTGCCACGGTGCTCGTCGCCCAGGGGATGGTGCGCCGCGCTACGCCCGAGACGCGCGTGGGAGTGGACACTCCCGCCGGGTTCGTCGAGGCCTTCGTGGCGTGGGACGGGAGGCGCACCGGCGAGGCGCGGTTCACCAACGTGCCGTCGTTCCTGTATCGGCGCGATCTCACGGTGACCACGGCCAGCGTGGGGGAGGTGCGGGTCGACGTGGCCTTCGGCGGTGCCTTCTACGCGTACCTCGACGCCGCGGACGCGGGCCTCTCGCTCCGACACGACGCCATGGAGCGCTTCAAGCAGGTCGGTGACGAGATCAAGCAGGCGGTCACCGAAGCGATCGAGGTCGTACACCCGCTGGAGCCCGAGTTGCGAGGCATCTACGGCACCATCTTCTCGGGCCCGCCGACGCGCGCCGACGCGGACCAGGCGAACGTGTGCATCTTCGCCGATCGCCAGGTGGACCGGTCGCCGACCGGGACCGGTACCGCGGGGCGGGTGGCGCAGCTGGTGGCGCGTGGCTCGCTCGCCCTGGGGCAGCCTCTCGCCAACGAGAGCGCGGCCGGCACGCTGTTCACCGGCCGGGCGCTGCGTACGGCGGCGATCGGGCCCTTCGAGGGCGTGGTGCCGGAGATCGCGGGCCGCGCAGCCATCGTCGGCACCAACACCTGGTGGATCGATCCGGAGGACGAGGTCGGGGACGGCTTCCTGCTCCGCTGAGCGTTCCGGTGCAGAACGCGCGGTGCCGGTGGCTCCGGGGATTGGTCCGACGATTCGACCGCGTGCTACCATCTTCAGCACGTTCCACGTCTTGTGACCCGACCCCGGGTCCGCCGACGCTCCGCCGGTGGCTGGCGCTCAGGCCATCGACGCTCCGAACAACCGGCAACGCACCGCTCGTGCTGGAGAGGACGTGACCGACATCCTGGAGACGCCCGTCGAAGCCGCCTCGGAAGCCTCCACGCGCCCCAGGCGCCGCGCCTGGTGGCAGCGGCTGGCTGCCGACCGGACCGGCATGCTGGGATTCGCGCTGGTGGTGATCGTGGTGCTCGCGGCGCTCCTGGCCCCCGTGCTCGCTCCCTTCGATCCCAACCAGCAGTTCAACGACGGGCTCAGCCAGTACGGCATGCCGCGCCCCCCGGATGCAACCTACCTGCTGGGCACGGACCTGCTGGGGCGTGACCTGCTGTCCCGTATCCTCTTCGGCGCCCGGGTCAGTCTCGTCATCGGCCTGGTGGCGAACGGCGTGGCGGTGGCGATCGGCGCCGCCGTGGGCATCGTGGCCGGCTACTTCCGCGGGTGGCTGGGCACCGTGCTGATGCGCTTCACCGATGTCATGACGGCGTTCCCGGCGCTGGTGCTGGCGATCGCCCTGGCCGCCATCCTCCGTCCGAGCCTGTGGATCGTGGCGCTGGTGATCGCGCTGGTGAACTGGGTGTACGTGGCGCGAGCGATCTACGCGCAGGTGCTGGCGATCCGCGAGCAGCAGTACATCGAAGCCACCACCGCGCTCGGCATCCCCACGCTGGGGGTGCTGCTACGGCACATCCTGCCCCAACTCACCCTGAGCCTGCTGGTGTTCGCCACGCTGGGGATCTCGACCAGCGTGCTGCTGGAGGCGTCGCTCTCCTACCTGGGAGTCGGCGTACAACCCCCTACGCCCTCGTGGGGCGGCATCATCAACGCCAGCCAGTCGTACTTGACCACGGCGCCGTGGCTGGTGCTGTTCCCGGGGTTGGCGATCATCCTCACCTCGGTCGGCTTCAACCTCTTCGGTGAGGCGCTGCGCGATGCTCTCGACGTGGGAGGGCGGCGGTGACCGGGTACGTCCTCCGGCGCCTGCTCCAGGGGCTCGGAGCCATCCTGGGCGTCATCACGGTGACCTTCATCCTCACCTACATCGTGCCTGTGAATCCCGCCCAGATGATCGCGGGGCCGAGCGCGACCCCGGAGGTCGTGGCGCGCATCGGGCATCAGCTCGGACTCGACCAGCCGCTGCCCGTGCGCTACGTGCACTACCTGTGGAACCTGGTGCACTTCGACCTGGGACGGTCCTACGCCCAGCGCACAGAGGTGAGCGCGCTGGTGGCCACGCACCTGCCGGTGACGTTGAAGCTGATGCTCACCGGGATCGCGTGCGAGCTGCTGATCGGTATCCCCATCGGCATCCTCTCGTCCGTGGCGCAGGGGAGCTGGTGGGACCGCGGCTTCACGTTGTTCGCCTTCGTGGGCGTGTCCACACCGCAGTTCGTGGTGGGGCTCGTCCTGCTGTACCTGTTCGCCTACCTCGTACCCTGGTTCCCGCTGGGCGGGTACGGCAACGGCGCGCTCGACCACTACGTCCTCCCGGCCCTCTCGGTCGGGTTCGCCGGGGCCGGCTGGTACGCCCGGGTCCTGCGCTCATCGCTCGTCGACGTGCTCCGGCAGGACTACGTGCGGACCGCGCGCGCCAAGGGGGTCCGGCCGCGGTCGCAGGTCTTCCGCCACGGCCTGCGCAACGCCATGCTCCCCGTCATCGCCCTGGTGGGGCTCGATCTGGGCGTCTTCATGGGCGGCGTGATCGTGGTGGAGCAGGTCTTCGCGCTGCCGGGGCTGGGCCAGATGATGTGGCAAGCCATCCAGGTCCTCGACATCCCGGTGATCATGGGCGGCGTGCTCATGACGTCGATCTTCGTGGTCGTGGGGAACCTTCTCGCCGACATGATCTACCCGCTGCTCGACCCACGCATCCAGTACCACTAGGAAGGAGGCGCTGCCCAGGACAGAGGTTCGGCCCGTCGGCCGCAGAACGCCAACCACCCCCCGGTGGACGCACCCAAGGAGAGAGACATGAAGCTTCGCATGTGGCTGCTCGCGCTCGCGATCGCGCTGGCATCGGCCGGCGCCGCGTTCGCGGCCAACAGCAAGGTCGTCCTGACCTTCCAGAACGACATCTCCACGCTCGACCCGGCCATCGGCTACAACTGGGACAACTGGTCGATGATCCAGGCCATCTTCGACGGCCTGATGACGTACAAGCCCGGCACGACCGAGCTCGAGCCGGCCCTGGCCACCTCCTACGACATCTCCTCGGACGGCCTCACCTACACCTTCACGCTGCGCCAGGGCGTCACCTTCACCGATGGGGAGCCCTTCAACGCCCAAGACGTGAAGTACTCCTTCGAGCGCATGCTCAACCCCGCCACCCAGAGCCCGGGCGTGGGGTTCTACACCGGCATCGAGGGCGCTCAGGCCTTCATCGACGGCAAAGCCCAGGGCGTCAGCGGCATCGAGGTGCTGTCGCCCACCCAGGTGCGCTTCACCCTCACCGCGCCTGACGCCACCTTCCTCAACAAGCTGGCGCTCAACTTCTCCTTCGTCGTGCCGCCCAAGGCCGTGGAGAAGTGGGGCAAGGACTTCGGCCACCACCCGGTGGGGACGGGCGGCTTCTCCATGAAGGAGTGGGTCCCGGGCCAGCGCCTGGTGCTGGTGAAGAACCCCGACTACTTCGTGCCCAGCGAGCCGAAGGTCGATGAGATCGAGTTCCAGTTCGGCGTCGACCCGAACGTCGCCTTCCTCCGCCTGCAGCGGGGCGAGGTCGACATCCTGGGTGATGGCATCCCCTCGTCACAGTTCGCCAAGGTCATGAGCGACCCCAAGCTCAAGCAGCTGGTGGTGTCGTCCGATCAGATCGAGACGAGCTTCGTGAGCCTCAACACCACCATGAAGCCGTTCGACGACGTCGGCGTGCGGCAAGCGCTCAACATGGCGATCGACCGCAGCCAGGTGTTGCGCGTGATCAACAACCGGGCCGGCGCGGCCGACCAGATCCTGCCGCCGACCATGCCCGGTTACAACCCCGACTTCAAGGGCTTCCCCTACGACCCCGCCAAGGCCAAGCAGATGCTGGCCGACGCCGGCTACCCGAACGGCTTCAGCTCCACGCTCTACACCAGCAACGTCGATCCCAACCCGCGCATCGCGCAGGTCGTCCAGCAGCAGCTCGCCCAGATCGGCGTCAAGCTCGACATCCGCTCGCTGTCGCCGAGCGCCGTGATCGACGCCGCCGGCCAGGGCAAGGCGCCGATGGTGTGGTCCGGCGGCATGGCGTGGCTCGACGACTACCCCGACCCGAACGACTTCTGGTGGCCCATCCTCGGGTGCGACAGCGCGGTGCCCGGCGGCTGGAACTGGGCGCGCTACTGCAACAAGGAGCTCGACGCCCAGGGTCAGAAGGCCGATGCCATGGTGCAGCCGAGCCAGCGCGACGCCCGCATCGCGTTGTGGAAGGACATCTTCACCAAGGCGTCGCAGGATGCGCCCTGGATCCCGCTGTTCAACGAGCGCAGTTACGTGATGCACACGCCGCGCATGGGCGGCATCGGCTTCAAGGTGGCTGGCATCTACACGCCGGTCAACTACAAGGAGATCGAGATTGTCGGAGGGCAGTAGCTTGCAGACCATCCACAGCGCGCACCACCACTTCGGTTGGGACAACGCGCTCGAGCCCGTCCTCACGGTCGCTCCGGGTAGTACGGTCGAGTTCGACATCCTCGACGCGTCCGGTGGCCAGCTGACCGCCTCCTCCAGCGCTGCCGACGTCGGTGCGCTCGACTTCGAGAAGGTCAACCCGGTGACGGGCCCCATCTTCGTCGACGGAGCGGAGCCGGGAGACGCACTCGTGGTCGAGATCCTCGACTTCGACGAGAGCGGCTGGGGCTGGACCGCCCTCATCCCGGGCTTCGGCCTCCTCACCGACGAGTTCCCCGACCCCTACCTGCATGTCTCGCACTACGACGCGGAACGTGTGCGCTTCACGCCGGACATCAGCCTGCCGACGGTGCCCTTCCCGGGCACCATCGGCGTGGCACTCGCCGAGGCCGGCAGCCACTCGGTGGTGCCGCCACGGCAGGTGGGCGGCAACATGGACGTCCACGACCTCACGCGTGGGAGCGTGCTGTACCTGCCGGTCGAGGTCGCCGGCGCGCTCTTCTCGGTCGGCGACACCCACGCCGCGCAGGGGGATGGCGAGGTCTGCGGGACCGCCATCGAGACGCCCATGCGGACACGGCTGCGCTTCGACCTGCGCAAGGGCGCGAACCTCCCGGCGCCCCAGTTCGAGATGGCGCGGCCGGCGCACCGCTTCGCGCCCGCCGACCGCGGCTTCTACGCCACCACCGGCGTGGCCCCGGACCTGATGGATGCGGCCCGGGATGCCATCCGGGCCATGATCGACCACCTGGGCAAGCACTACGGGCTCGCGCCCGAGCTCGCCTATGCCCTGTGCAGCGTGGCGGTCGACCTCCGCATCAGCGAGGTCGTCGACGCTCCCAACTGGGTCGTCTCGGCGCATCTGGCGAAGGGGATCTTCGGGTAGGCGTACGACGCCAGCGATCCAGGCGGGCGGCCCGGCCATCTTGGCGGGCCGCCCGCTCTCCGTGTCTCGCGCCGCCGGCGCCTCTTGCCCCGCAAGTTCCGACCAGGAGTGCATTGGACGCATTCTAGACGCCGCGGCGCTACCGTCGGGCCAGCGCTTCGGCTGGGGTGGGGACTCGCCGGCGGCCGTCGACCGCACGAACGCGGTCGATGCGGGTCGCAGGGCGGGCCGAGCAACCGCAGCGGACGGCGACGCCGGCCGCTCGGGCCCGGCGAGGTCGGCTGCGAGCATGCGCCCCACCCCTGATGCCTAGGGAGGGGTCACCGTGCGTCGCAAACGTTGGATCCTGCCGCTCCTAGCGGCACTTCTCGCTACCGTGCTGGTCGCCTGTGGGACGGGCGCACCACCCGGACCGGCGGAGTCGCCGGTCATCATCCCGAAGACCACCAAGGTCCTCAGCGATGCGTCGAGGACCAGCCTGCAGAGCTACGACCCGACCACGGGGGAGCTGAGCTTCGGACCGAACGCGGACTTCGGAACGCTGAAAGCCGGGGATGTGCTCGTGACCCAGCCGTTGCCTCCGCTTGCGCCCTACGGCTTCCTGCGCAAGGTGGTGTCGGTCGCTACCGTCGGTCAGGACACGGTGGTGCAGACGGTTCCCGGCAAACTGACCGAGGCCATCTACCAGGGCAACTTCCAGCTCAAGCAGGAGCTGAAGCCCGTGATGATGTCCGGCTTCACCCCCTTGGCCAAGGGGCTGAGCCTTCAGTCGACCGCGCTCTCGCCCCAGTTCACGTTCAAGATGGACCACGTCGTCGTCTACGATGCCGACGGCAACACCAAGACCACGGGCGATCAGGTCATCGCCAGCGGCAGCTTCACGCTCGATCCCGTGCTCGACGTCTCCGGTGGCATGCACTACGACTTCCCCTTCAGTGTGCAGACGCGCTTCCACTTCGCCGTCGGGCTCAACCAGCACGCCGACGTCAAGGTGACGGCCGACGTCCAGCAGACGGTCCACAAGGAGAAGCAACTGGCGTCGATCTCGTTCTCGCCGTTCACGATCTGGATCGGGCCGGTACCGCTCGTGTTCGTTCCGAAGCTCGTGGTCTATGCGGCGTTCGACGGTAGCCTTAGCGCCACCCTGACCTTCACAGCCAGCGAAAACCTGAAGTTGCTGGCGGGGACCGACAAGCCCTACGGGAAGGGCTTCCACGACATCAGCACGGCCAGCCTGACCGGCACCTCCAATGCCAGCTCGCTGCACTTCGACCCCCCGGGCCTGACGTTCACCATGCAACCTTCCCTTGGTGCGCGGTACCAGCTGCTGCTCTACGACCTGGCCGGTCCACAGGCGACCCTGGATGCCTACGTGCTGTTCAAGGGGACCATCCCGGGGAACCCGGCGTGGCAGGTCTTCGCCGGCATCCAGGGCAAGCTCGGCCTCCATGTCGACGTCATCAACGCCAACTGGGACAAGACGATCTTCGACAAATCGATCCTGATCGCTCAGGAGACGACCAACACGCCGCCCGAGCTGGCGCCTAGCGACGTCAATCCCAGCGATGGGTCCAGCGTTCAGCTCGGCGTTCCGGTGCAGTTCAACGTGGCCGCGCGAGACGTCGAGGACGGGCTGATCACGAGCGGCACGTGGACGGTCAATGGCAGTCCGCTCACGCTCGATGCCAACGGTCGGCATACCTTCGCCACCGCGGGCGACCGCACGATCACCGTCACGGTCAAGGACTCCGCCGGAGCTACGGCGACGACCTCGATCACCCTGCACGTGCTCGACACACCGCCGGTGGCCACGTTGGTGCATCCGACCGGAAGTGACGACCTCTACGCAGGGAGTTCGTTGCCCGCGCTGCAGGGCTTCGCGACCGACGCCAACGAGCCGGGGGGCACGCTTGACTGCACGCGTGCAACATGGAGCATCTCGGGGCCCACTGCCATGCCCCCGGGTTCGATGCCGGCGAACGTGTGCCTCTCCAACACTTCGATCCCCATGCAGTCGGTCACCTTCCCCATGGCCGGTTCCTACACGGTCACGCTCACAGCGACCGACCCGCAAGGCAAGACGGACAGCAAGACGAGCACGGTCAACGTTCAGCCGGCCCCAACCAGCTGGACTCCGAGCGTCTACATCAACGCTCCAGTGCCCGGGCAGTCCTACGGGGACAGCGAGTCCGTCACGCTCGAGGCCACGATTACGGACCCGGATTCGACCGTCCTGACGTACAAGTGGTACCTGAGCAAACTCTACTTCCTCGGCTCAGGACCGGCGGGGACGGTGATCGTCAGCAATAGTGTGACCAAGGCGTCGAGCGAAGCCTCAAAGACTGTCACCGACACCTACCCCGCTCTCGGGTGCTCTGGCCAAGGCGACCCGTACACGCTCTTCCTGGTGGCCTCCGATGGCACGCACACCAGCAAGGTCAAAAAGGTGTACATCTCATGCTCGTTCATTCCACGATGATCCGGGCCCGCATCCGCAGGTGGCGGCGGCTCCAGTCTTCCTTCACGGCACTGCTGGTCGTGCTCGGCTTGGCCGGCTGCAGCAGCAGCCCCTCGACGCCGGCCGCTCCCGGCCCCGTGACCCCGCCGACGCGGTTCGCGATCCAGCTCTCGACGTCGCAGGTCAGCTTCGCGGCCGGCGCCACGGTCCAGCTGACAGCCACGGTGGTCCGCGATTCGGGCTTCACCGGGACCGTGACGCTGTCGCTCAATGGCGCGCCGACCGGGCTCACCGCTACGGTAGCGCCGATCTCGGGGCAGCCGGACGCGAGCACCATCACGCTCTCGGCTACGTCGACCCTCACGCCGTTCACCTACGCTCTGTCCATCGATGGTGCGTCCGGCATCGAAACGGAGAGCGCCAAGTTCACCGCCATCGTCGGAGACGCCACGACCTTCGACGTGCAGGGCGCCGTGGTCGACCTCTTCCACGAACCCGTGGCAGGCGTGCAGGTGACGATCGCTGGGACCACGACCACGGCGGCGGCCGACGGCAGCTTCACGGTGGCCGACGTGACGCGGCCGTACAACGTGATCGTCACGCTTCCCGGGAAGAACGAGGTCCACGAATTCGTAGGCCTGGACCGGACCAATCCCGTGTTGCCGCTCCTCGACCAGGCGGTGACGCCTCCCGACAGCGCGACCGTGTCCGGCACCATCACCAACGCCGCGGCCAATACCTCGACGCAGCTGGCCGAAGTGGCCTTCGCCTCGCCCGAGGCACATGGTACCGGCGTGCTGTGGGGGGGCGACGGCCCGAGCTTCGGTCCGTTCAAGGTCACCTGGTCGGGTCCCGGCTCGACCCAAGGGAACCTGTACGCGCTGAAGTGGAGCGTGGGTCCGACGGGCCTTCCCGAGCAGTATCTGGGCTTCGCGAAGGCGGCGCTCTCCCTGAGCGACAAGCAGACCGCGACCGGGGCGGACCTGCAGTTCGGGGCTGTCGCGACCAGCTACCTGTCGGGGGCGATCTCGCCGCCTCCGGGCTACACCATCCGCGCCAAGGACCTGTGGATGACGGCGGGGCCGATGACCGGCATGCTGCTTGGCATCGTGTCGGACAGCGACGCGAACTTCATGTTCGCGACGCCCCAGGCCGGGCTCCCGCTCGGCGTGGAGGCCGAAGCGGTGCTCGGGAGCGCCTCCACCATCCTGTACCGTGCCAACCTCGACGCCAACCAGGTCGTCGACTTGACCCTGCCGGCGCCGCCCGTGCTGGGCGCCCCCGGCACCTCCACCTTCGACCACACCACCACCTTCGGTTGGACACCGGTGCCCGGCACCATCAGCGTGCTGTGGCTTGCCTCGACGGGTGGACCGAGCGTGTTCGTGTACACGACGGCGTCGAACGCGACCCTGCCGGCGCCGCCCGCCCTGACCCTGCCGGCATCCACGCACTACACCTGGACCGTCGTGGGCTGGGGTATGTACGCCGACATGGACGCCTTCACCGATCCGGCCGGCGCTCCCGGTTCGTTCGGACTGGGGCAGGACGCACTCGTCGCCACGGCCGCGCCGCTCGGGCTGTACACCTCGTCGACGCCCTGAGCACTGGCGCATGCA
>JARRMM010000095.1:0-11648 GCA_037386005.1 Deinococcales bacterium | reverse complement strand
TGAAGACGGTGCGCGTGCCCTTGAAGCGCTCGCGCAGCACCGCTTCGGCAGGGCCCGAGCCCACCAGCGCCAGCCTCACGTCGGGGAGCTGGGTGATGGGGGCGTACAGCCAGTCGAGCCGCTTCTCGAACGACAGGCGACCGACGTACACCATCAGCGGCGCGTCCGGGTGCCCGCCGGTGAGGCGGACGCGCATGGCGTGGGAACGCTTGTCCGGGTGGTACAGCTCGGTGTCGACCGCCTTCGGCCACAGCCGCACACGACGGATGCCCAGGCCCCGCGCGGAGTTGACCATCGGCAGGCTCGTGCACAGGTTGACGTGGGCCTGGTTGTGGACGTCGCGCAGGAAGATGCGCGACGGCTCGGACAGGAAGCGGAGCCGCAGGGCTTCGGCGTACTGCGTGATGTCGGTGTGGTAGCTGGCGAGCAGCGGCAGGTTGCGCTGCTTGGCGATGGCGGTGCCCCACAGGCCGAGCACCACCGGGTTGATGACATGGACGATGTCGGGCTGGAAGCGGTCGAGCTCCCGGCCCAGCCGCGGGCGGGGGAGGCCCAGGAAGAGCTCCGGGTACCAGGGCTTGAAGGGGACGCCGGGCACGCGCACCACGCGGTGGCCGGCGTACGCCTCGGGAGGGTTGTGGGGGGCGAAGATCAAGGCCTCGTGCCCCAGCTGCCCGAGCTGCTCGAGGGTGCGCACGAGACGGGTGACCACCCCGTCGATCTTGGGCAGGAACGTCTCCGTGAAGAAGGCGATGCGCATGGCGCGAGAAGGGGGCGCGGCCCGGCGTCCGGCGGGTGGATCCGGCGGCCGGGGCGCTACGCCGTTTCCGGGGTGTTCCTGTCGGCGTGGGGCGTTCCAGCCTTCTGTTCGCGGGTCCAGGTGCTGGTGCAGGGGATCTTGTCGAGGTTGGCGCGGTGGGCGTATTTCTTGGCGATGGTGGTGACTTCTTCGAGGAGGCCTTGTTGGAGGGTGGTGGGTTCGAGGCCGAGGTCGAGGAAGAGGTCGTTCTTGACGTGGAGTTCGTTTTCGGCGTCTTCCTTGCGGGGGTTGGGGACGTTCTCGATGGTGGCGCCGGTCTGTTGGGCGACGAGGTGGGCGAGGTCGCGGACGCGGTGGGTTTCGGTCATCTGGTTGAGGATCTTGACGCGTTCGCCTGGCTCGGGGGGGTTTTCGAGGGCGAGTTGGAGGCAGCGGACGGTGTCGGTGATGTGGATGAAGGCGCGGGTCTGGCCGCCGGTGCCGTGGACGGTGAGGGGGTAGTGGACGGCGGCTTGCATGAGGAAGCGGTTGAGGACGGTGCCGTAGTCGCCGTCGTAGTCGAAGCGGTTGATGAGGCGTTCGTCGATCAGGGTGTCGGGGGTGTTGGTGCCCCAGACGATGCCTTGGTGGAGGTCGGTGATGCGGAGGTTGTCGTTCTTGGCGTAGTAGGCGAAGAAGAGTTGGTCTTGGGTTTTGGTGAGGTGGTAGATGCTGCCGGGGTTGGGGGGGTAGAGGATCTCTTGTTGGACTTTGGTGCCTTCGTCGGTGGTGACTTCGATGGGGAGGTAGCCTTCGGGGATCTTCATGCCGGCGGTGCCGTAGCCGTAGACGCCCATGGTGCCGAGGTGGATGAGGTGGGTGTCGACGCCTGATTCGACGATGGCGGCGAGGGTGTTGTGGGTGGCGTTGAGGTTGTTGTTGACGGTGTAGCGCTTGTGCCAGCTGCTCTTCATGGAGTAGGGGGCGGCGCGTTGTTCGGCGAAGTGGATGATGGCGTCGGGCTGCTGGTCTTGGATGAGGGTGAGCAGCCGGTGGTAGTTGTCGGCGATGTCGAGACGCTCGAAGTGGATGGTGCGGCCGGTGGCTTCCTTCCAGGCTTTGAGGCGGGTGCCCATGGGCTGGATGGGGGTGAGTGCCCATGGGCTGGATGGGGGTGAGGCTGCCGGCTTCGAGTTCGTTGTCGATGTTGCGGCGGCTGAGGTTGTCGATGATGGTGATGTCGTGGCCGAGCTTGCTGAGGTGGAGGCTGGTGGGCCAGCCGCAGAAGCCGTCACCGCCGAGAACGAAGACCTTCATGCGTACCTCCGGGCGTCGAGGCGCGTACCGCGGGTGAGCGGGGTCGCGAGGGCGCCGTACCGGTTCGTGGGCCACGGGCTGCCGTGAGCCGTTGATCGTGCACGCCCTCGGTCGGGACCGCTGCGGTTCCGGGTGGCGGACATTCCCTCGACCGAGGCGCGCGAGCCATTGGGAGTGTACCACCGGCCCCCGACAGGGTGCGTCCCCATGCCGTGCCGTCCGGGCCTTCGCGAGCAGCCCCGACGCGGTACGCTTCCTGGCGTGGCCCGCGCCCGCGACGACAGCTTCCATGCCCTGCTGACGGGGCTCGACGGCTACCAGGACCAGGTGGCCGGCTACGCCTTCTACCCACCGCGGCCCGGGAGCCTCGAGGAGGGCTACGCCGGAACCTACGCCCCGTACCTCTCGAAGCTCGGGCTGACGCCGTACGTGCACCAACTGCGCGCCCTGGAGTGGATCGAGGCACGGCGCAACGTGGTCGTGGCCACACCGACGGCGTCGGGCAAGTCGCTCGTGTACCAGCTCCCTACCCTGGACGCGGCCGCTGCCGGGCGCGCCAGCCTCTACCTCTACCCGACCAAGGCCCTCGCGCATGACCAGCTCGGGCGCCTACACGCGATGGCCGACCGCCTGGGTCTGGACCTCGGCGCCGACGGCATCGCCTGCTACGACGGAGACACGCCCACCGCCCGCCGGGCCAGGGTGCGCGAGGGGGTGCAGTGCGTGCTCACCAACCCAGACATGCTCCACTACGGCGTGCTGCCCTACCATGCCCGCTGGGCGCCGCTGCTGGGTCGCCTCGACACCATCGTGATCGATGAGCTCCACAGCTACCGTGGTGTGCTCGGCACCCACGTCGCCAACGTCCTGCGCCGACTGCTGAGGGTGGCGCGCCGCTACGGCGCCACGCCCCGACTGGTGGCGGCCAGCGCCACGATCGGCAACCCTCTGGAGCACGCCGAGGCCCTGACCGGTGAGCCGTTCGAGCTCATCGACGACGATCAGGCGCCTCGCGGGCCGCGGGAGTTCATCCTCTGGCGACCGGTGCAGGTCGGCGGCGCGGAGGCCGGGAACGCCGGCGTGCGACGCCGCAGCGCCACGACCGAGGCCGCGCAGTTGGCCGCCGCGTTCGTGCGCCGCGGCGTCAAGAGCATCTTCTTCTGCAACTCGCGCAAGGTCGCCGAGCTGCTCCGGCGCTACGCCAGCGGCTACCTCAGCGGGGAGGAAGCCCCGCTGTTGCAGAGCTACCGCGCCGGCTACAGCCCCGAGGACCGGCGACTCATCGAGCAGGGTTTCCGCAACGGCGATATCCGCGTCCTCACAGCGACGAGCGCCCTGGAGCTTGGCATGGACATCGGCGGCGTCGACGCTGTGGTGCTGGTCGGGTATCCGGGATCGAAGATGGCGTTGTGGCAGCGTAGTGGGCGCGCCGGACGCGAGGGGCGACGGGCGCTCACCCTGCTGATCCCGGGCAACGACCCCCTGGACGAGTACTACCTCCACCACCCCGATCTTCTCACCGAGGGGCGCGTCGAGGATGCGGTGGCCGATCCCTACAACACGGAGCTCCACCCGCTGCACGTCGCCTGCGCGGCGGCCGAGGTGCCGATCCGGGACGACGAGGTCGGCATCACGGATCCGACCCTCGAGCTGGCGAGCGTCCCCGGGCTGCACCGGATCGATGGCGGCTGGGTGCACATCGGTCGCTACCCGCACCGGCGGGTGCGCATACGGGGAAGCGGCGACCGCATGGTCCGCCTCAAGGACGCCACCGGACGCTCGCTCGGGACGGCCGATCTGGCGACGGCGCTGCGCGAGCTCCACCCGGGCGCCGTCTACCTCCACCAGGGCGAAGCCTATCTGGTGGTCCGGCTCGATCTCGACAAGGGCCTGGCCGAGCTCCTGCCGCATATCGAAGACACCTACACCCAGCCGCGCTCGGAGACCGATATCGAAGTGCTCGGCTCGGTGCCGTCGCCCCTCGGCGAGGGGAACACGCCCGCTCTCGTCCAGGTGGGTCGGGTGAGGGTCCGGACCTCGATCACCAGCTACGTGCGCAAGCGCTACGTGTCCGGCCAGGTGCTCGACGAGCGCGCTCTCGATCTGCCGGAGCTGAGCTACCCCACCCAGGCGTTGTGGTTCAGCGCGCGGGAGGTCGAGCACGCGGTGCGCCCGGACGAGCTGCCGGGGGCGCTGCACGCCCTCGAGCACACCCTCATCGGGCTCCTGCCCGCCTTCGTCCTGTGCGAGCGCGCCGATGTGGGCGGTGTCTCCTACCCGCTGTACCCACCGACGGAGAAGAGCACGGTCTTCATCTACGACGGTTACCCGGGGGGCGTCGGGTATGCCCGTGCGGGGGCTGCGCAGTTCGAAGCGTGGCTCACGGCGGCGCGCGACCTGCTGCGCGACTGCCCGTGCGAGAGCGGTTGCCCGCGGTGCGTGCTGTCGCCGAAGTGCGGCAACGGCAATCAGTTCCTGGACAAGGCCGCTGCGTTGCGGCTGGCCGAAGCACTGCTGGTCAGGATCGGCGGGCGCGCCACGGCGCGCGTGCGGGCCTAGGAGCGATCGCTCCGTGGCCACGCGGGCGCTTCCCGGCGTGCTAGACTTCGCTGCCGTGCGAGTAGGATTCGTCACCCAACTGCTCTGGGAGCGCTACGGCCCGTTGTGGCTGCGGCTCGTGCGCGACGCGGGCGCGGAGCCCTCGGTCGCCGACGCCGCCGCCGTCCGCACGGCGCTACAGGCACCGCGGGTCGCCGCGATCGGTCCGCTGGCGTTCCGACTGGCGGCGGCGCAGGCCGTGGCGCTGTCGGACGCCGACCTGCTCGTCGTTCCCGACCTCAACGCGGTGGAGGAGGACGAGGCGCCCAGCGGGCGCCTGGCGCGTGGCGGCGGTGCCGACCCCTGGATCGCCGACTTCCCGGACGCGCTGCGCTCGACCGTGGCCGGACTCCCACCGCTGGTGGCGGTCCCGGCCTTCACCGGTCCAGGCATCGAGAGGACCGTGGTCCCAGCCCTCCAGAACCTGGTGCACGATGCTCATGCGGTGCGCCGCATCTGGGCGCGACGCCGGGCGGAGGCACGGCCGCCGCGCCCCAGGGCGCCGCGCTGGACGCTCGTCCCCGGCGAGCACAGGGTGGTAGGGCTCGTGGGGCAGCCCTGGCTGCTCAACGACGCTCTGGCCGAACGCGCGGCCGACGAGGGCGACCACGTGGTGGCGCAGCATCGTCTCGACCCGGACCAACTCCGCCGGGAGGCCGGTCGCGTGGATGCGTCGCTGGTCCCGACCGACGCGGAGGTGATCGGGGCCGGGCGCCTCTTCGCCCGGCGCGGTGGCGTCGGCCTGGTACGCGTCGTGGCCGACCGCGGCTCGGGCGCGGACGCCTGGCTGGTCGACCGGCTGCGCGCCCACGTGCGCAAGCCCGTCGAGGTCCGTTACCTCCAGGACGTGCTCGCAGGCCTGGACCCCGTCGACAGCCTGTTGGTGACGTCGGTAGACTGAGCCGGTGCAGATCGTCGTCATGCTCGTGGTGCTCGGCATCGTCGCCGTCAACGCCTTCGGCGCGTGGGCGGTGAGCCGGCGCAAGCCGCGAGTGTCACGCCTGTTCCTGCTCAGCGCGGTGGTGCTCGTGGTGGCGGCGGTAGCTGTGGGGTACGGGCTGCGCTTCGCCTCCTGGATCCTCGGAGCCGGGCTGGCGGTAGCGTGGCTGGCGTCCTACCTCAACGCCCGCTGGGTGCTCGGCCGCGTGATCTGGCGCTACCATGCCCTGCGCGCCCTGGCCATGGCCGCGTTGCTCGCGTCGGCGGTTCTGGTGCTGCGCTGAGGGCGCCTCAGAAGGCGCTCGTACCGGTGATCTCCCGTCCCAGCACCAGCGTGTGCACGGTGTCCGTGCCCTCGTAGGTGGCGACCGTCTCCAGGTTCAGCATGTGGCGGATGCTGGCGTACTCCGTCGTGATGCCGTTCCCGCCCAGCAGGTCGCGTGCGGCTCGCGCCACCGCGAGAGCCGTACGGACGTTGTCGCGCTTGGCCAACGAGACGCGCGAGGGGCGGTCGCCCCCCGCTTGCTTGAGCTGGGCCAGCCGGTAGGCGAGCAGGCTGCCCTTGGTGATGCCCGCCAGCATGTCGGACAGCCGCTCCTGCACGATCTGCTTGGCGGCGAGCGGTTCGCCGAAGCTGGGACGGTCGGCGACGTAGGCGGTGACCTCGTCGAAGCACGCCTGCGCGGCACCCAGCACCCCGAACGCGATCCCGAAGCGCGCCTGGTTGAGGCAGCTCAGCGGGCCCCTCAGGCCGGTCACGTCGAGCCGGTTGGCCGCGGGCACCACCACGTCGTCGAGGTACAGCTCCGACGTCACGGAGGCCCGCATGGAGGCCTTGGTCTTGATGTCGACCGCCTGGAAGCCCTGGCGCTCCGTCTCCACTGCGAACCCCAGCACGTCGCCGGAGTCCTCGTCGCGTGCCCAGACGATCGCCACGTCGGCCCGCGACCCGTTGGTGATCCAGCGCTTGACGCCGTTGATGACGTACTCGTCGCCGACCCTACGCACGCGGGTGCGCATCGCCCCGGGATCGCTGCCGGCATCCGGCTCGGTGAGGCCGAAGCAACCGACGGCCTCGCCGCTGGCCAACCGCGGCAGCCACGTCTTCTTGAGCGTCTCGGAGCCGTAGCGGTGGATGGGGTACATCACCAGGCTCGATTGGACGCTGACGAAGGAGCGCATCCCGGAGTCCGCGTACTCGACCTCCCGGTTGATGAGGCCGTAGGCCAGGTAGGAGGCGTCGGCGCCGCCGTAGGCCTCCGGCAGCGTTGCGCCGAGGACGCCGAGCTCGCCGAAACGGCGCGGGAGGCTTTCCGGGAAGACATCCTCGCGCCACCACTCGGCAACGTTCGGGAGGATCTCGCTCCTCACGAAATCGCGCACGCTGTCGCGGATCATCCGCTCCTCGGGCGTGTAGAGCGCATCCAGGTCGTAGAAGTCCTCGAGGGACACGGCGGTGGCCGTCGCGGCTCGGGTGGTCATCGTTCCTCCTGCGGGGGGAGATGCGGGGGTGACGACTCAGCCGTCACCGAACAACTTCTTGAGGGCGTCCTCCTTGCTCGTGCGGTGCGCCACAGAATACCGCGTGCCCTCCCGGGTCAGGCGTCCTTGCTCCAGGAGCGATGCGAGGGCGGACTCGATGGTGTCGACGGCCAGCTCTTCGAAGTGCTTCTCGTCGATGTACCGCTGCACCTGGCGCAACGTGGCGCCCTTGGTGCCCGACGACTCCACGGCCTCGAATACCCAATCGTCCACCGTCATGCGTCAGTGTACGCCCCGCCGGTGCGCGCGCCGTGGCCGCCGCCGGCGTCCCGACGTAAACAACGTCCTCAGCGGTAGATGCTGCCCTGGGGGCCGTCGTCCCCGGAGCTTCGGTAGGCCTCGCGCGAGCCCCCCGACAGCTCGCCCCAGGTCACCTCGTCGTCCATCCGGATCACCTTCACCGGGCAGGCCCGGACACAGGCATCGCAGTCGAGGCAGCGCTCGGGCTCGAGTTTCAGCACCGGCGCACCCCCGTCCTCGGGCTCGAACTCGCGCGAGAACGCATCGGTCGGGCAGACGCGGGTGCACACCGGGCACATGATGCAACCGTCCTCGACCCGGGGCAGGCGCCAGGGCACGCGGTCGTCCGGCGCGGGTCGGGCCAGCTCCAGCACCCGGTAGCGGCGCGCCAGCTCCCGTGGCAGCGGCTTCGGCTCGTCGGGGTCCTGGGGCACCCGCAACACCGTCTCCAGCGGAGCGAGCGCGCCGGCCGCCGAGCGCCTCACGTTGCGCAACCCGCCGGTGAGGAGCGCGCGGCGGCTGACGCCTTCCGGGGCCCTGTCCTGCTCGAGGCGCTCGCGTTGCTCGACCCGGACGGTGATGCTGCGGTCGTGTTGCGCCACCAGTGCCTCGGCCACGTGGACCGCCTCGGCGAGCCCCTCCAGGATCTTCGGGACGCCGATCGGGCAGTCGGCACAGTCGCCGTGGGCCAGCGTCACGTCGCCGTGCTTGGCGGCCAGCCGCACGATGTCGGTGGCTTGCAGCCGGCCCAGGCAGAGCACGCTCTGGGCGCTCCCCTCGACCTGCGAACAGCGCACCGAGGTACCGGGCTCATAGCTGACCCGGGGCTCGAGCGCCTGCGAAGGGCAGACCTGCACGCACAGCCCGCAGCCGGTGCAGTCGACGGCATCGATCTCCACCTCCCGACCGAGCCGCACCGCCTCGTGGGGACAGACCGCCACGCACGCGTGGCAGGCGGTGCTCGACTGCGTGACCGCGATGCAGCGGTCGGCGTTGTAGCTGGGGGCCACGTTGGTGGCCTTCAGGACGAAGTTGAGCAGGTCCTCGAACCCCGGCATCGAGTCGACCCGCTAGAAGCCGTACACCTCGAGCCGCTTCTCGGAGAGCTTGGTGTGGTAGCCCGTGTCCTCGAGGTAGCGGTCGAAGGTGTCGAAGTCCACTTGCTGCTTCTGGTCGGAGAGCGCCACGGCCGGATTGGGGTGGACTTCCAGCATGATGCCGTCGGCGCCGATCGCGAGGCCCGCCTTGGTCAGCGGCACCAGCAGGTCGCGGCGGCCACCCGAGTGGGTGACGTCCACGAGCACGGGCAGGTGCGTCTCGAGCTTGGCCAGGGCGACGGCGGACACGTCGAGGGTGTTGCGGGTGTAGCGCTCGAAGGTGCGGATGCCACGTTCGCACAGCACGATGTTGGGGTTGCCCTCGTGCATGAGGTACTCGGCCGCCATCACCCACTCCTCCACGGTGGCCGACAGGCCGCGCTTCAAGAGCACCGGCTTGCGACTGCGTCCGGCCGCCTTGAGGAGCGTGAAGTTCTGCATGTTGCGCGCGCCGATCTGCAGCATGTCGACGTACTCCTCGAACAGTGGCAGGTGGGCGGCGTCCATGATCTCGCTCACGAGCGCCAGGCCGTGCCGATCGCACGCCTCGCGCGCGAGCCGGAGCCCCTCCTCGCCCAGCCCCTGGAAGCTGTAGGGATCGGTGCGCGGCTTGAACGCCCCGCCCCGGAAGAGAGTGACGCCCTGTCCCGCCACGTGCGCGGCCACGGCCTCCACCTGGGCGGCAGACTCGATGGCGCACGGGCCGGCGATGAGCACGGGCGCGTGCTTCCCGCCGATGGAAACGTGGCCGACCCGGACCACGGTGTCGCCATCGTGACCGCGCCGCGAGGTGAGGTAGCGGCGCTTCTCCTGGGTCTCCTCGAGCTGCATGCTCGCCTGGAAGACCTGCTTGAACAGGCTCTTGACGGTGGCGTCGGTGAAGGGACCGGGGTTGGCCGCGGTCAGCAACTCGAGCATCTCCTGCTCGCGCACCGGATCGTAGTGCGACAACCCCATCGCGCTCTGCAGCTCACCGATCTCCTCGGCGATCCGGGCGCGCTCCGACAGAAGATCCAGGATCTTCAGATTGAGGTCGTCAATGCGGGCTCGTAGGCTCTGGATCTTCCCGTCCATACTCCATCCTACGCTGCGAGAAGTACACCACCCATACCGTGAGCTCGTACAGCACGATCAGCGGTACGGCCACCAGGGAGAGGTTGAAGGGATCGCCGGTGGGCGTGATGACGGCGGCAAACACCAGCCCGATCACGATGGCGTAGCGCCGGTTCTTGGCCAGGGGCGCCGAGCGGAGCACCCCGATGCGAGCGAGCAGGTAGCCGAGCACCGGCATCTCGAACATCAGGCCGAACACGCCCATCAGCATCAAGATGGTCGAGATGTAGCGCCCGATCGACAGCAGGCCGGTGGCCACCGAGCCCAGGAAGCCGAGCAGGATCGGGATGGTGATGGGCAGCACGGCGTAGTAGGCGAACCCCACGCCGCAGAGGAAGGCGAGCACCGCGAAGAAGATGAAGGGAACGGCGTAGCGCCGCTCCTGCGGGTAGAGCCCCGGCGAGATGAAGCCCCAGAGCTGCCCCAGAATCACCGGGAAGGCGACCACCAGCCCGAAGAAGCTGGCGATCTGCATCGACACGGTGAAGGGCTCCAACACCCCGAAGTAGCTCAAGGTGGTGTTGGCGGGCAGCGGGTTCTTGAGCCAGTCGAGTACCTGGAACCGGAACACGAAGGCAACGCCCGAGCCCACGACCCAGGCGGCGAATGCGATGAGGAGCCGCGTACGGAGCTCCTCGAAGTGCTCGATCAGCGTCACAGGCGTGGTCGAACCCACGGGCACCGGCGGCCGCGGGCGCTCTGCACGCGGCCGTCACGGGAGGCTTGCGGGCTCAGGCCTCCTTCGGCTTCGCGTCCGACTTGGCGGCGCCGTCGACGGCGGGTGCCGTGGCCGCCTCGGCCGGGGCGCTCGCCGAGGCCGCTTCGGCCGGCACGGGAGCCTCCTTCGCGGCGGCATCCTTGGCGGCCGTTGCCTTGGAGGGGGCGGCCTTCGAGCCGTCGTCGTTCGCTTCGGCCTCGAAGTCCTCCTTCATGTCCTTGACGCCCTTGCGGAACTCCCGCACGGACTGGCCCAGCCCTTTCGCCATCTCGGGCAGCCTGCGCGGTCCGAAGATGAGCAGGACGACCAGCAGGATGATCAACAGCTCGGGAAGGCCCAGCGACCCTATTCTCATTGGCGTGCCTCCATCGAAGCTAGCGTAGCATCCAGGGCGCACGTGCTTCGTGCTCTGGCGTGACGCTTGGGAGCCGTGGCTGGGGGCGCCGTGCCGGGTTCGGGAGTGCGGTTGCCGCCGGCGCACCCGGAGGGCGGCCCCGGGCCTCGCGCCGGTGTGCCGCGGCAGCCCGTCAGCGACGTCACGAACGGCGATTCGTGCCGTTGACAGGGGAAAAACGGGCGTGCTAACTTAGGCATTCGGACGTCAGCCCGGGCCCGACTCCGCGTCGGAGCAGGGCGGCAAGCGTCGGCGAGGCCGCGTTTCGGCGGTGCGCCACCCTAGCTCAACCGGTAGAGCATCCGACTTGTAATCGGAAGGTTGTCGGTTCGACTCCGATGGGTGGCTCCACGACGCGACGAGGCGTGATGTCCTGGGTGCGGGTAGGTGCCCGAGTGGTTAAAGGGGACGGACTGTAAATCCGTTGGCTTTTGCCTACGCTGGTTCGAATCCAGCCCTGCCCACCAGACGTGCGGTCGGTCCGTCCGGCCGCCGCCCGCGAAAGCGCCACACGACGGCGCTCCGCGGCGTGCGGGAGTAGCTCAGTTGGTAGAGCGTCAGCTTCCCAAGCTGAATGTCGCGGGTTCGAATCCCGTCTCCCGCTCCAAGCACGGTCCTGCGTGCGGGCACGTCCCGCGGGCCAGCACGCGGCGACCGAGCGAACAACGGGGTCGAAAGCGGGCTCGTGTAGCTCAGTGGTAGAGCACTCCCTTGGTAAGGGAGAGGTCGACGGTTCAATCCCGTCCACGAGCTCCAATCCTCAACCCCGAAGTCGGTGCGAGTCGTGCCTGCTCCAGGCAGGCCGACTCGTTTCGGCTGGGAAAGGACGCTGACCATGGCGAAGGGTGTGTTTGAGCGTACGAAGCCGCATGTGAATGTGGGGACGATTGGGCATGTGGATCATGGGAAGACGACGTTGACGGCTGCGATTACGTTTGCGGCTGCGGCGGC
>JARRMM010000094.1:0-14476 GCA_037386005.1 Deinococcales bacterium | reverse complement strand
CCTGCCGTCGTCCCAAGGCCGATCGAGTTCGCCAAGGAACACGGTTCCAGGAGAGCCCGTCGCGCTGGGAGACGGTGTGCGCGGCGCACGATCGTCCACGCGCTGCGGGCCGCGCGTTGGCGTGCCCGGCGCGCCGGCGACGACCGGAATCCCGCAAGGCGCTGCCGAACAACCACGGCCACGTCTGCGTAGCGCCCGGGTCAACGCCAGAGCATGGAGCCGATGCGGCGCCTGAATCCCCCACCCGTCTCACCCACACCCCCGATCCCCCTGCCGCCCCCGCGGGAGCGCAGTAGCCACCGAGGAGACCCCCATGCCCTACCGCTTCGAGACCCTCCAGATCCACGCCGGCCAGGAGCAGGCCGATCCCACCACCAAGTCGCGCGCCGTCCCCATCTACCAGACCGCCGCCTACAACTTCGATGACGCCGACCATGCCGCCCGCCTGTTCGCGCTGCAGGAGTTCGGCAACATCTACACGCGCATCATGAACCCGACCAACGACGTGCTCGAGCGCCGCATCGCCGCCCTCGAAGGGGGCGCCGCTGCCGTGGCCGTCGCCTCGGGACACGCGGCAGAGTTCATCGCCTTCACCACGCTGGCGCAGGCGGGCGACAGCATCGTGGCGTCCCCCAACCTCTACGGCGGCACCTCGAACATGCTGAACGTCACGCTGCCGCGCCTCGGCATCGGCACGCGTTTCGTGGGCCCCGAGGACGACCCCGCCGATTTCGCGCGCCTCATCGACGAGACCACCAAGGCCGTGTACCTCGAGTCGATCCCCAACCCTTCGCTGCACCTGCCGGACCTCGACGCCATCGCCCGCGTGGCCCACGAGCGGGGGGTGGCGGTGGTGGTGGACAACACCTCGGCCATGGCGGGCTACCTCTACCGCCCCTTCGAGCACGGCGCCGACGTGGTCATCCACTCGGCCACCAAGTGGATCGGCGGGCACGGCACCAGCATCGGCGGGCTGATCGTCGACGGCGGCAGCTTCAACTGGGGCAACGGCCGCTATCCGGCCTTCTCGGAGCCGAGCGAGAGCTACCACGGCCTGGTGTTCTCGGAGGTCTTCGGGGTCGGCGGCCCCTTCGGCAACATCGCCTTCGCCATCCGGGCGCGGGTCGAGGGGCTGCGCGACATCGGCGCCGCGCTGGCGCCGCAGAACGCCTTCCTCTTCCTCCAGGGTCTGGAGACCCTCAGCCTGCGTGCCGACCGGCACGTCGAGAACACCCGGAAGCTGGCGGCGTGGCTCACGCAGCAGCCGGGCGTCTCGAACGTGAACTACCCGGGCCTGCCGGGGCACCCGCTGCACGAGCGCGCCCTGCAGCACTACCCGAAGGGCCCCGGCGCCATCCTCACCTTCCAGGTCGACGGCGGGGTCGAAGCGGGGAAGAGCTTCATCGACCGGCTCAAGCTGGCCTCGAACCTCGTCAACCTGGGCGACGCCAAGACCAGCGTCACGCACCCGGCCAGCACCACCCACTCACAGCTCGACGACGCGGGTCTCCGCGCCGCCGGGATCTCGCCGGGGCTGGTACGGGTGAGCCCCGGCATCGAGCACATCGACGACCTCCTCGAGGACTTCGGCCAGGCGCTGCGGGCCGTGCGGCGGCCGGTGCCGGCATGAGCACGCGCGGCACGACGCGCGACAACCCGGTATGAGCGGCGACCGCGCACGCGCCGCGCCGCGCGCAGGCGCGAGCGGCATGAAGCGCAGCGCCGCTCGCAACCCGGGCGACCGCACGCTCATCCACGAGACCTGGGGCGCGCACGAGGCGCTCATCGCCCGTAGCGCCGCCAACCCCGACGGCAGCGTCGGCACCGTCACGCCCCAGGTGATGGACATCGCGAGCTTCCACGACCCGTTGGAGCTCGAGCTGGGCGGCCGCCTGACCCAGGTCGCGATCGCCTTCGAGACCTACGGCGAGCTCAACGCCCGCGGTGACAACGCGGTGCTGGTCTGCCACGCCTTGACCGGCTCGGGCCACGCGGCCGGCCGCACGGACCGGGAGGAGGTCCCGGGCTGGTGGGACCCCCTCATCGGCCCCGGCAAGGCCATCGACACGCGGCGCTACTTCGTCGTCTCCAGCAACGTCCTCGGCGGCTGCTACGGGAGCACCGGGCCCAGCAGCGTCAACCCCGAGACCGGCCGCCCCTACGCCCTCGACTTCCCCCGCTACACCGTGCGCGACATGGTGGAGGCGCAGCGGCGGCTGCTCGACCGTTTGGGCGTGCGATCGCTGGCCGCGGTCGTGGGGGGCAGCATGGGCGGGATGCAGGTCCTCGAGTGGGCGGCCATGTACCCGGAGCGCGTGCGCGCCATCGCGCCGATCGCCATCGGCCCGCGCCACTCCGCCTGGGCCATCGGCCTCAACGAGGTCGCGCGCCGCGCCATCACCTCCGACCCGGACTGGCAGGAGGGGGGCTACCCGCTCGACCGGCAACCGGAGCGAGGGCTGGGGCTGGCGCGCGCCATCGCGATGCTCTCGTATCGCAGCTTCGACTCGCTGGAGCAGAAGTTCGGACGCGAGCGCACCGCGGCCACCTCCGGCCTGCTGGGGATGAGCTTCGAGATCGAGTCGTACCTCGACTACCAGGGCGTCAAGCTGGTGCAGCGCTTCGACGCCAACACCTACCTCTACCTGACGCGCGCCATGGACGACTACGACGTCGCGGCGGGACGGGGCAAGGTCGGCGCCGTGCTGGGCCGCATGACGATGCCGGCTCTGGTGATGGGGATCGCCTCGGACGTGCTCTACCCGGAGGCCGAGCAGAAGGCGCTGGCGGAGGCGCTCCCCAACGCGCGCTACGCCACCATCCGCTCGCCGCACGGGCACGACGCGTTCCTCATCGAGTTCCCGCAGGTGGCCGCGCACCTGCGGCGGTTCCTGCAGGAGGCGGCCTGAGGCGTGGCGCGTGCCCGGAAGGTGCGCCCAGGCCTGCGCTCCGCGCCCCCGAGGTGCTAGAATGAATGACTGCCAGGGAGCGTAGGCCCTGGGAGGATCCCACGGGGGCGACACGGTTTCGACGGGGCCCTGTCGGGGGTCAGGTTGCGCGTCGCGGACGCAGCTGGCCGCGTTACCAAGCTGCAACGCCAATAACTGGCAACAACACCTACGCTCTGGCTGCGTAACCCGTAGTCAGAGCGCCGGCCGTCGAGCCGGCCGTGCGCCGACAACCGATCGGCGGCTACACGCGTAGACACCTACCTTCGGGGGTCTCGGACGCGGGTTCGACTCCCGCCGCCTCCACCACCATCGGCCGGGCGCAGCAGCGTCCGGCCGATCCTCTGTTCGGGAGCGCCACCGTGCCCAAGGAGCCCGGCCTCCGGGCTCGCCCGGCGAACGGAGGGCGACCGCGGAGGCGACCCGGCGCCGGAGCGTCCGTGGGAACGCGGGGCACGCGGACCGGCCGCGCTCCCCGACCGCCCGCGCAAGGACTATCCTCGTTGCCGGCCCCATTCCCGCGTGCTAAGCTTGAGCAAGCCAAGAAGGCCCACGACGAGGAGGATCCCCGAGTGGCAGAGGTAGTATTGGATCACGTCTACAAGCGGTTCGGGAACGTGACCGCCGTCCAGGACTTCAACCTCGAGATCCAGGACGCGGAGTTCATGGTGTTCGTCGGGCCCTCCGGGTGCGGCAAGACCACCACCCTACGCATGATCGCGGGCCTGGAGGAGATCACCGAGGGCACCGCGCGGATCGGCGAGCGGGTCGTCAACGACGTCCCGCCGAAGGACCGCGACATCGCGATGGTGTTCCAGAACTACGCCTTGTACCCGCACATGAACGTGCACCAGAACATGTCGTTCGGCTTGCGCCTGCGTAAGACGCCGCGCGACCAGATCGAGAAGCGGGTGCGCGAGACGGCGCAGATCCTGCAGATCGAGCACCTGCTCGACCGGCGTCCGCGCGAGCTCTCCGGCGGGCAGCGTCAGCGCGTGGCCCTGGGTCGGGCCATCGTGCGCGAGCCCAAGGTGTTCCTGATGGACGAGCCGCTGTCCAACCTCGACGCCAAGCTGCGTGTCGAGATGCGTGCCTCCATCAGCAAGCTGCACCGGCAGCTGGGTGTCACCACGATCTACGTCACCCACGATCAGATCGAGGCCATGACCATGGGCACCCGCATCGTGGTCATGAAGGACGGGCTCATCCAGCAGGTCGACAGCCCCATCAACCTCTACGACAGGCCGACCAACAAGTTCGTCGCTGGCTTCATCGGCTCGCCAGCCATGAACTTCATGGTCGGTACCGTGCACGACGGCCGCATCAAGAGCGGGCAGTTCGACATGAAGCCGAACGGCGAGCTCGGCCAGAAGCTGGCGCCGTACAACGGCAAGAAGGTCTACCTCGGGATCCGGCCCGAGAACCTCGGTCTCAAGGGCTACGCCGACATCGAAGAGGCGGACAACCTCATCGATGCCACCGTCGAGGTCGTCGAGCCGCTGGGCGCCGAGACGCAGATCATCGCCTCGGTGGGCGGAGACCAGAGCGTCGTCGCCAAGGTCGATCCGCACGCGCAGGTCAAGATGGGCGACCAGGTGCAGCTCTTGGCGGACGTCAAGTTCCTGCACGCCTTCGATATCGAGACGGAGCACAACATCCGCTTCGCCTGAACGGGCCGCGGCTCGGTGGGCGTGCAGCCCGCCGGACCTGACCCAGGCAGCACCCCGAAGCACCGAGCGAGCCCGCGGCCATCGCTTCCGTGGCGGGAGCCCCTGATAGGGCAACGACGCCTAGCGGTGGGTCCCCCGAAGGCCGTCCCCGCGTCGGGCACGGCGCGCTCCCCACGGTAGACTGATGCCCGGAATGCTCCTCGCGGCACTGCAGCAGGTCGAGAAGGCGTACGGGGACCAGGTGGTGCTCGAGGACGCCACGCTGGAGCTGCGTGACGGGAGTCGCACGGCCCTCATCGGTCGCAACGGCGCCGGCAAGACCACCGTCTTGCGCCTCCTGATGCGGCTCGAGGTCCCGGACAAGGGCAGCGTCTACCGCGGCGCCGAGGTGACGGCCGCGCTGCTGGAGCAAGACCCCACCTTCGACGACCACGCCACGGTCGGCGATGTCGCCGAGGAGGCCTTCGCCGACCTCGAGCGCATGCAGGCCGGCCTGGAGGAGCTCGAGGTGGCCGGACTGCACGATCCCGAGCGCTACGCCCGCTGGGAGCGGCTGCACGAGACCTTCGAGCGACGCGGCGGCTACGCCCGGCGCGCCCGGCGTGATGCGGTGCTGGACGCGCTCGGCTTCCGCGGGCGCGAGGGGCAGGCGGTGCGCCAGCTCTCCGGAGGGGAGCGCACCCGGCTCGGCCTCGCCCGACTCCTGATGGCGCAGCCCGACGTGCTGCTCCTCGACGAGCCCACCAACCACCTCGACATCGACATGCGCGGCTGGCTCGAAGGGTACCTGGGACGCTACCCGGGTGCGGCCCTCATCGTCTCCCACGACCGCGCCTTCCTCGACGGCGCCTGCGACCGGACCGCCGAGGTCGGCCGCGGCCGCCTCCAGGTCGGCGACGACGCACCCACCGCCTTCCGCGCCGCACGCGCGGAGGAGCGGCGCATCCAGGAGGCCACGCGCGCCAACCAGGAGAAGGAGCACGCCCGCTTGGAGACGGCGGCCGCGCAGATGAAGCAGTGGGCGGGCCAGAACGCGAAGCTGCATCGCCGTGCCAAGGCGATGGAGCGGCGCGTGGAGCGCTACGCCCGCGGCATGGTCGACGCCCCCGAGGGGCCGGAACGGACTACGCGCTTCGGCTTCGACTGCGACCCCTCGGGCGAGATCGTGCTGAGCGCACGCCACCTCACCAAGCGCTTCGAGCGCACGCTGTTCGAGGACGTGAGCCTCGAGCTGCGCCAGGGCCAGCGCATCGCCCTGGTCGGCCCCAACGGTGCCGGCAAGACGACCTTCCTACGCCTGCTGCTCGGCGAGGCGGCGAGTGACGACCCGCGGGCAGAGGTGCGCACCGGCGCGCGCGTGCGCCTGGGCTACTACGACCAGGACCTGCGCGGCGTCGACCCCGACGCGACCCTGATCGAGGAGATGATCCGCATGGTGGGGGACGTCGAGGCCCACAACCTGCTCGGTCGCTTCCTGTTCCCGTTCGACGCCCAGTACAAGCGGGTGCGCGACCTCTCCGGCGGGGAGCGGGCGCGCCTGGCGCTCCTCAAGCTGACCCTCGGGCGCTACAACCTGCTGGTGCTCGACGAGCCCACCAACCACCTCGACCTGGAGATGATCGAGGCGCTCGAGGGCGCGCTGCGGGCGTACCAGGGCACGCTGCTCCTCGTCTCGCACGACCGCCGCTTCCTCGAGGCCCTCATCGACGAGGTGTGGGAGGTGCGTGACGGGCGGTTCGAGGCTTTCGAGGGAGACTGGGCGTTCTACCAGCGGCTGCGGCGGAGGCGGGACGAGCAGGTGGCGGCCGTCGTGGCCGAGGCTCGCGCGGGCGCCGAGAGGAGCGCCACGAGCGCGGACCCGGGGCACAGCCGTGGACCGTCGCGCTGGAAGCTCGAGCGCATGCGTGACGAACTCGAGCAGCGCGTAGCTACGCTGGAGCGCGAGCTCGACCACCTGGCGGGCCGGTTGGCCGCCCCGACCCGCGAAGGGACCGACGATTTGATCGCCATCGGCGAGCGGCACGCAGCGTTGGAGCAGCAGCTGATCGACGTGATGGCCGAGTGGGAAGACGTGACGGAACGGCTCGGAGCCGGCTGAAGGCTGCGGCCGTGCCCCGCATGAGCGGGGCCGAAGGAGGCACACTGTGCAACGCGTTCGCTACCGCAGCTTCGACGGCGTCCACTGGGGCGAGGTCGAGGGCGGCTACATCCAGCAGCTCACCGCCATGCTCGGACGACCGAGCGGCCACACCGTTCCGCTCAGCGACGTGACCCTGCTGCCGCCGTGCGACCCCGGCATCATCGTCTGCGTGGGGCGGAACTACGCCCGCCACATCAAGGAGATGGGGCACGAGGCGCAGGGTCTCCCGAAGGAGCCCGGACTGTTCCTCAAGGGCATCAACACCCTGCGCGGCCCCGGCGACGACATCCCCTACCCCTCCTGGACGCAGGACCTGCAGTACGAGGGGGAGCTCGCCGTCGTGGTCGCGCGTGAGATGCGGGACGTGGAACCGGAGGACGCACTCGACTACGTCCTCGGCTACACCTGCGCCTGCGACGTCACCGCTCGCGACCGCCAGCACTCCGACCTGCAGTGGGTGCGCGGGAAGTCGGCCGACGGCTTCTGCCCGGTGGGCCCGTGGCTCGAGACCGAGCTCGACCCGAGCGACGTCCGCGTGCAGACCCGCATCAACGGCGAGACCAAGCAGGACGGCACCACCCGCGACATGATCTTCCCGGTGGCCGAGGTGCTCAGCTACATCAGCCGGTTCATGACGCTGGGGCCGGGGGACCTGGTGTTGACGGGGACCCCCGACGGGGTCGGCCCGCTGAGGGTGGGCGACCACGTCGAGGTCGAGGTCGAGGGGGTGGGAACCCTCATGAACGAGGTCGCGGGCGGATGAGCGCCTTCCCGGACTTCCCACGCGTGCGGGAGCGGGACGGCGTCTGGGTCGTCGACACCTTCCACAACGGGCTGCCGGGGACGATCGCCGTGTTCCTGGTTCCACTCCCGGAGGGCGGTTTCGCCATGGTCGAGAGCGGACCGGGCGTCACCCTGGAGAACGTCGAGGCCGGCGTCGAGGCAGCAGGCTGGGAGCTCGGCGAGCTGCGCACGCTGCTGCTCACGCACATCCATCTCGACCACGCGGGCGCCGCCGGGGCGCTGGCCGCGCGCACCGACGCTGCCGTGGTCGTCCACAGCGTGGGGGCTCCCCACCTGGCCGACCCGGCGCGCCTGGTGAGCAGCGCGCGGCGCATCTACGGTGAGGCCATGGACGAGCTCTGGGGCCCCATGGAGAGCGTTCCCGCCGAGCGGCTCCGCGCCGTCGACGGCGGCGAGGTCCTCGAGGTCGGGGGGCTTCGGGTGCGCGTCCTCCACACGCCGGGGCACGCCTCCCACCACGTCAGCTACCTGCTGCCCGATGGCACGCTCTTCACCGGCGACAGCGCCGGGATCCGGCTGCCGGGCTCGAGCCTGACGCGGCCCGCCCTGCCACCGCCCGAGCTCGCCCTGGAGACGTGGGAGGAGAGCGTGGCGCGCATGCGCGAAGCTCGGCCGGAGCGGCTGTTCCTGACCCACTTCGGCGAGGTGGCCCCGGCCGACGAGCACCTCGCCGTGCTGCCGGAACGCAACCGGCGCTGGGCCGAGGAGGTCCTCGCCGGGCTGCAGGCCGGAGAGAACGACGAAGCGCTGGTCGCGCGCATGCAGCGGCTCGAGGACGTCGAGCTGGACCAGGCGGGCGCGAACGCCGGCGTGCGCCTGCGCAACAAGGTCACCAGCGATGCCGCCATGACCGTCATGGGGGCGTCACGCTACTGGCGCAAGCACCACCCCGAGCGACTGCCGGAGACGTCGTGAGGGCGGGCGCGCGCCGCCTGGGTACACTGGTCGCATGACGCCGTTCCCGCTTCCACGCCCCGCCCGGATCGCCGTGCTCGCGTCGGGCCGCGGCTCGAACCTGGAAGCGCTGCTGCGCGCCTTCCCGGCCGGCGACCCGGTGGGCGAGGTACGGCTGGTGATCAGCAACCGCGCTTCGGCGGCTGCGCTCGCCAAGGCGCAAGCAGCGGGCGTGGAGGCGCGTCACATCCCCTTCCGTGACCCGCAGGCGTTCGCCGGCGACGCGATGCAGGCGCTCGACGACGCCGGGATCGACCTGGTGTGCCTGGCCGGCTTCATGCGTATCCTGCCGCCCTCGTTCGTGCGGCGCTACCAGGGACGGCTGCTCAACGTCCACCCCAGCCTGCTGCCGGCGTTCCGGGGCCTCCAGGCGCAGCGCCAGGCGCTCGACGCCGGCGTGCGGGAGACAGGCTGCACCGTTCACTTCGTGGACGAGGGTGTGGACACGGGAGGGATCATCGTGCAGAGGCGCGTGCCCGTTCTCGACGGGGACACCGAGGAGACGCTGGCCGAACGCATCCGCGCCGAGGAGCATCGCGCCTTCCCGGACGCCGTGCGCCTCGTGCTGAGCGGACGGGCGACCCCCGCGACCGCCGAGGTGCGCCCATGAAGGTCCTGGTGGTCGGCAGCGGCGGGCGCGAGCACGCGCTCGCCTGGAAGCTCTCCCGCTCCGAGCGGGTGGACGAGGTGCTGGTGGCACCCGGCAACGCCGGCATGCAGGACGTCGCGCGCATCATCCCGGACGTGCCGCTCACCGTCGACGCGCTGCTGACGCTGGCGCGCGACGAGGCCGTCGATCTCACCGTGGTAGGCCCCGAGGCGCCTCTGGTCGCCGGCATCGTCGACGCCTTCGAGGCGGCGGGGATGAGGATCTTCGGGCCGAGCGCCGAGGCGGCGCGGCTGGAGGGCTCGAAGCGCTTCGCCAAGGAGTTCATGGCGCGGCACGGCATTCCCACCGCCACGTTCAAGAGCTTCCGGGACCCGGCCAAGGCCCACGCCTACCTGCGTGAGGTCGGCGCCCCCATCGTCGTCAAGGACTCGGCCCTGGCGGCCGGCAAGGGCGTGACGGTGGCGCGCACCGTGGCCGAGGCCGAAGCCGCCGTGGACGCCGTGTTCGAGCACGAGCGTGCCGAGGTGGTGATCGAGGAGTTCCTGGAGGGGCAGGAGATCAGCCTCCTGCTGTTCACCGACGGGCTCGCGTACCGCCCGATGGTGCTGGCCCAGGACTACAAGCAGGCGCGCGAGGGCGACGTGGGCCCGATGACAGGCGGCATGGGTGCGGTGGCTCCCGCGGCACTGCTCAGCTCGGCCCAGCAGTGGCAGACGATGACCAAGGTGGTCGAGCCCGTCCTCAAGGCGCTCAACGCCGATGGGATCGCCTACCAGGGAGTGCTCTTCATCGGGCTGATGATGACCGAGGACGGCGCCAAGGTGCTCGAGTTCAACGTGCGCTTCGGCGACCCCGAGACCCAGGCGGTGTTGCCGCTCCTGGACAACGACCTGCTGCGCGTCCTGGAGAGCGTGGTGGACCGGCGGCTGGCCCGGCTCGAGCTGTGCTGGACGGGTCGCAAGGCGGCCTGCGTGGTGATGGCGGCGCCCGGCTACCCGGGCTCGTATTCGAAGGGGATCCCCATCGACATCCCCGACGACCTGGGGCCGGACGTGATCGTGTTCCACGCCGGGACCGGCCGCGCCGACGGCCGTGTGGTGTCGACCGGCGGACGCGTGCTGAACGTCGTGGCGACGGCCGACACGCTCGAGGACGCCGTGGCGCGCGCCTACGCCGCGGCCGACCGCATCCACTTCCCGGGGGCCCACCTGCGGCGCGACATCGGCGGGCGCCTGCTGGGGCGCTGAGGCGCCCCGAACGCGACGCGGCTCGCCTGCGGGGCGGGCTACCATGAAGCCATGCTGGATGATTTCGAGGCGCTGTCCGCGCTCGACACGAGTGGGTTCCTGAGCCGCCTGGCGGCGTTGCCGGGCTCGTACGACGGGCCCGACGGGCTGCAACCCGAGCCGTACGGCGTGCTCGGCTTCGGCGAGGCGTCGGTGCTGGCGGGGCTGCTCGAGCCCTGGGTCGACGGCCCGATGGTCGCGAAGGGCACCCAGTTCCTGCTCACCTCGGGCTTCGACTTCGGCGAGGTGGCCGCCCTGCGGCTCAACGCCGAGCTCGCCGGCGCCCGGCCGATCGTGCTGGGCGACGCTGCCTTCGAGCCCACCTTCCGCGTCCCCGGGGGCACGCTCAGCGTCCACACCCATCTCCACTACCTGGGGCGCGCCACCGGCCACGGCGAGGCGCTGGAGGCGGCCGAGGCACGCCTGCGCGAGCTGCTGCCCCGCCTGGGTCCCGACGTGCCCACCGAGCACAACCCCGCGAAGACCGTCGCCTGGACCCTCTGGAACCGGATCCCGTTGCTGATCAGCAGCCGTGCCCGCGCCGGCATCCAGCCGCTGATCCAGCAGGTGCTGGCCAGGGTCGGCAAGACACTGGCGATCCCGACGGGGGTGCACCCCACCGGCGTGGTGGCGGGCGCCTTCGAGGGGCGCCATCAGCTCGGCGACGACATGGTCGGACTGGTGCTCGGTCCCGAGGACCGCGAGGTCGCCCTGGTGCGCGAGGTGCTCGGCACGCGCGTCGCCCAGGTCGAGAACCTGGCCGCACACGCCGGGGAGCCGTTGGCGGGCCTCGACGACCCGGAGGCGGAGGCGCTGGTGCTGTGGTACCTGAGCGCCTGGGTCGCCGCCTACCTCGCCCTGCTCCACAGCTTCGACCCCGGTGACGCCGCGGTCTACCAGCAGGTGCGCGACAGCGCGGAGGCGGCCGTCGACTGACGCCGACGATGAGAGGTCCACATCCCCGCGTTCGTGGTGCGGGGTAGAGTGGCGCATGCGACGCATCGCCCTTGTGCTGGGCCCGGTGGCGCTCCTGTTCGTGCTCGGCGCCTGCGCGCCCACCAGCGAGAAGCAGGTCACGGTCCAGCAGCTCACCAAGCCGATCAGCTACTACCCGCACCAGACGGGGGCGCACTGGGAGTACCTCCCGGACGGCGCCAAGCTGTCCGATCCCCGCCTCGTCGTCGACGTCGAGGGCCCCACCGTGCTCGACGGCCAGGTGTGGATCGCCTGGCACACGCAGGGGCGAGGGCTCGACGTCACCCGCTACCGTCAGTACAAGAGCGACGGTGTCTACCTGGGCCGCGAGAACAAGCTGGGCACGATCATCAACTTCGACCCGCCGATCAAGGAATTCCCCGCCGAGGGCGGGCTCCGGGTGGGCGCTACCTGGGACGGCGACACCACGGTCCACGTGCAGGCCACCGGGGGCGACAACAGCCAGGCCGCCAAGACGCTCCAGGTGCACTACGTCTACACCGTGGTCGACAAGCGTACGGTCACCCTGGCGGCGGGCTCGTTCGACGTGTACGTGGTGTCGTTCACCACCCGCACCCTGGACAAGAACGCCAACGTCACCAGCAAGCTGACCCAGCAGTTCTGGTTCACCCCCAACATCGGCGAGGTGCGTGACGAGAACGGCAACGTCCTGATCGCCAGCAACGTCTTGAAGCCGAAGCCGGGAGACGCGGGCGCGTCCTCCGGCGGGGGTTGAGGCGCCCGACGGCCCGACCCGGCGCAAGATGCATGCCGAAAGCGGGTGGGCCGCTACCGTGTCCCCGGAATGCCCTCTGCTAGACTCATGAGGATGAAGGCCGACCGGGGAGGTGTGGTACGGCAATGGCGCTACTCGAGGACATCCGGTTCCCTCAGGACCTGAAGCGATTGGATCGTGACGATCTCCCGCAGCTCGCCGAGGAGCTGCGGAGCGAGGTGGTGCGGGCGTGCTCCAAGGCGGGCGGGCATCTCGCCTCCAGCCTCGGAGCCATCGAGCTCACCGTCGCCCTGCACTACCTCTACGACTCGGCGAGGGACCGCATCGTCTGGGACGTAGGGCACCAGACCTACGGCCACAAGATCCTCACCGGCCGCCGCGAGCGCATGGCCACCATCCGGAAGGACGACGGGCTGGCCGGCTTCGCGACGAGTAGCGAGTCCGAGCACGACGCGCTCACCGTCGGTCACGCCAGCACCAGCCTGGCCGCGTCGCTCGGGATGACGCTGTCGCGTGATGCGCGCGGCGCGGACTACGACGTGGTCGCCGTCATCGGCGACGGGGCGTTGACGGGCGGGATGGCGTTGGCCGCGCTCAACCAGATCGGGCACGTCAAGCCGCGCATGACCATCGTCCTGAACGACAACGAGATGTCGATCAGCGAGAACGTGGGGGCGCTCAAGCACTACCTGAGCACCTTGCAGGTGCAACGCTGGTTCCAGCAGGCCGAGAAGGGCTCCAAGGAGGCGCTCTCCGGTGTGTGGGAGCCGCTGGCGGACATCGGGAGCCGGGCCAAGAAGGCGGCCCGGCGCTTCTTCGACCCCGCGAGCAACAATCCGTTCCACGCCATGGGTCTGCGCTACGTCGGACCGATCGACGGTCACAACATCCCCCAGCTGCTGTACTACCTCGAGCACATCCGGCGGCTCGACGGTCCGACCATGCTGCACATCGTCACCCGCAAGGGCAAGGGCTACGAGGTCGCCGAGAACGACCCCATCACCTGGCACGGCGCGTCGGCCTTCGACCCGGATCACCCGGTGGCGAAGGGCAAGGCGTACAGCTGGTCCAACGCCTTCGGCGACGCGGCCAGCGCCATGGCCGAGGCCGACGATCGCGTCTGGGTGATCACCCCGGCGATGCGCGAGGGCAGCGGCCTGGTGGACTACAGCAAGGCGCACCCCGACCGCTTCATCGACGTGGGCATCGCCGAGGACGTGGCGGTGACGGTCGGGGCAGGGCTGGCGCTGAGGGGCGAGAAGCCCATCGTCGCCATCTATAGCACCTTCCTGCAGCGCGGCTACGACCAGGTCATCCACGACGTCTCGCTCGAGAACCTCGACGTCATCTTCGCCATCGACCGCGCCGGGCTCGTCGGAGGTGACGGCGCCACGCACCAGGGCATCTACGACATGGCCTACCTGCGGGCCGTCCCGAACGTGGCCATCGGCATGCCCAGGGACGCCGACGAGATGCGCGGCATGCTCAAGGCGGCCTTCCAGCTCGGCGGTCCACGGGCCATCCGCTGGCCCAGGGGAGCGGTCGATGCGGCCCAGGACGGGCCCTTCGAGAGCTGGCCCGAGCTGACCTGGGGTACCTGGGAGGTCCTCAAGGAGGGGAGCGAGGTGGCGTTGCTGGCGACCGGGCCGACCGTCGACGATGCCCTGCAGGCGGCCGGCGACGACCCGCGCGTGGGCGTCGTCAACGCCCGCTTCATCAAGCCCCTCGACCGTGAGCTGCTCGCGGCGCTGGCCCGGTCGTACCGCGCGCTGATCAGCATCGAGGATCACACCGTCGTCGGCGGCTTCGGCTCGGCCGTGGCCGAGGCGCTGGCGGACGCCGACCTGTCGGTACCGCTCCGTCGCCTGGGCATCCCGGACGTCACCGTGCCGCACGGCACCCCCGAGAAGCAGCACGAGGCGATGGGGTACGGTCCCGAGGGGATCCGTGCGGCGCTGCGCGAGCTCGGGATCTCACCGGTCGCCGACGGCGCCACGGGGGCCGAACGGGGCGAACACGCCGGCGCTGCGAGCTCGGCGGTCAACGCCCCGAAGTAGCCGCTTCCAGGGCCGCCCGCGCCGTTGACAGTCCGCGTCGGCGCCGGGTATCCTACCTCTCGCCCTGAGCGTCGGCGACTCGCTCACGGGCCCGCGCGGAGCGGTAGTGTAGCGGTTAGCATATCTGCCTGTCACGCAGAAGGTCGCGGGTTCAAATCCCGTCCGCTCCGCCACATCCCGGTCGGCGCCCCGATGGGGCGCCACCGGCTCTTGGCCAGGTAGCTCAGTCGGTAGAGCATGCGACTGAAAATCGCAGTGTCGGCAGTTCGATTCTGCCCCTGGCCACCACCGCGGGC
>JARRMM010000093.1:0-13405 GCA_037386005.1 Deinococcales bacterium | reverse complement strand
TCCCGCGCGCGGCCCGATCCTGGCCCGGGCCCAGCCGACCCGGACCCAGCCGACCCGGGCCCAGCCGACCCGGACCCTGGCATCCCCGACGACGTCGCGACCGGCTTCGAGGAGCTGCCACCCGGCTTCTGGGACCAGCCGCCGCAGGACGGGCCCCGCGAACCGACCGGCGGCACCACTCAGGAGCCCGCGCGCCCGGCGTCATCCCCGACGCCGTCCGCAGCGCCGTCCCCAGCGTCGTCACCGGTGCCGTCCCCTTCGCCGGCACGTCCCCGTCCGCCCGCGAGCCCCGCCCGGCCGCGCGGCAGGGCCGCGGGCGGTGGTAAGGGCGGCGGCGCAGACCTGCAGCACGCCCTGCTCGGTGGCGACGCCACCGCCGAGGAGCTTCCCGCCGCTCTCCGCGACACGGTCGAAGCGCTCGAGGAGCTCTTCCCCGGTGAGGTGCTGGCGGTCTCGCCGCGTGGCGACGAACCGGACCCGGACGCCGAGAGCGAGCTCACGCTCGGATCCGCTGACGACCTCGCCCGCGACCCCGACCCGGGCACCGACCCGGGCACCGATCCTGGTAGCGACGCCGACCCATCCGGCGGACAGCACCCCGGGCCCACCGCGAGCGGCGGGCCCGACGGCCCGGACCGTACGACCCCCCATCGCACCGACGCAGGCTAGACTGCCCTGGGAGAACGCATGAACATCCAGAAACTCATGAAGGAAGCGCAGCGCGCGCAGAAGCAGATGGCCGAGGCTCAGGAGCGCCTCGCGGGCATGTCGGTGGAGGGCAGCGCCGGGGGCGGCATGGTGACCGCCAGCGCCAACGGCGACGGTACCGTCACGCGCGTGCATATCGACCCGAAGGCGGTCGACCCGGAGGACCTCGAGATGCTCGAGGACCTGGTCACCGCGGCCATCAACGACGCCCAGCGCAAGGTCAAGGAGCTGCAGGAGCAGGAGCTCGGCGGCGCCATGGGGGGCCTCTCCGGCCTGGGAGGCATGGGAGGCCTGTTCTGATCGCCCGACGTGCTCGGATCGCCCGTCGATGAGGTACCCCTCCGCCCTCGTCACCCTGATCCGCGAGCTCGGCCGCTTGCCCGGCATCGGGCCCAAGAGCGCCCAGCGTCTCGCCTTCTACCTCTTCAACCAGCCCGAGGAGGACGTGCGCAGGCTGTCGGAGGCCATCCGCGACGCCAAGGCCTCGCTCGACCGCTGTCCGGTCTGCTTCAACGTCATGACCAAGGGGGAGGCATCGTGTGCGGTGTGCTCCGACGGCCAGCGCGAGCGCTCGGTATTGTGCGTGGTCGAGCAGCCGGCGGACGTGCTCGCGATCGAGCGGAGCGGTGAGTACCAGGGGCTCTACCACGTGCTGCACGGCGCGCTCAGCCCCATGAACGGCATCGGGCCCGACCAGCTCACCATCCACGCCCTGATGGAGCGTGCGCAGACGCCCGAGATCCGGGAGGTCATCCTCGCCACCTCGACGACGGTGGAAGGCGAGGCGACCGCCATGTACCTGGCGCGCCAGCTCGGTGAGCGCGGTCTGTCGGTCTCGCGCATCGCCTACGGCCTGCCGATGGGCGGCGATCTCGAGTACGCCGATGAGGTCACCCTCGGTCGGGCCATCAGCCACCGCCGGCCCCTCTGACGCCTGGCCCTACGCTCGGTCCGCGCGGTCGGCCCCTGGCGTCGGTGCGGGCCGTGAATGGGCGACGACGCCGGGCCTCGTCCCCGAGAGCAGCCCGGGAGGCCCCGCCGCACGCGTGCGCGCCCTGATGCCCAGGCCACGATTGACATCACGGGGGTGGTCCGTATAATGGCGGCGCATTTGAAGGTGGAACCCCATTGACTGCTCAGAAACCGACCAAACGCCTCGTCATCGTGGAATCACCCACCAAGGCCAGGACCATCCGGCGCTTCTTGCCGCCGGAGTACCAGGTCGAGGCCTCGATGGGCCACGTCCGCGATCTCCCCGCGTCCGCCGCCGAGATCCCCAAGGACCTCAAGGGCAAGACCTGGGCGCGCCTCGGCGTCGACGTGGAGCGAGGCTTCAAACCGCTGTACGTGGTGTCCACGCGCAAGAAGAACGTCGTGAGCAACCTCCGCTCGGCACTGAAGAAGGCCGACGAGCTCTACATCGCGACCGACGAGGATCGCGAGGGGGAGTCGATCGGCTGGCACCTCGTCGAGGTCCTGAAGCCCGACGTGCCGGTCAAGCGCATGGTGTTCCACGAGATCACCGAGGACGCCATCCGGGGGGCTCTCGACAGCACGCGCGACATCGACGTGCACCTCGTCGATGCCCAGGAGACCCGTCGCGTCCTGGACCGGCTGGTGGGCTATAGCATCAGCCCGCTCCTGTGGAAGAAGATCGCCCCGAAGCTGTCGGCGGGCCGCGTGCAGAGCGTGGCGGTGCGGCTGCTGGTCCTGCGCGAGAAGGAGCGCATGCGCTTCACGCCGGCGACCTACTGGGACCTCCAGGCTCGCCTGCGCAAGGATGCCAGCGCCTTCGGGGCCGTGCTGACGCATCTCGACGGCGTACGCCTGGCCGGCGGGCGCGACTTCGACGCCGACACCGGCCGCCTCAAGGAAGGCGTGGAGGCCGGCCGCGACGTGCTGCTGCTCGGCGAGGCGGACGCTCGGCGTCTGGCGGAGCAGGCGCGCGTCGCCCCGTGGCAGGTGGCGTCGGTCGAGGAGAGGAGCGCCACGCGCTCGCCGTCGGCGCCGTTCACGACCTCGACCCTGCAGCAGGAAGCCAGCCGCAAGCTCGGCCTCGCCGCCAAGGACACCATGCGGGTCGCGCAGGAGCTCTACGAGAACGGCTACATCACCTACATGCGTACCGACTCGACGCACCTGTCGCAGGAGGCCGTCGAGGGGAGCCGCGAAGCGATCGAGCGGCGCTATGGCAGCGACTACCTGAGCCCGCGCCCGCGCCAGTTCAAAGGCACCGCCCGCAACGCCCAGGAGGCTCACGAGGCCATCCGGCCGGCCGGCCGCGCCATGCCCACCGCCGAGGAGCACGGCCTCAAGGGCGTGCAGGCGGCCCTCTACGAGCTCGTGTGGAAGCGCACCCTGGCCACGCAGATGGCCGACGCTCGCCTCAAGTTCGTCACCGCGCGGATCACGGCGTCCACACAGCAGGGCGAGGCCTCCTTCCGGGCGAGCGGCCGCACCATCCTCTTCCCCGGCTTCTTCCGCGCCTACGTGGAGGGCTCCGACGACCCCGAGGCCGCGCTCGACGACCGCGAGCAGCCTCTGCCCGAGCTCGCCCGCGGCGACGCGCTGATCGCGGACGGCGTGGACGCGGAAGGGCACGAGACGAAGCCGCCCGCGCGCTTCACCGAGGCATCGCTGGTGAAGCTGCTCGAGGGCGAGGGCATCGGTCGTCCGAGCACCTACGCCAGCATCATCGACACCATCATGCGGCGCGGCTACGCCCGCAAGAACGGCTCGCAGCTGGTGCCCACGTTCACGGCGTTCGCCACCAACAACCTGCTCGAGCGGCAGTTCGCGCAACTCGTCGACACCGAGTTCACCGCCAACATGGAAGCGGCGCTCGACGACATCGCCACCGGTACGCTGCGGTCGCTACGGCCCCTACGTCGAGGGGCCGGTGGAGGAGGGCGAGCTGAAGACCGCCTCGCTCCCGGACGAGCTCGCACCCGGCGATGTCACCCGTGAGATGCTGGAGCAGCACCTGCGCGAGGGGAACAAGGGCGACGTAGTGGTCGGAGAGCACCCCGACACCGGTCTGCCGATGCTTCTGAAGCGCGGGCCCTACGGCCCCTACCTGCAGCTCGGCGAGGACCCGCCCGACAAGAAGAAGGCGGACAAGAAGTCCAAGCCCAAGCGCGTGTCGTTGCCGCCCGGCGTGGCCCCTCACGACGTCCATGCGGAGCTGGCGATGCGGTTGCTGGCCATGCCCGCCGCCATCGGCGAGCACCCCGAGACCGGCAAGCCGGTGGAGGTCGGGGTGGGCCGCTACGGGCCATACGTACGCCACCAGGGCGTCTACGCCTCCGTACCCAAGGACACCTTCGTGCTCGACGTGACCCTGGAGCAGGCGCTGGAGCTGCTCCGAAAGAAGGCGGCGCGGAACAAGCCGCTCCGGACGCTGGGAGAGCACCCCGAGACCGGCGCGGCGGTGGAGGTCCGTGACGGCCGCTACGGCCCGTACGTCAAGAGCGGCAAGCTCAACGCCTCGCTCCCCAACGACCTCTCCCCCGACGACATCAGCATGGAGCAAGCCGTCGAGCTGCTGGCCGCGAGGGCCGCCAAGACCGGGAAGAGCGCCGGTGGCGCACGCCGTGGCAAGACCGCGGGTGCGAAGGGCAAGGGCGGCAAGGCCAAGGGGAAGACCGCGGCGCGGGGCAAGGGCAAGAAGAAGACGTCCGCCGCGGAGGACCGCCCCAAGGCCGGCAAGGCCGACCTCGAGCGATTCTTGAACGAGCTGGATCCGCAGGTGGCGGAGGTCGTGGCGCGCGTCGAGGGCATGGAGGGGCGCGAGCCGCAGCCGCACGACGAGGTCGGGCGGGCGCTGGCGGTCAGCCCCGAGGAGGTCGCCCGCCTCCACAAGCGCGGCATGTTCAAGCTGCGCATGGCCTTCGGCAAGAGCCGCAGCCAGGAGCCACAGGCCGAACGGGCCTGAGTGGCGACCGCCATGCGCATCGGCGAGCCGCTCAACCTGCTGGGACTGGCGCGGGCCGCCGGGGAGGCGGCCGCCGTGGTCCCCGGCACCGACCTGAGCGTGAGGCGGCTGGCAGAGCGGCGCCGCGAGACGACGTCGGCCGCGAGCTGGGTACTGGTGCTCGAAGGGCGCTTGATCGTCGACCTCCCGCACGGTGACTTCCGCATCCTGGAGCGGGGCGACGCCCTGCACCTCCCGGCCGGGCTCGAGCTCGACCTGCAGAGCGTGGAGGGCGAGGCGCTCGTGCTCTGGCGGTCCACCGCCGAGCGCTGAGCCGCCGTCCGGCCCCGTACACTGGAGGCGTGCGGCGCACCTTCGTGACCGAGGGCATCGTCATCCGGCGGAAGACCCTACCGAGCGGCGACGTGGTCGCCACCATCATGAGCGAGCACGGCAAGTGGCGTGGGGTGGCCCGCAAGGGTCGGCTCCCCGGCGGGAACCTCGGCCGTCTCAGCCTCTTCCACGACGTCACCGTGCAGTACTACCGCAAGCGCGACGACGATCTCGCGCTGCTGACCCAGGTGCGCCTCAACGGCGCCCTCCCCAACCTCAGCCGTCCCGAGGTCTACCCGTACGCCCACGTCCTGGCCGAGCTCACCGACGCCCTCACCGTGGACGTGCACCTGGGCGAGCAGGTCTACGCCTATCTGGCGAGCGGGCTGCGGGGGCTGAACCGCCACCCCGATCCCGACCTCGTGGCGCTGGCCTACGCCTGGAAGCTGTTGGGGCTGGCGGGGCTGGCGCCCAACACCAGCGAGTGCCTGCACTGCCACGCTCCCGCTCCGCTGGTCGCGCTCGACGTGGCCGGGGGCGGCTTGAGCTGCGAGCGCTGCGCCCGCGGCCTGAGGCTCGGGGCCGAGGGCGCGGCCGAGCTGCAGCGCCTCGTGCAGGGCAGCCTCCACCAGATCCTGCGCTCGCCCCCCAGCGACCGCGTCCTGCACTGGAGGACGCTGACGCACTACGTCGCCTACCACGTCCGGGAGTTACGGACGCTCGCCGCCCACGCCGGGCACCCCGCCGGAGCGCCCGGTGCTTGAGGCAACGGCCGCGCTGGTGGCGGGCTACCTGCTGGGCTCGCTGCCCTTCGCCGCCTGGATCGCCCGCCTCCGGGGCGCCGTCATCTTCGAGGTCGGCTCCGGGAACATGGGCGCCATGAACACGGCGCGCAACCTCGGACTCGGGCTGGGCGCCCTGGTCCTGGCGCTCGACGCCGCCAAGGGCGCCCTCGCCACCGCCGTCGGCCTCGCCCTGGCCGGTTTCGCCGCGCCCCCTACCGGGGTGGCCGCCGCCCTGACAGCCCCCCTCGCCGCGGGCCTGGGCGCCATCCTGGGGCACGCCTTCTCGCTGTACGCGGGGTTCCGCGGTGGCAAAGGGCTGGCCACCGCCCTCGGCGTCGCGCTGCCGCTCTACCCGCTAGGGGGCGCCGCCGGCACGGCCCTGCTGATCGTGCTGACGCTGGCCATGCGGCGCCGCTCGGGCGTAGCCGCGGTCATCACCGTGGTGCTCTACCCGGGGCTGGTGGCCCTGGTGCTCCTGCTCCGCGGCGAGGACGCCGCACGCGCGCTCGCCATCGCTATCGGCGTCACCTCCATGGCGGTCGTCGTCCTCTACAAGCACTACGCCGCGTACCGGCGCGAGCGCAGGCGGACCGGCTGATCCGGCCGGGCCGCAGAGCGCCGCGGGCGCACGCTCACTGCCACCGCTCCCCCGGCTCGGGCATCTCGCCCAGGGCCAACGCCCGCACCTCACCGACCAGGAACAGGCTGCCGGCGACCACGATCGTGCCGCCCGCACCGGCCCGCAGGCGCGCACGCTCGAGGGCTTCGGCCGCGTCGTCGACCGCCTCCGCCGCACCCACGAGGGGAGCCAGCGCCGCCGGCGCCATGGCGCGGGGGCTCGCGCCCGCTCGCGTGGCGATGACGTGTTCGGCGACGCCGGCCAGGACATCGGCCATGCCCGCCACATCCTTGTCGGCCGAGACGCCCAGCACCAGCACCGGCACGCGCCCCTCCAGGCGGCCCAACGCGCCCGCGAGCGCCTTCGCCGCTTCGGGGTTGTGCGCCCCGTCGAGCACCAGCCAGCACCCCCGGTACGGGATCCGCTCGAGCCGCCCAGGCCAGCGCGCCGAGGCCGCCCCTTGCACCGCGGCCTCGGGCGACACCCCCAGGGCGATCGCTCCGACGAGTGCCAGCGCCACGTTGCGGGCCTGATGCCTTCCCACCAGGGGTGTGGACGCGACCAGCTCGCCCTCCGGCCACGTCAGCGTGAGCTCGAGGCCCCCCCAGCCGCGGTCCGTCACGCGCAGGTCCACCTCGCCCCGCAGCGCGCGCAACGGCGCCCCCACCGCCTCCGCCTCGGCCAGCAGGCAGCGCAACGCTTCACCCTCCGCACCGGTCCACGCCACCCGGCCCGGCCTGAGAATCCCCGCCTTCTCGCGCGCGATCTGCGCCACCGTGTCACCGAGCACGGCCGTGTGGTCGAGCGCGATCCCGGTGATCAGCGACAGCGCGGGATCGACCACGTTGGTAGCGTCGAACCGCCCTCCCAGCCCTACCTCCAGCACGGCCGTGTCGACACCCGCCTCGGCGAACGACAGCATGGCCGCAGCCGTGACGATCTCGAAGAAGGTGGCGTCGAGCTGCTCGGCCGGCTCCCGCACGCGTCGCAGCGCGCCCCGGAGGGCCTCGTCGTCGACCGGCATACCGTCCACCAGGACGCGCTCGGTGAGCTCGAGCAGGTGCGGGCTGGTGGTGAGGCCGACGCGGGCGCCCTCCGCCGCGAGCGCCGCAGCCAGCACCGCCGCCGTGCTCCCCTTGCCGTTGGTGCCGGCCACGAGCGCGGAGCGGAAGGTCCGCTCCGGGTGGCCGAGGGTCTCCAGCAACCGGCGCATGCGCTCCAGGCCGAGCCGCACCCCGAACCGCTGGCGTCCTTGCAGCCAGGCGATGATGTCGTCGGGCTCAGGTCTCGTCATCGATGAGGCGCAGGAGCTCGGCCTCGCCTCCGGCGACATGGTGGTGCTCGACCAGGCGGGCCACCGCCTCGCTGCCGCCGGCCTCGCGGATCATGGCCGCGCCGTACAGGTGGTGATGCCGCTTCATCTGGAGCGCACCTGCGAGGCCGCCGAGGCGCGGTTCCGGCGGCAGCGCACGCTCCGGCAGCAGGTGCGCGAGGATGCGTTCCAGCACGTGATACGGTCTGGCGGCCTTGCCCACGTCGTGCAGCAAGGCGGCGCGGACCAGCTCGTCGGACGCCTCGGGGTGACGCGCCAGCAGCGCCTTGGTCACCTCGCAGGCGTGGTGCCGGTCGCGGGGGTCCATCGTCCGGTACAGGCGTAGCTCCTCGGGCGGCAAGCGGGCGGCGGCGAAGGCGTCGTCGGGCGGCGCCAGCACCGGCAGCACCGCGCGCACGGTGCGGCGCGCGGCATTCAGGTACCAGACGGCCGGTCTCGCCATTGCCGGCACCGAGTCTACCGCCTCGAGCGCCCTCGTCCGGCAGCGCAGACGGCGCTCCGGCGAGGTCCGCGTGTGGGGTATGCTTGCTGGCGCGGTCCGGAAGGCCCGGAGCCGCCTAGTCGAGGGAGCCCCTCCGATGCACCAAGTCCGCCGCGCCCCTGCCCTCCTCGTTCTGCTGTTCGCCGCCACCCTGCTGTGCGGTGTGGCGAGCGCGCAGGGCACGTCTCCGGCCGGCACCGCGCAGCCGGCCGCAAACCCTGCGCCGGCGACGCCGTCCGCGTCGACCCCCGCGAGCTCCGACGCCGGAACGGCCACGGCCAGCGCCTCCGGCACCGCCTCCGCCATCGGCATGACCGGCAGCGACCCCGCCGCGCTCGCCGATCGCGCGGTCGAGACCTGGCTGAAGCGGACCCCGGTCACGCTGGAGCAGCTCTCGTCGCTCGACACCGAGCAGCTGTGCCAGGCGCTTCCAGGCATGATCGCGCACCCCGCGCCCCAGGCGGGCACGAAGGTGCACCTGAACGACCGGCAGGAACAGCCCACCCACGACCCGAACCACAAGACCTTCACCTACAGCGCCGTTCGGCCGGGCAACCAGCTCGACGTGGTGGAGGTCGACCTGAGCCGGAGCGGCAAGACCTGGCGCGTCGAGGACGTGGGCTACCGCAGCGCCGTCCAACCCGGCGGCGTGCGCGCGTGGCTCCAGGGAAGCACGGCCTCGTGGCTGTTCATCGCGTTCAGCCTGCTGATCCTCCTCGGTCTGGTCCGACCCAGCCCCCTCCGGCGCTGGCTGCGTGAGGGCTGGGGCTACATCCGCGAGCACCGCCGGCTCGTGATCGGCACCTTCGTGTTCCTCTACGGCCTGTTCGCGCTGGGAGCGCTGGTCGGCTCCGGGCTGCCCAAGGAGTGCGAGACGGCGGTGGTGTCGGTCGTCAAGACCGCGGTCACCAGCGTCGGCGCCACCCAGGCCTACGGCAGCGGCGACATCGTCCGGGCGGCGGTCACCACCTACTACCAGAACTTCGTGGTCGTGACGCTCTCGGTGACCTTCACCCTGGCACTCCTGTTCGGGATCCCCGCCTACCTGTTGAGCGCCGCGTCGTACTTCGTGCAGGGCATCCCGTTCGGACTCATCGGCACCGCCTCGGCGGGCCAGCTCGTGCTGGTGCTGATCCTGCTGCTCATCGAGCTCAGCTCGTACTTCGTGGTGGTGGCCGGAGGCGGCATGTTCCTCGCCACGCTGGTGCGGCGCGGTCTGGGCGCCCTGCCACAGGCCTTCCGCAAGCTCGCGGCGATGCTGCCCTTCGCCATGGTGATGCTGCTGGTGGGTGCCTGGTACGAGGCGTTCATCGTGCTCCGCCTGGGCGGTTGATCCGCGCCGGTCAGGCCCGGGCCAGCACCTGCCGAACGCCCCCGTAGACGTCCATCAGATCCGTCGCAGCGGAGAACGCCTCCGCCCCGGGACCCACCGCCAACAGCGGCACGGGGTTGAGCGTGTGACGCGACGACGTCAGGTCCTCGACGTTGCCGTGATCGGACGTGAGCACCAGGGTGGTCTCCCCCAGCGCCGGCAGCATCCCCGCGATCAACCCGTCGATGGCTTCGAGCAGCGCGACCGCCTCGGCATGGCGCTGCTGGTGGCCGAACCGGTCGGTGAGCCAGACGTCGTAGAAGGTGAAGGCGTGCTCGCCGGCCAGCCGCGCCAGCCGCCTTCCCGCCTCCTCCGGCGTCAGGCGCGGCAGGTCGGGATCGAGCTCCTGGAACGCCAGGCCCGTGATGTCGGCGGCGAGCGCGGCGCCGTCACGGTAGTCGTCGAGGTCGAACAGCCTCACCTCGGCCGCCCGGGCCGCCGTCACCGGCGCGTTGGGCCGGAGCCGGCGGCGCTCGACGGCGCGGAAGTACCCCTCGGGGTAGGCGTTGGCGAGCGCGGCGGCCCCGCCGGCGTGGTGGAACAGCGTCCCGTCCTGCAGGGCCCGCACCAGCGTCGGCCCCGGCCAGGGCCCGTAGTGGCGGCCCATCAGCTCGGCGGCGTTGCGCCCCGTCAGCAGGCTGGTCTGACCGGTGGCAGACTGCGGCAGGCCCGCGTGTCCCAGACGCGCGTCGAGCGAACGGAACACCACGCCGTCGGCGGTGCGTGCGGCGGCGGCGGCGACCGGCGCGCCTCCGATCAGCTCCCGCAGGGACGGCAGCGTGGCCGCGGCCAGGGGGTTGCCTTCGGGGTCGGCGTCGCCCAGCCCGACACCGTCGAGGAAGAGCATCAGCACGCCGCGACGGCCAGCGTCCGTGCGGGACGCGTCCCGCTCAGCCAACCCCCATCGCCTCCTTGGCCCTGGCCAGGGTCGGCGCGGCGATGTCGCGGGCACGCTCCGCTCCGTGCGCGAGCAGCTCGTCGATGCGCCCGGGCTCGGCCATGATGGCGTCGAAGCGTTGCCGGATCGGCGTCAAGGTGTCGAGCACGACGCCGGCCACCGCCTTCTTGAGGTCGCCGTAGCCCTTCCCTTCGAACTCCTGCTCGAGCGCCTCCATCGGCCGGCCGTCGAGGGTCTGCAGGATGGTGAGCAGGTTCCGCACCCCGGCCGAGGCGTGCTCGAAGCGGACCTCGCGCCCCGAGTCGGTGACCGCCGACATGATCGCCTTGCGCACGGTGCGCTCGTCGTCGAGCAGGTTCACGGCGTGCCCCGAACGCTGGCTCGCGATGCTCTTCGACATCTTCACGTCGGGGTCGTCGAGGCCCATGATGCGTGCGCCGAACGACGGCACCACGGCCTTCGGCAGCACGAAGACCTCACCGAAGAGGTTGTTGAAGCGCACCGCGATGTCCCGCGTGAGCTCGATGTGTTGCCGCTGGTCCTCGCCGACGGGGACGACCTCGGTGTCGTAGAGCAGGATGTCGGCCGCTTGCAGCACCGGGTAGTCGAGCAGCCCGGTCCCCACGCTCTCCTTGCCCTCCGACTTGGTCTTGAACTGCGTCATGCGGTAGAGCCAGCCGAGCGGCGTGACGCAGTTGAGCAGCCAGGTGAGCTCGGCGTGCTCGTGCACGTGCGACTGCGCGAAGATCACGTTGCTGTCCGGATCGAGCCCGACGGCAAGGTAGAGGGCGGCCACGCGCCGGACGTCGTCCTTGAGGCGTCCGGGATCGACCGCCTCGGGGATGGTGAGGGCGTGGAGGTCCACGACGCAGAAGACGTTGTCGCGCTCATCCTGGCGCTCGACCCACTGCCGCAAGGCACCGACGTAGGTACCCAGGTGCAGGTCGCCGGTGGGCTGCACGCCCGAGAAGACGCGCGGGCGGTCGGACGACGGAGTGGGGGAAGGCGACGTGCTGGACGGAGCGGCAACCGGAGCCGCCGGGTCGGTGTGACTCATTCGGTCAGTATAGCTTCGGGTCGCGCGAGGTCCGTTCAGGGGAAGCGGTGACCCACCCACGCCAGCGGATTGGTGGGGACCCCGTCGACGCGCATCTCCCAGTGCAGGTGAGGGCCCGTGCTCAGCCCGGTGGTGCCCACCAGTCCGATCACCTGCCCGCGCGTCACCTGCTCACCGTCGTGCACCAGGATCTTCGACTGGTGGAAGTAGAGGCTGAAGACCCCGTCGCCGTGGTCGATGGCGACCACGTTGCCGGAGATGGGGAGCTCGCGCGCCAGCACGACCGTGCCATCGTTGGCGGCGTGGATGGGCGTGCCGGCGTCGGCTGCCAGGTCGAGGCCGGTGTGGTAGGACACCGGGCCGCCGGCGACGTAGCGGCGCGCGGAGCCGAACCCTGCCGATTCGACGCCCTTGATCGGGATCTCGAAGGGAGCCGTCCACAGAGGGTCCGGGGCGGTCTTCGCGAACGTCGCGGCGAACGCCTGCTGCTCCTTCGCCCACGCCTCCGGCGTGTCGGTGGCGAGCACCTTGGGCGGAAGGTGGATCCGCTCCACCTTCTTGCTCAGTGGCGTCACCGCGATGCTGCGTGTGTCGGTGTGGGTGACGCCGAACTCGTCGGTCACGCTGACGGACAAGGTGTAGGCGCCGGGCGCCGTCGAGAGGGAGATGGGAACGATGGCGCGGACGTCGTCCACCCCCTGGATCAGCCGCTGCGCCTTGCCGGCGAAGGTGACCGTGACGTCGGTGACCTTGGCGGCGTCCGCCGGCCAGGTCACGTGCACCCCCAGCGGATCTCCCGCCGTCCTCTGCGCCTCCGTCTGCACCTGGGGGACCGGCGCGGCCACCCCGTCGATCACGGCCTGCATGTCCGTGGTGTTGCCCGAACCGTCGGTGGCGACGATGTCCACGGTGTTCGAACCCGCCACGGCCGTGAGGGGCACGTTCCAGTCCTGCGTCACCTTGCTCTGGTCGAAGCCGGCGTAACGGATGTGGTACGTCACCGGCTCGTTGGCGGTGATGAGCACGTCGGCCTGGGTACCCACCTCGGCACGCGGCGGCGCCTCGATGTAGAGCTTGGGCGGCGTCGTGTCACGACGCGCCTCCGACACCGCCAGACCGGCCAGGGCTGCGCTCAACACCACCAGGAGGATGAAGGCCGGCCTCCGAAGCCTCCTCATGCCTCGCTCTGGCTCGTCACGAAGGGCATGTTGCGGTATCGATGCGCCACGTCGAGGCCGTAGCCGTAGACGAAGGCGTCTTCGATCTCGAAGCCGACGTAGTCGAGCGGCACTTCGACCACGCGCCGCGACGGCTTCGAGAGCAGGGTCACGACCTCGACCGAGAGCGGACCGCGACCGCGCAGGTAGCCCAGCAGGTACTGCATGGTGAGGCCCGTGTCGACGATGTCCTCGACGAGCAACACGTGACGCCCCTTGAGGCTCTGGTCGAGGTCCTTCACCAGCTTGACCTCGCCCGAGGACTCCGTCCTGGAACCGTAGCTGGAGACCGATAGGAAGTCGACCGTGAGGGGCAGATCGATGGCGCGCACCAGATCGGCCATGAACATGAAGGCGCCGTTGAGCACGCAGATGAGGTGGAGCTCGTGGTCCTGGTGATCGGAACGGATCCGCTCGCCGAGCTCGGTGACCCGGTGTTGGAGCTGTTCGCGGCTGATCTGAACGGGGCCGTCGCCGACCCGGAAGATGCTGGTCTCGGACATGACGCGTCCTTCTCCGTGGGGGTGTCGTCCGGCGCGGCGCGCTCGCCGCCCCGGCGCGGCTTGCGCGAGTATACCCGAGCGCACGATGAGGCTGCGCGCCCGGCCGCAGCGCCCGGCGCGGCTCAACCGCGCCGCAGCCTGGCGAGCTCCCGCTCGGTGAGGCGGCGGTAGTGCCCCGGCTTCAGG
>JARRMM010000092.1:0-10199 GCA_037386005.1 Deinococcales bacterium | reverse complement strand
AGGCGTACAAGGTGGCGGGTGTTCAGGTGGTGGATAGCGAGGCGTCGTACAACAACTGGCGGGGTGTGCGGGGTGGGTATACGAGTTGGGAGGTGGGGCAGAAGTTCTCCGCGGCCCACCGCGTGAGCTTCACGAACTTCACGTCCACCCACAACCAGTCGCGCGGTCTCTGGCTCGACACCGACGACGCCGACGTGACACTCGACGGCGCCAAGCTCTGCGACAACCTCAAGGACGGCCTGTTCGTGGAATCCAACCAGGGTCCGATCACGGTGCGGAACTCCACGTTCTGCTCGAACGGTGAGACGGGCCTCCTGACATCGCGGTCCGCCCACTTGACGTTCACGGGGAACACCTTCCGGAACGATGCCGTAGCCGAGATGAACTTCAGCGGCGACTTCGGCGGGACGGTGACGGACTGGGAGACGGGGCAGACCTACAACCTCGAGAACGTCGGCTGGTCGTTCCGAGACAACACCGTGCAGAACACCGCCGGCAAGCCGCTGGTGGGGACGACCTTCCCTCCCTCGGCCTGGTCCGGCCTGATGAGCAGCTCCACGTTCGATCACAACACCTATCGTGCGAGCCGCCGTTCCGTGTTCCAGATCGGGGGAGGGAGCTTCGTCGACTTCACGTCCTGGAAGACGTCGACGCGGCAGGACGCCGCTTCGGCGTTCACCCTGACGTCGACGCCGTAGCGCGGTAACAGCGAGGTCGCCGAGAGGTTCGCGCGGTGCGGCCGCGGTGCTCGCCCGACGTGGCGTCGCGCGGGCCGGGGTTCAGGACCTGCGGCTGAGGCCGTAGAGGGATCACGCCGCCGGTCGCGCGGGGGCGCCGAGGGCCTCTCGGTAGATCTCCATGAGCCGTTCGTGGTTGGCCTCGGCGGTATAGCGCCGCTCGAAGGCGTTCCGGGCTTCCGGTCTCATGGCGGTGAGGTCTGCTGGATTGGCGAGCAACTCGGCAACGGTCTGAAGCAGCGAGGCATCGTCGCCAGCCGGCACGAGCCGTCCCGTACGGCCGGGCTCGACGGCTTCGGCCAGGGCGCCGTGGTCGGTGGCCACCACCGGCGTGCCGTGGGCGAGCGCTTCGATGACACTCAGCCCAAAGGTCTCGTAGCCCTCCGACGGGGCGACGAGCAGCGCGGCTTCGGCCAGCAGGGCGTCCACCTCCGCCCTGCTGCGCGAGCCGAGCCATGCCACGCTGTCGGACCGCCCGGCGAGGGCTCGAACGGCGGGCGACAACGGGCCGTCCCCCACGATCTTGAGGGGTGGGGCTCCGGCCCGGCTCCACGCGCGCACCAACGTGGGCACCCCCTTCTCGGCGGAGAGGCGGCCCACGTAGAGGGCGTACCCGCCGTGGCCACTCCCTGCCCCCGGATCCCGTCGTAGGAAGTGCGGCTTGACCGCGACCCGCTCGGGAGGGAGGCCCGCCGCCACGAACTTGGTTCGGCTGAAGAAGGTAGGGGCGATGAACCGGTCGACGTGACGGCGGTACGTCCCGAGAAGGCGATGCACCGTCAGCATCGTCCCCACCACGGCCGTGGCGCTACGGTGCGTCCGGTAGCAGGCGTGCTGGACCGAAGGCCATGGTATCGGCCGCCCCGAGCAGTCCTCGCACACCCGTCCGTCTCGGAAGAACGTCGCCGCGGGGCAGAGGAGCCGGTAGTTGTGGAGGGTCTGCACGACGCGCGCGCCCGCGGCCCGGGCGCCGGCCAGCACGGCCGGCGACGTCATCGGGAAGGTGTTGTGGACGTGGACGACATCGGCGCGCGTCTTGCGCACGATGCGCTCCACGTCGCGGTAGGCGCTGCGGTTCCAGATGGCCGCGGCCGCGAGCCCGACGCCGGCCACTGCACCGATCGCGTCGTTGTGCATGCTGCGAACCGTGACCGCGTGTCCATGCTCGGTGAGCAGGTCCCGTTCGGCTTCGAAGACTTCGTCTTCGCCTCCGCGCTGCTGGTAGTAGTCGTGGATAAGGAGAACGCGCATGGTGCGGTACGCCGCATGATGTCGCATCGTTGCCTGCGCTTCCGTGACGCTCGCCCAGCGCGATGTGGCTTGTGACGGCTTCAGCTCGCGCGCCTGACGCAGGTGCTATCGTGCGCGCAGTTACGAGATCCGTCGCCGTGAACCGCGTCTTGGACACTTGCGTGGGGGCACGGGGGATGCTCGGAAGTACAGCGGGGGGCCCGGTCCGACCGGCGGAACGGTCGACGTCCGAGGGTGCTGCTGTGCCTGGCGACAGGGATCCCGGACGCGTGGGATTCTCGGTCGTGCCTTGGGTCTGGGACGCACGGGGCCGGACGCGGGCATGTTCGAGGGGAGGGATTGATCGTGCAGAAGCGTGTGCTCGTCACAGGCGGAGCCGGGTTCGTCGGCTCGCACCTCTGTGAACGCCTCCTGGAGCACGGCCACGAGGTGCTCTGCGTCGACAACCTCTACACGGGGCGCCTCGAGAACCTCGAGCACCTGCTGGGCAACGATCGCTTCCGCTTCCTTCGGCACGACGTGACCATCCCGCTCGAAGCCGACGTCGATGAGATCTACAATCTCGCCTCACCCGCGAGTCCGGTCCACTACCAGCGCGATCCCATCCATACGCTCAAGACGAATGTTCTCGGCGCGTTGAACATGCTCGAGCTCGCCGACCGGAGCGGGGCGCGCATCCTGCAGGCGAGCACCAGCGAGGTGTACGGCGATCCCCTCGTGCACCCACAGCCCGAGAGCTACTGGGGTCACGTGAACCCGATCGGGCAGAGAAGCTGCTACGACGAAGGGAAGCGCGCCGCCGAGACGCTGTTCTTCGACTACCACCGTCAGCGCGGGGTCAGCGTCAGGGTCGTCAGGATCTTCAACACGTACGGCCCCAGGATGGCGATCGGCGATGGACGAGTGGTGTCCAGCTTCATCGTGCAGGCACTCCGGGGCGAGCACATGACGGTCTACGGCGATGGCCTGCAGACGCGCTCGTTCTGTTTCGTCGATGATCTGGTGAGGGCGCTCGTCGCCGCCATGGAGAGTCCCCACGATCTCGTCGGTCCCGTCAATCTCGGCAACCCCGCCGAGTTCTCGATCCGCGAGCTGGCGGATCTCGTGTCGGCGGCCACCGGTTCCTCCGTCTCCGTCGTCAACCTCCCCCGCCCGGCCGACGACCCGCGGCAACGCCGCCCCGACATCTCGCAGGCCAGGGCTCTCCTCGGGTGGACGCCCGAGATCCCTCTCGAGCAGGGTCTCCAGCGGACCGTGGAGTACTTCCGGGCCGTCCTGGAGACGGAGCGGTCGGTGGCGGCGCCCTCGTCATGAGCGCCTTGAAGGTGCTCGTCGTCGGCGGTGCGGGGTACATCGGGAGCCATACGGCGAAGGCGCTCGCACATGCCGGACACCAGCCGATCGTGCTCGACGATCTCCGTGCCGGTCACCGCTGGGCGGTGCGCTGGGGCCCGCTCGTCGAGGCCGATATCGCCGACGCCGACACCGTCCGCGGGGCGCTCGAGGACCACGCGATCGATGCGGTGGTGCACTTCGCGGCGCACGCCTCGGTTGGCGAGTCGATGCAGGTGCCTCGCAAGTACTTCGCGAACAACCTCGCGAACACGCTCACCTTGCTGGGCGCCATGCTCGACATCGGCGTGAAGGACATCGTGTTCTCCTCGAGTTGTGCCGTCTACGGCCATCCGCGCCGTCTCCCGATCGGGGAGGGCCACCCTCTGGCGCCGGTCAGTCCGTACGGGGAATCGAAGCTCGCCGTGGAACGGGTCCTGCACTGGTACCAGCACAGCTACGGCCTGCGCTATGCGGCGCTGCGCTACTTCAACGCTGCCGGCGCCGACCCCGAGGGTGAGGTGGGAGAGGTCCACGATCCGGAGACGCACGTGATCCCGCTGGCCCTCGACGTGGCCCTGGGGCGACGACCGTGGTTGGACGTGTTCGGGTCGGACTACCCGACGCCGGACGGCACTGCCGTGCGGGACTACGTTCACGTGTCAGACCTCGCCCAGGCACACCTCCTGGCCCTGGAAGCGGTTCGAAGCGACGGCGCTCCGTTGAGGCTGAACCTGGGAGCAGGGCGCGGGGCATCGGTTCTGGAGATCGTGCGTGCGGTGGAGGAAGCATCCGGACAGCCGGTCAGGTACGAGCTGGCGTCTCGGCGTCCCGGCGATCCCGCCGAGCTGGTCGCCGATGCGCGGGCGGCCCAGCGACGGCTAGGCTGGCGGCCCGAGCGTTCGAGCATCGACAGCGTCGTCGCCAGCGCCTGGAACTGGCACCGCCTGGGGCCGGAGCGGGGCGCCTGACGGTGGTGTCGAGACGCCACGGACCTGGCGACACCGGGAGGCGAGCGCGGCGCGAATGCCGGCCAGCGCACGCATCGCAGATAGGGGTGATGGCATGAGGATTCTCGTCACGGGCACCGAGGGTTACCTGGGATCGCTCATCGCGCCTGCCCTGATGGAGCGCGGACATAGCGTTCTGGGGCTCGATACCGGGTTCTACATGAGCGGCTGGCTGTACCGCGGCGTCGACCGACGCCCGGAGACCGCGCTGCGGGACCTTCGCACGCTCGAGGCCGAGGATCTCGAGGGGATCGACGCCGTGGTGCACTGCGCCGAGCTGTCCAACGATCCGCTGGGAGCGCTGGCGCCGGAGGTCACGTTCGACATCAACCACCGCGGCTCGGTTCACCTTGCCACCCTGGCGAAGCGCGCGGGCGTCACCCGCTTCGTCTACATGTCGTCGTGCAGCGTGTACGGCGTCGCGGCGGAGGACATCGTCGACGAGACGTCGGACCTCAACCCCCAGACGGCCTACGCCGAGTGCAAGCGGCTCGTCGAGCGGGACCTGGGCGCGATGGCCGACGACGACTTCAGCCCGACGTTCCTCCGGAACGCCACGGCCTACGGGGCTTCGCCTCGTATGCGCTTCGACATCGTGCTCAACAACCTCGCGGGCTGGGCTCACACCACGGGAGAGATCCGGCTGCTGTCCGACGGGACGCCCTGGCGGCCGTTGGTCCACGCGCTGGACATCGTCGAGGCGGTGTGCCGCGCCGTGGAGGCTCCTCGGGGAACTGTCCACAACGAGGTCTTCAACGTCGGGAACAGCCGTCACAACTACCAGATCCGCGAGATCGCGGAGATCGTCGCGGACACCTTCCAGGGCTGCAAGCTGGTGGTCGGCGAGCCCGGCGGTGACAACCGGAGCTACCGCGTCAACTTCGACAAGATCGCGACCGAGTTGCCCGGGTTCCGGGCGCAGTGGGACGCCGAGCGCGGAGCGAGGCAACTCCGCGATGTTTTCGAGCGGGTCGAACTGAGCCACGAGCTCTTCGACTCCAGGCACTTCACCCGCTTGAAGGCGCTGCAGCACCTGCGCAGCACGCATCAGGTCGATGAGAACTTCTACTGGGTAGCGACCCCTCGCGAGGTGGAGCACCGCTCGTGATCTTCCATCCGACGCCGCTGTCCGGGGCCTACGTCGTCGAGCTCGAGCCCCACGCGGACGCACGCGGCTTCTTCGCGCGCAGCTTCTGCATGGAGGAGTTCGATCAGCTCGGTCTCAACACCGCGATCGCGCAGCAGAACATCGCCTACAACCACCGAGCCGGTACGGTTCGCGGCATGCACTACCGGATCCCTCACGGAGGGGAGAGCAAGGTCGTCCGGTGCACGCGTGGAGCCATCTACGACGTCATCGTCGACCTGCGGGGGGGACCGGACGCCGCGCCACGGCCCTTCGGCGTGGAGCTCGACGAGGAGAACCGACTCGCGCTGTACGTGCCCGAGGGGTTCGCCCACGGCTACCAGTCGCTCACGGACGATTGTGAGGTCACCTACCTGATGGGCGCACCCTACGCGCCGGGCCATGAGCGCGGCGTGCGGTACGACGACCCAGACCTGGGGATCGCGTGGCCCCTGGACGTGACCGTCGTGAGCGAGAAGGATCTGCGCTGGCCGCACCTCCGGGAGCGGCGCGACCCATCGGCCGGGTGAGGCCGACGCGGCCTGCCACGGCCCGCTCACGGCCCGGTCCCGTGCGAACGGACGGCCGTGCTACGCCGTGGGGTCCAAACGGTCCGCCGACACCGACAGGACGGCGCTCGAGGCGGCGGCGAGCACATAGGCGCCGGTCGCTGCGAGGTGGACCCAGGGGAAGCCCCACAGCACGGCAAGAGCTGTCGCGGCGCTGCTTCCCGCCACGGCCGCAACGCCGTTGACCGCCCAACCCAGCGCGACTTCCGACGGGCTCACCTCACCTACCACACGGAGCGCGAGGGGGAACGGCATCCCCATGGGCAGCGCGACGACGAGGAGCGTCAAGGCCGCGAGGGCGGACCGCGCTGCTGTCGGCCACGCCAACGTGGGACCTGTCCAGGCGGGGTACAGCAGGCTCCAGGCCAGACCCGCCGCTGCGACGAGCAGCGCTGCGGTGGTGGCCACCCGCAACGACCGCCGAGCGGTGACGGAGAACCGCCCGGCGATCCCCGCGCCCAGGCCCGCCCCCACCAAGAGTGCGGCCAGGCCGACAGCCAGCGTCAGGGTCGGGTGTCCGAGGTAGAGCCGGAGCCGCTGCAGGGCGCCCACCTCGAACAACATGAAGCCGGCTCCGAGACAGGCGAAGAGCAGGGGGGCGAGGCGGGCGGGCCCTCGCCTACGGCGTTGCCGCAGCGTCAGCGATGCGGCGCCGAGCGCCAGGAGCACGCCAAGGCCCCACAGCAGCGAGGCGAGCGGTCGGGGCAGGCCCGGCTCGAACTGGAAGAAGAACGGGCGCCGGTCGTAGGTGGGCGCGATGTTCACGCCGCCGCTGGCGGCCTCGATGCTCGCCAGGTCGGTCCGGCCGGCGCTGAGCGCGTCGAGTGGCGGGTTCTCGACGATGCCGGGCAGGTAGAGGATGTCGAGGCCCGCCGAGCGCGCCAGACGCCCGTAGGCCAGCGCCTCGTCGCGGCCGAGCGCATGGTCGAACACCATCAGCAGCGGGATCGGTCGGCCGCCGCGGGCGTCCAGGACGGCGAGGGTGTGGTGGAGCGCGTCGGCCTGGCTCATGCCGTCCGCCGATAGGGCCGCCACGGCCGTGGTGAGCGCGCGCGTGAGGGTGACCTCGTCGTAGAGCTTCAGCGCCAGGGCCCCGCCCGGGGCGAGGTGCGCCAGGTCCTCGCGGAAGGCCTCCACGGTGTAGACGGAGTTCTCGACCAGCGCGTAGGAGCGTGCCTCGGCGGCGTCGGTGACGACCTGCGACAGCAGGATCAAGTCGAAGTGCCGGTGCTGACGGCGGAGGTAGCTGCGACCCTCGTCGATATGCAGGTCCGTGCCGGCGTAGGCGGGAGCGCCGGCGACCAGCCCGTCGCTCGACGCCCTCTCGGCCAGCCGGACCCCGGCCCCGTTCAGCTCGACCGCGGTGATGGAAGCGACGTCGAAGGCCTTCGCCAGGGCCACGTCCAGCCCGCCCCCCGGGCCGATGACGAACACGCTCGACGGGCTCGTGACCGCGTAGGCGTAGGCGCCCACGTCGTGCAGGTAGCTGCTGGGGTTGGAGGTGTCGGGGACCAGCGAGCCGGCGCCGCCGTCGAGGTAGAGGTAGAGGCTGCCGTTGGGCCTGCGCACGAGGTCGCTCCGACCCAGGGCATCCCAGGCGTGCGCGACCGGGACCGCCCCGCCGTTCAGCTCCCGGCTCAGCGGCTTCTGGGTGGCGAGCTCGGCCAACGGCGGGTGGGGCCAGCCCGTCGTCACCGGGCCCGTCAGCTGGGCGGCGCAGGTGAGGGCGGCCACGGCCGCCGAGCCCAGCAGCGGCCGTGGGGCGAGCAGCAGCGCGGCGAGCGCCGCGATCACGGCGGCGAGGAAGACGGCGCCGACGGCGCCGAGCCCGTCGAGCGCGACGACCGAGGCGAGCGCACCGATGCCGGCGCCCGCCAGGTCGTTGAGGTAGAGGCGGGGCGCCGCGGCGCTGCGCAGGGCGAAGAGGGTCGCCAGGGCGTGGCCCAGGAAGGCGAAGGGGAGCGCGCACAGCGCCAGCGCCATGCCCTGCAGCGGGGTGGTCGCGATCCTGAGCAGCAGGACGGTCACCAGCGGTGTGACGAGCCCGGCGCCCGCGGCCGCCAGCGTGGCGCCGGTGCGGGTGCGGGTCGTCGGCGCCAGCGTGGCCGCCGCCGCGCCCAGGCCCGAGCCGAGCACGGCGACGGCCAGCAACACGTACACGAACGGGCTGAAGTAGACGAGCGACAGCACGCGCGTGAGAGCGATCTCGAGCAGCAGGCCCGCGCCCGCCAGCAGCGAGACCGCCAGACGCAGCCTGGGCAGGGCTAGCTCGCTCGCGGAGGGGGTGGCCTCCTGCGGCACCTCGGACGCGGTCACCGGGGGCGCCGGTCCCGACCTCAGCGCGAGGAGCGCGGGTCGAGCACGTCGCGCAGGCCGTCGCCGAGGAGATTGAAGCCGAGGACCGAGATCATGATCGCCAGGCCCGGGAAGATCCCCATCCAGGGGGCCTGGTGGAGGAACGACCGCCCCTCGGAGAGCATCCGTCCCCAGCTCGGCTCGGGCGGCTGGGTGCCGAGCCCGAAGAACGAGAGGGCGGCCTCGGCCAGGATGGCGAAGGCCAGGCTGAGCGAGGTCTGCACGATGATGGGGCCGAGCGAGTTGGGGAGGACGTGGCGCAGCATGATGCGCCACTGCCCCTGCCCCATGGCGCGGGCGGCGGTGACGTACTCGCGGCCGCGCACGCTGATGACCGCGCCGCGCGTCACGCGCGCGAAGATGGGGATGTAGACGATGGCGATCGCGACCATGGCGTTGCCGACCCCGCGCCCGAGGATGGCCATGACCGTGATGGCGAGCAGCACGGCCGGGAAGGCGAACAGCACGTCCATGACGCGCATGACGACCTCGTCGATCCAGCGACCCAGGAAGCCGGCCATCAGCCCGAGCACGACGCCCACCGTGCCGGAGATGCCGACCGCGATGAACGCCACCTTGAAGGAGACGGCGGCTCCGAAGAGCACGCGCGAGAACACGTCGCGACCGAAGTCGTCGGTGCCGAACGGATGGGTGAGCGACGGCGGCGCGAAGCGGGCACTGAAGTTCATGGCGGTGGGGTCGAACGGCGCCAGCCAGCGCCCCAGCACCGCCACCAGCGCCAGCGCCAGCACGATGATGCTGCCGGTGACCACCAGCGGGTGCCGGAGGGCGCGCCTGAGCAGCGAGCGCCGCCCCGTCGTCTCTTCGAGCGCCGTCTCCGTGGAGGGGACCGTCGCGGCGGTGTCGCTCATGCGTACTCCACGCTCGGATCGAGCAGGACGTAGGACAGGTCGGTCAGCAGGTTGATCACGGCGAAGGAGACGGCGAACAGCAGCACCGAGGCTTGCAGCACGGGATAGTCGCGCTGCAAGGTGGCCGTCAGCGCCATCGAGCCCAGGCCGGGCCAGGCGAAGATGATCTCCACCACCACGACCGACGACAGCAGCGTCGCCATCTGCAGGCCGATGATGGTCACGATGGTGATGGCGGCGTTGCGCAGCACGTGCTTGCTGATCACGCGGCCCTCGCCCAGCCCCTTGGCGCGGGCGGTGCGCACGTAGTCGTTGCCCAGGACCTCCATCATGGCCGAGCGCACGAAGCGCGCCATGATCGAGCCGCTGATCACGCCGGCCGTGGCGGCCGGCAGGATGATGTGCCTGAGGTAGCTCCCCAGCCCCTCCGAGAGGGGCGCGTAGCCGCTGGACGGTAGCCAGTGCAAGTACTGCGCGAAGACCAGGATGAGGAGGATGCCGAGCCAGAAGTCGGGGATCGACACCCCGATCTGGCTCATGACCGACACCCCCAGGTCGCGCGCGCTTCCGGGTCGGAGCGCGGAGATGATGCCGCTCGGCACTGCGATGAGCAGCCCGATCAGGAGCGCGGTGAAGGCCAGGATCAGGGTGGCCGGCAGGCGGTGCCGTACCTGCTCGGTGATGGGCTTGCCGCTGATCAGGCTCTTCCCGAAGTCACCGTGCAGGACGATCCCGGAGAGCCAGCTCCAGTACTGGGTGACGAGCGGGCGGTCCTGCCCCATCTGGTGCTCGAGCGCCGCCACCGTGGCGTCGGTCGCCTGGACCCCCAGGGTGACGCGGGCCGGACTCCCGGGCACCAGCGGGATGATCGAGAAGGTGAGGATCGACACGCCGATCAGCACGAGCAGCAGCGTGCCGAGGCGTTGCAGCAGATAACGAAGGCTCAC
>JARRMM010000091.1:0-10200 GCA_037386005.1 Deinococcales bacterium | reverse complement strand
GGCCCGTCGTGGACCCCGGGCCCGGACCCGACGCGCCTGGATCGCCGGTGTCCGGAGCCCGGATGTCGGGAGCCCCCGTGTCCGGTGGCCGGGTGTTGGGAGTTCACGTGCCGAGCGGGGCGCCGCCCTGGTGCTGGTCCTCGTCGTCGCCGCGCTCCTGGGGCTGGTCGCCCTCTCGCTCGCGTTCACCGTGACCCTCGACACGCTGGCGGCACGCAACGTGCAGGAGGAGGTGCTCGCCGAGGGGCAGGCGGAGGCGGCGCTGGCGTTGGCGCTCGAGACCGCGACGGCGTCCGGGGGCGCAGGCGCCGCACCGGGAGTCCGCTTCGGGCCGTGGCCCGATCAGGGCATCTCGGCATCCGTGGAGGCAGCCTGGGACGTGGACGGGACGGTGCGGCTCCGGAGTCGCGCCGTCGTCGGACGGAGCGGAGTCACCCGAACGCTCGTGGCGCGGGTGGACGACGGCGTGGGCGCCGTCGTCATCTCGCGACCGTGAGGATCCACTGCACGCAGACGGGCTGCGCCGGAGGCGCTCGGCCTTCTCCGGCGCACCCGTGTCGCCCGACGGTGCGCGCGCCGGGGATCGACGACTTGACACCCTGGTGCCAGCTTGCGAGCATACGTCGTGCATCATCGATCGCTCCTGTGCGCCGCGCTGCTGGCGGCCGGACGGCCGGTCGCGAGCCGCGAGCTCGAACGGCTCCTGGACCTGAGCACGGACGCCGTGGCTCGCGAGGTCAAGGCGCTGCATCAGGCGCTTCGTGAGGCGGAGCTGGGGCTCGTCGTCGAGGAGGTCGCCGGGGGCTACCGTCTGGTGGTGGACCCGGGCCTGGTGTCGTCGCTCGCGTCCATGCTGTCCCCCTCGCCCCTTCCCAGCCTCTCCAACGCGGCCCTCGAGACGCTCGCGCTGATCGCCTATCACCAACCGGTGACGCGCGGCGAGTTGGAGGCGGCCCGCGGGGCTTCCTGCGCCTCGACGCTCGACACGCTCCAGGAGCGCGAGCTCATCAAGGTCGTCGGCCGCAAGTACGTCGTCGGGAAGCCGCTGCTGTACGCTACGACCGAGCGCTTCCTGCTGGAGTTCGGGTTGCGGTCGTTGGGTGATCTACCCGAGCTCGATCAGCAGCCTGGGGAGTTCCTGCGCGGGTAGGGCGCGTCTGGCGTCAGCCCGGTTGAGCACGCGGAACGGGGAGGACCCGAGGTTCCGCTCGGCTCGCAGCGTCAGCGGGGTCCGGATACATGTCGGAGATCCTCAGCGGTTCGGGCGACCCAGCGCCGTGAAGGCAGGCTATCGGCTCGGTGGCTACGATGGTGTGGCCCAAGCCAGCTGGGTGATGACCGCGACCTTCGTCATCGACGCTCGTACGACAGGATGTGGAAGGTCGCCAGCAAGTCGCCCTTGATCTCATCGAATCCCGGCGCCAGATTGTACTCGAGGCCTGGTACCTGGACGATCGTGGGGGTCTGCCCGGCGTTCCCGTTGCTGCTCGTGCTGATCTCCTTGGCGAGGACCGATCCCATCACCACGCCGCTCTGCTCGATCGAAGCGACGTCGCCGGCGTAGAACAGGCCGACCGCGGTCTGGGTCTTGGTCCCGGTGGTGGACTGCGATTGCGTGCTACCGGTGAAGGTGAGGTCGTTCTCCGCGATCATTCCCAGCACCTCGTCCGACGGGAAGCTCGGTGTCTTGCAGTTGCCGCCGACCATCACGCACTGGGTGGTGTTCGGCAGCACGTCACCGTCGACGGTGATGTTGCCACCGTCACCGTTGACCGTCGTGGCCATGATCGTGGCTTTGCCGCTGTACTGGGTCTGAACGTTCTTCGAGAAGTGCAGGTTGTAGCCCTTGAAATCGACGACGCCGTGCACGGTCAGGGTACCGGACCCGGTCGACGCGTCATAGCTGTACTTGAAGCCGTGTTGGACGGTGTTCCCGTTCGCATCCGTGGTGGTGTAGGTGCAGTCGATCGTCGTGGTGTCGAAGGTGATGGTCGACCCGACCATGGGCAGAACGCACGATCCGCTCGTGGTCAGCGCCGCGTCCACCGGGAACGATGACGCCTGCGAGCCGTTGTCGAGGCAGTAGCGCCAGCTGTGCGAGGGATCGGACTTGCAGGGCGTCGTGTCGAGGTTCGGTAGGGGCATGTTCTTGCTCAAGTCGTAGGACAGGTCGCCGTTGGGATAGTTGTCGGCGTAGATCGTCGACGAGCCGGTCTGGCTGATGTCGCTGCTGCCCTGGTAGACGTTCAGGCCGGCCAGCGAGGCTTTGTAGTCGCTCGACGGCGCCGTTGACTGGGCCGCGCCGAGCGTGACGCTGCCGCTGGTGGCGACGGAGCCATACGCCACCCGCAACCTGGCGCAGAGGTCCGTCTGATCGGTGGCCGTGGCCCCCAGCATGGACTTGAGCTGTGTGGTCGTGAAGGTGTTCCCGAACAGGTTGGCGATCTCCGTGCTGTCGTAGTAGTTGTGCATCGAGAAGTTGCCGTTGCTGTTGATGACGGTGGTGGGGTTGGCGGCGTCGCCCTCCACATAGACCGAACCGTAGACCTGGGCGTCGCCGTTGATGTACTGGCTCGAGATCCCGCCGCCAGCGAACAGAGCATTGCTGAACAAGCCGGCGTTCTGCGGATGGAAGACCACCTGCACGGTCGCGCGCGCCTTGTGGATGGTTCCGACGGAGGTGAGGACGATGTCGGGCCCGCTCACCGCGTACGTGATCTTGTACGTGCCGCCACCGTAGTTCCTCGTGATCGAACCGCCTGGCAGGAGGTCGTTCGTCGACGAGAAGCTGAAGTCGCGGTCGAGATCGAGGCCGCTGGCGAGGAGGTTGCCGCAGATGGCCGTGGTCCCGAGCGAGTCGCCGTAATCCTGCAGGTGGTTGAGGTAGAAGTTGTAGGTCTGGAAGGCGATGGTCTTGTACTTCTCCAGCCCGGCGTGAGCGATGTAGTAGGCCTGGGTCGAGGTCGCGTCGTTGCGGGTCGTCCACGACTCGATCTGCGTGGTGAACACCGTGCCGACCACGAGGAGGGTGACGATCGCCAGGATGGCGAGTGCGGTCACGAGTGCGATGCCTTCGACGTTTCGCCGCATGCTGGCTAGCCTCCCGGGGCGTACTGTTTGAGGCTCGGAGTTTGGACGGTCTGCGTCAGGACGACGCACGAATAGCCGGAAGGACAGGTCACCGAACTACTACCACTGCCACCGTGGTCGGCCGTGGGTGCCGTGTAACTCGGCGAAGGTGGCGAACCGGGCGTCTTGTAGGGCGACCGCACCATGAGCCCGGCCCTGACCGAGCGCAAATACGTGTTGGCAGGGCAATCGGCAGGCGTTGCGGCGGTGCTGTCATCGCTGCACTTGTAGAGCAGGTCGAACGCCAGCACGTGCGTTGCCAGGACGGAGAAGTTGGCCGCGGTGCCGCATGCCACGTCACTGCGCTCGAGGGTGCTTCCGCTCATCCGGTACTCGACGTGCCGACATGCGCCGGCCAGCGTCGGACGCAGGCTGGTGACGTATTCGAGGCTGACGTCGTCGGTGAGTCCCCCGTCGGTTCCCGTGGGGATGGCTCCCGTCAGCGTCACAGAGCTCACGGTGCTGGCAGCCGACGGGTAGTACTGATTGGCACCCGCCAGGAGCAGATCGTTCGTGACCAGTTGCATCACCGCGCGGGCGGTGTCCTGGATGCTCGTCTGCGCCTGCGTGGTCTTGGTGATGCCGGCCTGACGAGCGAAGAAGATGCCTACGATGCCGAGCACGACGACCATCAGGGCGGCGGCTACCAGCAACTCGACCAACGTCAGGCCTGCCGACGGGCGGTTCATGAGGTACGCCCGCCTCCCGGGGATTGCTCAGCCACAGGGCACGGTGCCGGCGTGTCGATGGTCGGTGACGGGTAGACGTCGTAGCAACTCACGCGATCGGAGACGGTGACCGACGGGCCCGCACTGTGCTTGGCGGTAACGCTGATGTCGATGACACCTTCGCCCAGCGGGCCGGATTCGCCGTCGATCGTCCAGGTGGCATCGACCGTTCCGTCCTGTACCGTTCGCTGCGTGGTACCCGTGCACTCGATCTCGCCGGTGTTCACGGCGCTCCTGGTGCCCGTCGGGTTCTGGATCGTCTCCACAGTCGGGCAGCCATAGTAGTAATCGACGAAGAAGAACTCCTTCGGGTGGGTGCTGGTTCCATCGTTGAATTGGCTTGCCAGCGTGCTGCTCGTGTCTACCTTGAGGACGTCTTTGACCCGGTCCTCGAGCACGTTCTCGGCCACCGTCTTCGCCTCGGAGGTGAGCCGCGAGCGCGAAGACGCCTTGAGGCTCGTAAGCTGCGCGTAGGCGAGCGCCGCGAACGCGACCGCGATGACCGCCAGGGCGATCAGGACTTCGACGATGGTCAGGCCCTTGGCTCGCCTCATTGCACGCTCGCTTCCCCGGCGGCCGTGAACGCCACCGTCACGGAGTACGTTCCAGCGGCGTTGGAGAACGTCACGGAGCCACCGGCGCTCATAGGGATCCCCCTCGGATCGAACATGAACTGGGTGAAACCGCTCGAAGTCGACGCGAGCCTCACCTTGCTGTTGGCGCCCTTGCCCATGTCCACCGTCTGGACGGCCTCCGACGTGCTGCATTGACGATCGTCGTTCTGATCCACGCAGACGTAGTATGAGCCGTCGCCCGAGGTGGATACAGCGATACCCGCGAACTTGTCGCTCTTCAAGGCTTCGATGCGCGCACGCGGGAACTGGCGCGCGAAGCCGTTCGCGGCCTGACTAACGGCGGCATGGTCGTTCGGGAGCACCACGAGCCCGATTCCGAGCAGTATTCCCAGAACGGCCACGATGATGACCATCTCGATAAGCGTCACGCCAGAGCGATCCCTCACATCATCGAGGGTAGGTGACGCGAGTACGGTTGGGCACCACCAAATGGGGGGTCTGCGGGCGTGGTTGGTGCCGTCACGTGATCGCTTCCGAGGATGCTGACCCGCTCCCGTACGGTGGGGCTGCCCTGCGCCGCTGCAACGGCCTCAGATGGGGGACCGACTCCCTACCGAGTTGGCGGACCTTGCCTGGCTAGGCTTCCGCCGCCGCGGCACCCAAGGCCGAAGGTTCGCCGTCGCGGCCCCGTGGCGGATCACCGAGGCACCAGGCATGGACTATGCGCTGGCGCGATGGCTGGCCAGGTGGCTGACAGCCAACGTGTAACCATGCTGCCCCAACCCCGCGATCACCCCCACACACGCCCCCGCCGTCAGGCTCCGGTGCCGGAACCGCTCCCGCGCGTGCACGTTCGACAGATGCACCTCGATCACCGGCACGTCGATGCCGGCGATGGCGTCGCGCAGCGCCACCGAGGTGTGGGCCAACCCGCCGGGGTTGAGCACGATGCCGGTGGCCCCCTCGTCGACCGCGCCGTGGAGCCAGTCGATGAGCTCGCCCTCGTGGTTGCTCTGACGGCACACCACATCGAGGCCCAGCTCGCGCCCGGTCTCGGTGCAGGCGGACTCCAGGTCGGCCAGGGTGGCGGTGCCGTAGATCTCCGGCTCCCGCCGGCCCAGCAGGTTCAGGTTGGGTCCGTTCAGCACCAGGATCATGCAGCGACCTCCTCGAGGAGCGTGGCCCAGGCCCGCTCCTGCTCCTCCCGGCTGACGTCGTCGACCACCACGGGGGTGCCGATGGCCTCCAGGAGCACGAAGCGTTGCCGACCGCCGCGACTCTTCTTGTCCCGCGCCAGGAAGGGGAGGAGAGCCTCGAACGTCGCCTCCGGCAGGGGGGCGGGTCGCTCCCAGCGCAGCAACCGGGCGGTGTAGCGGGTGACATCGGCGAAGCCGCGCTGCCGACCCAGCAGGGCGGCGTAGTGCAAGCCGTAGGCGACCGCGTCGCCGTGGGGAAGCGCGTGGCCGCTCACGGCCTCGAGGGCGTGGGCGAGGGTGTGGCCGAGGTTGAGGTGGGCGCGGATGCCCCCCTCGCGCTCATCGCGGCCCACGATGGCAGCCTTGACCCTCACCGACCTCGCGATCGCCTCCGCGAGCGCGGCCTCGTCCCGGGCGGTCGCCACCTCCTCCTCGAAACGCTCGAGAAGCACGGGGTCGGCGAGGAGCCCGTGCTTGAAGTGCTCGACGGCGCCCTGACGGAACTCCGCCTCCGGAAGGGTCGTCAGCACGCGCACGTCCGCGAGGACCGCCCGTGGCTGCCAGAACGCGCCCACCAGGTTCTTGCCCTCGGGCAGGTCGATGGCGGTCTTGCCGCCGACGCTGGCGTCGACCATGGCCAGCAGCGACGTCGGCAGCTGATACCAGGCGACACCGCGCATGTAGGTGGCCGCCGCGAAGCCCGCGAGGTCGCCGACGACCCCGCCGCCCAACGCGACGACGGCCGCGTCGCGGTCGAGGCCCTCCCGAGCGAAGCCTCGCTGGAGCGCCAGCCACTGCTCGCCGGACTTGCTGTCCTCGCCGGCCGGGACCTGGAAGGCCGCGACCTCGGCGCCGGCCGCGACGAGCCTGCCGCGTACGGTGTCGGCATGGAGCGGCCCGACGTGCGTGTCGGTGACGAGGGCCACCCGCCGCTCGCCGACACGCTCCCCCACGGTCTCCAGCACCCCTGGGCCGACCGTGACCGTGTAGGCCGGCTCCACCGGCACGTCGATCACGTGGGGTTGTGGGTGCTCGCCCATGCCTCCAGCCTCTCCACGATCTCGTCCACCACCTCTTGCGACTGCCGCGCTTCGGTCGACACCGTGAACGTCGCCACGTCCCGGTAGGCGTCCTCGCGTGCCTGCATCAGCACGCGGATGCGCTCCTCGGGGTCGCCCAGCTCGAGGAGCGGACGTCGGTTGCGCCGGGTGCGTCGGTAGATCGTCTCCGGCGTCGCGGTGAGCACCACCACGGGGCCCCGCTGGCGGAGCAGGCGGCGGTTCTCCTCGCGTGCCGCCGTGCCGCCGCCCGTCGACACCACCACCTCGTCGAGCCGTACGCAGCGGCGGATCACCTCGGTCTCGTAGTCGCGGAAGACCTCCTCGCCGTACAGCTCGAAGATGTCGGCGATCCGCATGTTGCTGATGCGCTCGATGACGCGGTCGGTGTCGATGAAGGTCAGGCTCAACCGCCGCGACAGCTCCCAGCCGATGCGGCTCTTGCCCGTGCCCATGAAACCGGCCATGGCGACCCAGGTGACGGGGCGTTCGGGAGGGTAGTAGCGGCGGGCGACCACGGCACGGGCTCAGTAGCTGGAGACGTAGTGGCGGTGCGCCTCGAGACGCTCGCGCAGCTCACGCACCGTGTCCCCGCCGAACTTGTCGAGAACAGCGTTGGCGAGCGTCAGCGCGCTCATCGCCAGGACGACGATCGAGGCCGCCGGCACGGCGGTGTGGTCGGAGCGCTCGCGCGAGGCGTCGGCCGCTCGATGGGTGACGACGTCGACCGTGGGCAACGGCTGCATGAGCGTCGCGATGGGCTTCATGGCCGCGCGTACCACCAGCTCCGCCCCGGTCGTGATGCCCCCCTCCAGGCCGCCGGAGCGGTTGCTCTCCCGGTAGTAGCTGCGCGCATCCTCACGGTAGATGGCGTCGTGGACCTGGCTTCCTGGGAGCGTGGCGGCACGCCAGCCGTCGCCGATCTCCACGCCCTTGATGGCGGGGATGCTCATGACGGCCTGGGCGAGCTGCCCGTCGAGCTTGCGGTCCCACTGGGTGTGGCTGCCTAGACCGATCGGTACGCCCCGGAAGCGCGCTTCGGCCACGCCACCGAGGGTGTCGCCGTCGCGCTTGGCCTGGTCGATGCGATCGATGATCGCGTCGGCAGCTTCGCGGTCAAAGCAGCGCACGGGGCTGGCGTCGAGCTCGTCGAGCCGGTCCCAGTCCATGCCGCCGTCGCAGTCGATGCCGGCGAGGCTGACGACGCGCGTGCAGGCCTCGATGCCCAGCTCGCGCAGCAGCCGGAGCGCCACCGACCCGCCCGCCACGCGGCTCGCCGTCTCACGGGCAGAGGCGCGCTCGAGGACGTCGCGCAGGTCCTTGTGGCCGTACTTGATGCCGCCGGCGAGGTCGGCATGGCCGGGCCGCGGCTCCGTCAAGGCGCGCTTGCGCGGCTCGTCGCCGGGCGCCGGGTCCATGACCTGCCGCCAGTTCTCCCAGTCGCGGTTCTGGATGCGGATCGCCACCGGGGCTCCGGTCGTGTGGCCGGCGCGTACGCCTCCGAGGAGCTCGGCGTGGTCGGTCTCGATGAGCTGGCGCCGGCCGCGGCCGTAGCCGCCCTGGCGCCTGCGCAGCCAGGGATCGATGTCGGCGTCGGCCTGGAGCGGGAGTCCGGCCGGTACGCCGTCCAGGATCACGCTCAGGCCGGGACCGTGGGATTCACCGGCGGAGAGGTACCTCAACATTCCGGTAATGTATCACGCCCTCCGGACCCTTCGGAGCGTGGCAGCCGCGTCACGGACGGCGTGAGGGGAGGGCACCACGACGTGCGCCCGGCCAGAGGGGCGGGCGCACGCGGGAACTCAGGCGGGGATGCTACTCGATGGTCTGGGCGTTGACGACCAGGATCAGGTCAGCGCTCTTGTTCTGGGTCGAGGTGGAACCGAGCAGGTCACCGATGACGGGGATGGCCCCGATCACGGGCAACCGCTTCTTGTCGACGGTGAGGCTGTTCTGCAGCAAGCCGCCGAGAAGCGCCGTCTGACCGCGTGCCAGCGTGACCGTGGAGGTCACGGCGCGGGTCGAGAGGTTCAGGAAGCTCGGATCGTTGGTGGTCGAGAGGACGTCCTCGACTTTGGCGGTGATCTCGAGGATCACGCGCCCGTCGTTGGCCACGTGGGGCGTGACGTCGACCTGGACCCCGTAGGGGATGGTGCGCTCGATGTTCTGGTTCGAGCCCGGGATACTGATGTAGATGGTGCCGCCAGACTGGATGGTGCCCTTCTCGTTGTCGAGCACGGTGATGTTGCTGTCGTCGACGGTGCGCGACAAACCCTGCTTCTCGAGCGCGTTCAGCACCGCATTGATGTTGAGGGGGGAGACGGTGTTCATGTCGAACACGAACTTCAGCCCCGTGTCGAGGACCGAAGCCGCCAGGTTGCCGAACTTCGCGCTGGTGATGTCGAGGCCCAGGTTGTAGGCCGTGGACTTGGTGACCTCCTGGATACGCACCTGGATGTTCACCTGCTTCTGGGGCACGTCCAGCTTGGGGATGAGCTGCGCGATGCGGGCCTGCACCGCGGCGGTGGCGGTAACGATGAGGCTGTTGGTCCGCTTGTCCGCCACCACCTTGAAGTCCTGCGTACTCACTCCGCCCTGGCCGGCCTGTCCGGTCTGTCCGCTCTGCCCGCCAGAGCCGGGCGTCACCACGCCGCTATCCTGCAGCGTCTTGGCCAGGTCCTCTGCGTTGGCGTTGGAGAGCTGGTAGGTGCGCTGCTCCAGCGGCTCTGCCTGGGTGACCGTGTCGAACTGCTGCAGCAGCGACTGTACCTTGTCCTGCTGCTGTTGCGTGCCGACGACCACGATGCTCTTCACGCCAGGCAGCGCCTGCACGTCCAGTCCACGAATCGACCGCTGGAGGATCTGCACCACCTGCTGCGGATCGTTGTGGACCTTGTAGAACTTCTGGACCGTGTTGGGCGGCGGCGGGGTCTGCGCCTTCTGCTGCTCGGTGGATGCAGGCTTCGGCTGGACCTTGTCGACGGTGGACGGCGGGCCCACCACGACGACGTTGTTGGGGAGGAGGGCGTAGTCGAGGTCGTTGAGCGTAAGGATGATGTTCCAGACCTGGCGGAACGGCTTGGGCGAGCCGATGTCGTAGGTGATGGTCTTGTCCGGCACGTCGTTCACGATGGCCGTGAGGCCTACGGACTTCGCCAGTGCCGACACCATGGCCCGCAGCGACTCACCGTTCGCCCCCGTGGTCAGCTCGACCTTCTGGTCGAACTTGGGGTCGTTCGGCAGGGGACTCAGCTGCGTCTGGGCCGACGCCAGCCCCACCAGGGCGAGGAACGTAAGGAGGACCAGGATACGTTTCATGATCACCGCCTGAGATCCAAGGAGAGGCTCTGCGTGGAGTCGTTGAGCGTGAACACGGCTTCATGGCCGCGGAGGTCGGTCAGCGTGATCTTGGTGTCGGGGAGGTCCTGGCCCAGCGACACCACGACGGGCATCTGGTACTGGGAGGAGCGGAAGACGCCGACGCTGACGGGCCCGAGCACCGGGCCCGTGAACC
>JARRMM010000090.1:14389-27171 GCA_037386005.1 Deinococcales bacterium | reverse complement strand
CCGTCAAACGCTTCGGACAGATCGAGGACCGCCCCGGCATCGTGCCGTGGGGCCAGCTCGAGGCCGACCTGACAACGCTTCAGAGTTCCGGGGAGGCGCTCGATCGGCGCCGTCCCGACGACGCCCTGGCCGCTCTCGAGCAGCTTCGTAGCGGCCTGTTCCACGCCGAAGCGGAGACGCAGCGCGGGACCGCCCTCATCTACGACGACCGCCTCGAGGAGGCGGCCGGCTGCTTCCAGCGGGCGTTGGAGGCCGACCCGCGGCACTTCCGTGCACTCACCAACCTCGGCAACGTCGCGCTCGAGCAGGGCCGCGTGGACGACGCCATCACCGCCTACGAGCGCGCGATCAAGCTCAACGAGAGCTTCGCCAACGCCCACCACAACCTCGCCGTCGCCTACCGGCGCAAGGGCGAGCTCGGCAAGAGCGTGCGCTCGCTCCGGCGCGCCCAACGGCTCTTGCAGCAGCGCGACGCGTCGGACGCCCGTGAGCGCCTCGGCTCGTTCGCCGGCGGCCGCTCGCTACGCATGCTGCGATGGTTGCTGTACGCAGCGGTCGCCATCGCGCTCTACGTGGTGCTACACGGCCGCGGCGTGCTCTGACGCGCGGTGTGCCCACCCACGAGACGAGCTTCACGAGCTCAGTCGCAATCGAGAAGGACCTGCAGGATGGCGTCGATGTCGCCCTCGCTCAGCGGTTGCAGCTTGGCATGGGCGAGGTTCTCCTCGAGCAGTCGCTCGATCGTCTCGAGCAAAGCAGCGTCCTCGACGTCGGTGAGACGCGAGATGATCCGCTGCTGGCGCTCCATCAAGCCGGCGCCCTCCATGACCATGCCTCCCGTCTTCCTGACGCTCATGATAGGGCGCGCGAGGCCCCACTCGCGGTGCAGATGCACCGTGAGCCAGGCGTCTGTCGGCGCCCGAAGGCTCACCAGCGGACGGGCCAGGTGAAGAAGGACGCGAACACGTAGTCGATCAGATCGCGGCGGTCTGCCGCGGACAGCTCCGTGTAGCGGCTTCCCGCCAGTTGGCGCATGAGGGCATCGACCTCGCCCGGCGTGTGGTTCAGGACCCATGCGGCGCTCTTGAGGTCCTGCAGGTCGTTCCAGTGCAGGAGCAGCACGCTCAAGGCATCGGAACGGAGCGCCTTCTCCGCCTGCAGCGCCAGGCTCTCACCCCTGCGGATGCGGGCGCCGTCGTCGGGCAGCGTCCACACGTAGGCGGTGGCGTCCCACGCCGAGGCGAGGTCGGGGACAGCCGCCGGGTGTCCGGCGGCCTCCCCGAGCAGCATGCGCGTGACCTCTGCGGGTGTCCGTGACGTCCGCCAGGAGCGTTCGGAGAAGCGGCTGCGGTCGCTGTGGCAGTGGGCGCAGTCCTCGCCGAAGAGGCGATCACCGGCGGGGATGCTCGGCTTGCCGGGCACGGCGAGCGGCTGCCGAGGCGGCCGTGCGGCATCCGCCCCCCCGGCAGCCCAGCCCACAGCGCAGAACACGCCCGCCGGCAGCGTCAGGGCGACCACGGTCAGCAGCAGGCGTGTTCCGCGCCTACCCACGGGAAGGCGCCCCCTCCCACCGACCGCATCGCCCTGGGCCGTTCACTCGACGGTCACGCTCTTGGCGAGGTTGCGCGGCTTGTCGACATCGCGCCCGAGTCGTAGCGCCGTCTCGTAGGCCAAGAGCTGGAGCGGCACGACGTTGACCACGGGCGAGAGCAGCTCATGGACGTGCGGCACGTAGAGGACCTCGTCGGCGTGGCGGGCGATGACATCGTCACCGTCGCTGGCCAGCGCGATGACGGTGCCATCGCGCGCCCGGACCTCCTGCAGGTTGGACACGGTCTTGTCGTAGAGCTGCGAGGCGGTCGCCACCGCCACCACCGGCATGGCGTCGTCGATGAGCGCGATCGGACCGTGCTTCATCTCGCCCGTGGCGTAGGCCTCGGCGTGGATGTAGCTGATCTCCTTGAGCTTGAGAGCCCCCTCGAGCGCGGTGGGGACGTTGATGCCGCGGCCCAGGAAGAGGTAGTCGCGGCGGTCCTTGAAGCGCTCGGCCACCCTGGCCGCCTCGGGACGGCGCGCGAGCGCTTCCTCGATGCGTTGGGGCAGCTCCCGCAGGCCGTGGACGAGCTCCGCGGCAGGGGCGTCCGACAGCGTGCCGCGCGCACGGCCGAGGTGGACGGCCAGCAGCGCGAAGGCCACCAGCATGGCGGTGTAGACCTTGGTGCTGGCCACGCCGATCTCGGGGCCCGCGTGGATGTAGAGCACGTCGTCGGCCTCGCGGCTGATGCTCGAGCCCTGCACGTTCAGGATCGCCAGCGTCCGCGCTCCCCGCCGCTTCGCTTCTCGCAGCGCCTCGAGCGTGTCGATGGTCTCGCCCGACTGCGACACCACCACGCACAGGGTGCGGGCGTCCACGACCGGGTCGCGGTAGCGGAACTCGCTCGCCACCTCCACCTTCACCGGCAACCGGGCCAGGCGCTCCATGAGCACCTCGCCCACACAGCCCGCGTAGTACGCCGTGCCCGCGGCGGTGATCACCACGCGGTCGATGGCCGTGGGATCGAGGCCCAGCCCCAGCCTGACGTCCGTGCCGTTGCCGGCCAGGCGGTCGGCCAACGTGTTCTGGAGGGCCGTCGGCTGCTCGAAGATCTCCTTGAGCATGAAGTGCTCGTAGCCGCCCTTCTCCGCCGCCTCCGCGTCCCAGGCGATGGTGGTGACCTGCCGGCTGCGCGTCGCCCCGTCGAAGCCGCTGACCTCGACCCCTTGGCACGACAACACCGCCAGGTCGCCGTCCTCGAGGAAGACGACGCGCCGGGTGTACGGGAGCAGCGCGGGCACGTCGCTGGCGAGAAAGGTCTCGCCGTCACCGACCCCGATCACCAGCGGACTGGTGGCGCGGGCCGCCACGATGATGTCGTGGTCGACGTGGGTGACCACCAGGGCGTAGGCGCCCTGGACCTCGGCGAGGGCGCCGCGCACGGCCTCGACCAGCCGCGTCGGGCCGGCCGTGCCGGCGCGCGCCTGGTAGTGCTCCTCGATGAGGTGGACGAGCACCTCCGTGTCGGTCTCGGAGGCGAAGCGATGCCCCGAGGCCGTCAGTCGCTCCCTCAAGGTCAGGTAGTTCTCGATGATGCCGTTGTGGATGACGGCCAGTCGACCGTCCTCCGACAGGTGGGGGTGGGCGTTGACGTCGTTGGGTTTGCCGTGCGTCGCCCAACGCGTATGGCCGAGCCCGAGGCCGCCGTGGAGCGGCTTGCCCGTGAGCGCGCCCTGCAGCGCACTGAGCTTGCCGGCACGCTTGACGGCGTCCAGGTGCGGACTTCCGTCCGCTCCCGGGCCCGCCACCACGATGCCGGCCGAGTCGTAGCCTCGGTACTCGAGCCGAGCCAGGCCGTCCAGGATCACCTCGGCAGCCTCACGGCCGCCTATGTAGCCGACGATGCCACACATGGCACGTCCCTTCGCGATATCGACAAGGACTCCGGGCGGTGGGCGCGGAATGCCCCCGCCTTGATGGTCACGCTGTCGCTCGGGGGGAGAGCCCGATAGGTTGAACCCGGACGGCGTCGAGCAAGGGGTTCGTCTCGGGAGGGGCCCGCAGACTTGCCGCCCTCATGGGCGGTGAGGTCGCTGCACGCCATCGGCGCGTTCAGCTCCCTCGGTTCGCGCTTTTGACCGTTTCCCTCCGGGTAACGTCCCTTCGGGAAGCGGTCTATCCTCCGGCACCCAGACCAGGCCCGGAAGCCCTCCGCCTCGTCACCGGCGCCGGCTCGCTCACGGCACCGGGCTTGCGCTTTCCTCGGCGTCCCTGCGGTGGCGCTCCTCGCCCCTCCGTTCCCGCGGTCCGGCTAGAGCGTCTCGTTCCAGGGCTCGCCCACCACGAACAGCCGGTGCAAGCCTTGCAAGACGCGGTCCCGACTCGCGTCCACGCTGCCTTGCTTCGCCAGCAGCGGATACAACAGAATATCACGTCCCAGAAGCACCAAACGCGAATCGAGCACGGCGCTCGAGACCGGCGTCGGCAGGTTCCGGGGCGGGTAGAACAGCTCACTCGGGTTGCTGGGGTTGCGCTGGATCGGAAGCGACGTGACCAGCGACAGCATCAACGCCACGCCCAGCGCCAGCCCGCCGAGTCCGCCGAGCGAACGCGTCAGCACCACGGCTCCGCGATTCTGCTGGAACAGGCGCCGGCCCAGCATGCTCAACCCCAGTCCGGCGAGCAGCGCGGCCACCAACGCCAGGAACGGGTTGGCGTGCGCCAGCATCAGCAGGGGGTGGAGCAGCAGCACGCCCCCCACGCCCACGAAGAACCCCGACAGCCTACGGTGCGCACCCAGCGCCGTCACCGAAGCGACGACCACCACCAGGACCAGGTCGAGCCAGCTCATGCCCGGATATCATAACCGGCGTCCCGAACGGCCTTCATGACATTGTGCATATGCCCGTCGACCTCCTCGTCGGTGAGCGCTCGCTCCGCCAGGCGGAAACGCAGGCGCAGCGCCACCGACCGCATGCCGGCAGCGACCTGCTCGCCCTGGTAGACGTCGAAGGGCTCGAGCGACTCCAGGTCCGCCCCCGCTGCGGCTCGCACCATGGCCGCCAGCTCCGCGTAGCTCACCTCGTCTGGGACCACCAGGGCGACGTCGCGCTCGGCATACGGCTGCCGGCGGATCTCCCGATAGCGGATGCGGCCCTCCGGCAAGGGCAGCCGCAGCTCCGCCAGGTAGACCTCGTCGAGGTCGAAGCGCGCCGCCACCTCCGGGTGCAGCCGCCCCAGCACCCCCACGTCCTCGTCCTGCCAGCGAAGACGCGCGCTCACGCCCGGGTGGAGGAACGGTGCCTCGCACGGCTCGCTCCGGAGCTCGGCCCCCATGCGCGCGGCCAGGCTCTCGAGCACGCCCTTGGCCACGAAGAAGTCGAGGGGCAGGTCGCCCCGCCACACACCTCGCGACCACGGCCCGCGCCACAGCATGGCCACGCGGTCCTCCTCGCCTCCGTCGAGGAACACGTGCCCGACCTCGAACAGGGCCAGCGACGGGGTACCGCGGTTGAGAGCGGCGGCTGCCAGCAGCCCGGGGTACAGGGCGGTCCGCAGCACCGATCGCTCCACCCCCTGTGGATTGCTGAGGGTCACGCTCGCCGCCGGTGCGCCAGCGCGCGCCAGCTCGTCCGGTCCGGTGAACACGTAGTTGAGCGTCTCCTGCAGCCCCATGTCGGCCAGCGCCTCCTTGAGCCGCCGGTGGGTGGGGTCGTGGATCGGGGGCACGAAGTGCATGGCCGGCACGCTCACGCCGATGTGTTCATAGCCGTGCACGCGCGCCACCTCCTCGATGAGGTCCTCCTCGATCGCCAGGTCGAAACGCCAGCTCGGCGGCGTGACGGTCCAGCGGTCGTCCCCCGCCTCGTCCACCGCGCACCCGAGCCCCTCGAGCGAGGTGCGCTGCTCGCTCAGCGGCACGTCGAGGGCCATGAGGAAGTGCACCTGGGAGGGGCGGAAGCGGATGGCGGGCCGCGCCGTGTCGCCCCCCTGCTCGGTGAGGCCCGGGTGGACGCGCCCGCCCGCCAGCTCCGCGATGAGCGCCGCCGCACGCGCCGACGCTCGGGGCGGGAGGTTGGGGTCGACGCCGCGCTCGAAGCGGTAGTGGGCATCGGTACTCAGGCGGTGGCGCTTCGCCGCCTTGCGCACCACCACGGGATCGAAGTGCGCCACTTCGAGCGCCACGGTGGCGGTATCGGCCACGACGCTATCGTGCAGGCCGCCCATCACGCCGGCGAGCCCCACGGCCCGGCTGCCGCCGTCTTGGGACGGGGTCGCGATCACCAGGTCCTCGCCGTCGAGCTCGTAGGTCTCTTCGTCCAGCAGGGTCACGCGCTCGCCGGGACGCGCCCGGCGCACCTGCAGCACGCCGCCCTCGAGGACCCGCCGGTCGTACGCGTGCGACGGCTGGCCCAGCTCGAAGGTGACGTAGTTGGTGACGTCCACCACGTTGTTGCGCGGGCGCAGCCCGAGGGCGGCCAGGCGCCGCTGCAGCCACACGGGGCTCGGCCCCACCGTGACGCCCTCGATCAGGCGCAGCGTGAAGCGCGGGCAGGCGGCGGCATCGAGGATCTCCAGCGACAGCCCGTCGTCGGCCTCGGGGTCGCCGGCACGGGCGGCCTCCCCCGGCAGGTGCAAGGGGCTGCGCAGCTTGGCGGCCAGATCGCGGGCGACGCCGAGCACGCTGAAGGCGTCGCCACGGTTGGGCGTCAGCTCCAACTCGATCACCGACTCGGCCGGCCACAGCTCCTCGAGCGGTGCTCCGAGCGGTACGTCGCCGCCGAACTCGATGATCCCGCCCCCGTAGTCGAACAGCCCCAGCTCCCGGGGGCTGGCCAGCACCCCGCGGCTGGCGACCCCCAGCATCTCGCGTTCGCCCACCGTGAACCCGGCGCCCGGCAGCTCGGCTCCCGGCAGAGCGAGCGCACTGCGGACCCCGACGCGCGCGTTGGGCGCGCCGCACACCACCTGCACCTCGCGTGCCCCGTCGTGGGCCACCGCGCGCACCAGGTGCTCCGAACCTTCGATCGGCTCCACCTCGGTCACGTCGGCGACGACCACCGAGGACGGCGCGGCCGCCAGGCGATGGACCGTCTCCACCGCCAGCCCCAGGCCGTCGAGCAGCTCCACCGTGCGCTCGACGCTGGGCAAGGCGTCGCCCAGGAACTCCCCGAGCCAGCCGTGGGGCACCCTCACAACGCACCCCGGAACTGCCTCAGGACCCGCAGGTCTCCCTGGTAGAAGGCGCGGATGTCGGGGATGCCGTAGGGCACCAGGGCCAGCCGTTCGATCCCGAAGCCGAAGGCGAAGCCGGTCACGCCGCGGTACCCGACCGCCTCGAAGACGTTGGGGTGGACCATGCCGCAGCCGCCGAGCTCGAGCCACTCCTCGCGCCCGGTCCGCGGGTGGGTCCAGTAGATGGCGAACTCCGCCCCGGGCTCGACGAACGGGAAGAAGGTCGGCTGCAGCCGGGTGCGGGTGCCCTTGCCGAAGAGCGCCGTCGCCATCTCGTCGATCGCGCCACGAAGGTCGGCCATCGTGATGCGCTCACCCACCACCAGCGCCTCGAGCTGGTTGAACTGCGCCTCGTGTGTGGCGTCGACCGCCTCGTTGCGGAAGACCTTGCCGGGCACCACCACCTTGAAGGGGGGCTCGTGCGTCTCCATGTAGCGCACCTGCATGGGGCTGGTATGGGTTCGGAGCAGCCGTCCGTCGGTGGTCCAGAAGGTGTCCTGCTCGTCCCGGGCCGGGTGCTCCTCGGGGAAGTTCAGCGCCCCGAAGTTGTAGTGGTCGGTCTCCAGCTCCGGGCCCACCGCGACCTCATAGCCGAGGGCGGTGAACACGTCGAGGAGGCGGTGCGTGACCAGCGTCAGCAGGTGCAGGCCACCGCTGGCGAGCGCCGTCCCCGGCAACGTCACGTCGACTCGCTCCCCCGCGAGCTGCTCGTCGAGCGCACGGCGCTCGAGCGCCTCGCGCCGCTCCTGGATCGCCGCCTCGACGGCCGCCTTGCGCTCGTTGATCGCCTTGCCGGCCTCGCGCCGCTCCTCGGGCGGCAACGCGCCGAGGCCCTTGAGCTCACGCGTCAGCACCCCCTTCTTCCCGAGGTAGCGCACCCTCACGTCCTGCAGCTCTTGCAGGGTGGCGGCGGCGCGCACGGCCGCCAGGGCTTCTTCGAGCATCCGAACCCTCCAGTGTCGGCAACAAAAAACCACCGCCCGGCGAGGGCAGTGGCGTCACGGCGCAGGACGATGTCCTACGCTCAGCGGATAAAGGCGGAGACCGCCCGGGACCTCATGCATGGGAGTCTAGCCCCCGCTTGCGCGGGTGTCAACGCGCCGGGGCCTGCCTAGCCCTCGTCCGCGCGGAACACGTCGCAGAACCAGCGGCCGTTCATCGCGAAGGGGTCGTGCACCCGGGGCGCGTCCACGTGCTCCCGGCCCCAGGCCTCGGCGGCGGCCTCGTCCGGGAACGGCCCGACCACGGCGTCGCCCTCCCGGTAGGCGTCGGGCACGAGCGGCAGACCCAGCTCGCGCCGCTTCCCCCGCGCGTCGTTCACCTCCCGGTAGTAGGCGTGCCTCGCGCTCCACTCCGGCCGGTCCACCAGGGGCGCCAGCAGGGCGTCGAAGCGCTCGAGCTCCTCGTCGTCGAGGGGCGGGAAAGCGAGCAACCGTTCGGAACGGCCCGCCGGCGTGCGGAAGATCTCGCGGCCCGGGAAGGCGGCGAGCAGCATCCCCCCGGCCAGGTGCGCGAGCTCGGCTGCGGCGAGGAGGACCTCGCCGGCGTTCAGCGCCATGTAGTCGGCGGGCGCCTCCCGCTTCAAGGCCTCGAGGTCGATCCCCTCGGCCTCGGCTCGCGAACGAAGCGCGGCGCTCGGGGTGTGGCGGCGGAGTCGCTCGTCCATGCTCCCAGGCTAGCTCGATGCCCCGGGCGACCCGTGCCGCTCAGGCCACGGCCAGCGCGTCGGCCTCCCGGAACCGGGCGGGCAGGTCCCCGTGGCCGAGGACCTCACCCAGCGCCTCGAAGAAGCGGAGGTAGTGCTCGTCGCGGGCGTTCTCCCCCATCAGGCCGAGGCGCCACACACGGCCGGCGGTGGGGCCGAGCCCGCCGGCGACCGTCACGCCGTGGTCGCGGCGCAACGCGCTGCGCACCGCAGCCTCGTCGAGCCCATCCGGTGGGGTCACGGTCAGCACGGTCGGGAGCCGATGCGCGGAAGGCACGAAGGCCTCGAAGCCGATGCTCTCCAGCGTGGCCAGCGCCGCTCCGCCGACCCGCCGGGCCCGCTCCGCGCGCGCGTCCAGGCCCTCTTCGAGGGCGGCGGCCAGCGCCTCGCCGAGCGCCCAGTGGAGCTGGACCGGGACGGTGTGGTGGTACTGCCGGCCGCCCTCGCCCGGTTGCCAGTAGCGCCGCATGCCTACGGCGTCGCCGTACCAGGTCGCCACGGGCACGCGGCGGTCCATGACACGCTCCATGGCACGTTCGGAGAACGCCACCGGAGCGACGCCGGGAGGGGCCGACAGGCACTTCTGCGAACCGGTGTAGGCGTAGTCGATGCCCCAGTCGTGCATGGCGAAGGGCATCATGCCGACGGTCGTGACGGCGTCCACGCTGAACAGCGCCCCCACGTCCCGCGCCACCTCCCCCAGCTCGGGCACCGGGTTCAGCACGCCGGTGCTGGTCTCGCCGTGCACCACCGCGATGAGCGCCGGGCGCAGCGCGCGGGCGGCGCGCGCCGACGCCTCGACGTCGACCGGCGTGCCGGCATCGAAGCGAAGGACGTGCACGTCGCAGGAAAGCCGCGCGGCCATCTCGGCCATGCGTTCGCCGAAGGCCCCGTTGGAGAGGATCAGTACGCGTTCCCCGGGTTCGAGCAGGTTGGCGAGGCCGGCTTCCATCCCCAGCGAGCCGGTCCCCGACAGCAGGCTGGTGAAGGCGCCGGGTCCCGTCCCGTACAGGCGCCGCAGGTCCGCCACGATGCGATCGTTGTAGGCGAACACCTCGGGGTCCATGTGGCCCCGCATCGGCCAGCCCAACGCGGCCTGGGCCCGAGGATGGATGGGGTGGGCCCGGGCGTGAGCAGCAGTACGTCGTCGTTCGGCATCATGGCAACTCCTCCAGCGAGGTGCGGCGACCCCCGCACAGCCCCCCCTTACAAAGGAACGAGACCGCGCCTCGTGGGGCGGGTCTCGTTCATGCGACGCCCTCCGGCCCAGGGGGGCCGGCGTTCGTCGCCGTCAGGAAGCTCGCGCGGGTACCGTCCGCATCGACGGTGAGTGTACAGGAGGGCCGCTGCGGTGTAAAGTCGACCCCTTCACAGAGGCCGCTCGTGCCGCCGCCGCGGGGTGTCGGGCGGCGGTTGAAGTGAGGGCGCCGGAGGGGGTATACTCCGGCCCGGACAACGTCCCGGCGTTTGCTCGGGTGGGTTCGCTGGGCCCACCCGGTTTTGTTGGGGCGGTGGCAGGAGGATGCATGGAACTGGCGCAGGCCGCCGAGGAGGTGCTCGCGCCACTCGGGTTCGAGGTCTTGGAGTGCAGTGTCAGCGGCACCGGCCGGGAGCGGCGGGTCCTGCTCCGCATCGATCGCCTCGATGAACAGGGGGTCTCCGTCGACGACGTCGCCAAGGCGGCGGAGGTGTTCGGGCTGGAGCTCGACCGCCTTCGAGGTCGACGGCGAGCGGCGCACCGTGCGGCTCGACCGCATCCAGGTCGCTCGTCTGGCCGAGTGGCCGAGCGAGCCACGCTGAAGCCGGTCCCTGCTGCGTGCGTGACGGCCCAGGCCGCCACGTCTCGGAGCCGGGGCCCACAACCGAATAGAGGAGGACGATGAACAAGGAATTCGTGGACGCTCTGAACATGCTCGCAGCGGAGCGGAACCTGGACAAGGACCAGCTGCTCGGTAGCCTCGAGGAGGCGCTCGAGCAGGCCTTCGAGCGCAACGTCATGCCGGGCAAGCAGATCGAGGTCAGCCTGGACCCGGACTCCGGCGAGATGGAGGTGCTGGTCATCCGCCGGGTCGTCGAGGAGGTCGAGGACGAGGACAAGGAGATCTCCCTGACCGAGGCCCTGGAGCTGGACGACAGCGTCGAAGTCGGCATGGAGATGGAGTTCCCCACCGACCCCGAGAAGTTCACCCGCATCGCGGTGCAGACGACCAAGCAGGTGATCACCCAGAAGATCCGCGAGGCGGAGCGGGCGATCGTCTTCGAGGAGTACAAGGATCGCGCCGGGGACATCATCACCGGCGTCGTCTCGCGCACCGACAACAAGCGCAACGTCTTCGTGGACCTCGGCCGCGGCGAGGCGATCATGCCGCCGCGCGAGCAGATCCACGGCGAGCGCTACATGGTGGGCATGCGGGTCAAGGTCTACGTGGAGAAGGTCGAGCTGTCCACGCGGGGGCCGAGCATCCTCGTGTCCCGGGCCGCGCCGCAGCTGCTGGAGTACCTCATGCGGCAGGAGATCCCGGAGGTCGCCGACGGCACCGTCGAGATCAAGGCCGTGGCGCGCGAGGCCGGGCAGCGCTCCAAGGTGGCGGTCACCAGCACCAACCCCAACGTGGACCCGATCGGCGCCTGCATCGGGCACCGCGGCAGCCGCATCCAGGCGGTGACCGCGGAGCTGCAGCGCGAGCGCGTCGACATCATCATGTGGGACCCGAACCCGCGGGAGTTCATCCGCAACGCGCTCTCCCCCGCCAAGGTCGGCACCATCGAGCTCGATCTGGAGGAACAGCAGACGCGCGTCATGGTGGGTAGCGACCAGCTCTCGCTCGCCATCGGCAAGGGCGGGCAGAACGTCCGGCTGGCCGCCAAGCTGACCGGTTTCAAGATCGACCTGGTCGCCTCCGAGTCGATCAGCGACCTCGATGCCGCGATGCAGGCGGCCGCGTCGCGCCTGGAGGACGTGGGCGCGAGCGAACGTGGGCACGCCGCCTTCGACGCCCTGTTCAGCGCCTCACCCCAGCCCGAGGCGGGCGACGAAGGGGAAGCGGAGACCGCCGAAGGAGAGGCGCCCGAAGGGGACGCCACCACGGATGAAGGGGGCGACGCCGGAGCCGACACCGAGCCCCAGGCCTCCGAGCCCGAGGCCGACGAAGAGGCGGAAGAGGAGCGGATCTCCTAGGCATGGCGCGCTCGACCGGCAAGCACGTCCCGCTGCGGCGCTGCGTGATGTGTCGCGCATCGCTGCCCAAGGCGGAGCTGATCCGCCTCGTGCGCGGCGAGGACGGCCGGTACGAGCTCGACGCGACCGGGCGCGCCGGCGGGCGGGGCACGTGGGTGTGCCGCAGCTGCGCCGGCGATCTGGCGGAGAAGCGTCTCAAGCAGGCCTTCCGGGGCCAGGCGACGCACGTCCGCTCGCTGCTCGCCGGCTTGGTGGAGGATGGACCCTCCACGGCCGACGACGGCGCTCCTCGAACAAGGCATCGGGACGGAGGCATGCATGTCCGATAAGGTACGGATCTATCAGCTAGCGAAGGATCTCGGCATCGAGACCAAGGAGATGCTCGCGATCCTCGACGAGATGGGCGTGGAGTACAAGTCGCACTCGAGCACGCTCGAGCACGACGTGGCCGACACCGTGCGCCAGCTCGTCGAGGGAGACCAGGGGGAAGCGCCGGAGGCGAGCCCGGCCGCTCCACGAGAAGCGGCGGCTCCGGCCGCCGACGCCGGGGCCGCGACGGCGACCGCGACCAAGCCCAAGCCGGCGGCGGCAGAACGACCGAAGCCGCCCGCCGAAGCCCCCCTGCGCGCGCCCGTCGTGACCGTGATGGGGCACGTCGACCACGGCAAGACCACCCTGCTCGACTACATCCGTCACACCAAGGTGGCCGAGGGCGAGGCCGGCGGCATCACCCAGCACATCGGCGCCTACCAGGCGGAGACCAAGGGGGGCACGGTCACGTTCCTCGACACCCCGGGGCACGAGGCCTTCACCTCCATCCGCCAGCGCGGCGCCAACGCCACCGACATCGCGGTGATCGTGGTGGCCGCCGACGACAGCATCATGCCGCAGACACGCGAGGCGATCGCGCACGCCAAGGCGGCGAAGGTGCCGATCATCGTTGCGATCAACAAGTGCGACCTGCCGCAAGCCAACCCCGACAAGGTCAAGCAGGACCTGATGCAGGTCGAGCTCGTCCCCGAGGACTTCGGCGGCGACACCATCGTGGTGGAGATCAGCGCCAAGAGCGGTGACGGCGTCGACGACCTGCTGGAGATGATCTCGCTGGTCGCCGAGGTGGAGGACCTGCG
>JARRMM010000090.1:0-14324 GCA_037386005.1 Deinococcales bacterium | reverse complement strand
GTGATCGAGTCGGTGCTGGACAAGCGCGCCGGGGTCCTGGCCACGGTCCTCGTCCAGGAGGGTACGCTCCACGTCGCCGACTACATCGTGTCGGGTGAGGCGTGGGCCAAGGTGCGCCGCCTGACCGACCATACCGGCAGCTCCATCGACGCTGCAGGCCCGTCGGTACCCGTCCAGATCCTCGGCTTCTCGCAGCAGCCCAGCGCGGGCGACCTGGTGGAAGCGGTCGAGGACGAGCAGACGGCCAAGCGCGTCACGACCGAGCGCCGCGAGCAGCGCGAGGAGAGCGAACGCGAAGCCATCGGCCGCAAGGGGCTCACCCTCGCCGATCTGTTCGGCAAGCCGAGCAAGAAGGTCATCAACCTCATCCTCCGCGCCGACGCCCAGGGCTCGCTGGAGGCGATCAAGGGTGTGCTGGCTCGCGAGGCCGAGCAGACCGACGAGGTGGAGCTCGAGATCATGCTGGCCGAGGTCGGGGCTCCCACGGAGTCGGACCTGCTGCTGGCGAGCACGGCCGACGCGACGGTCATCACCTTCGGTGTGAACCCGGCGGGCAGCGTCAAGAAGTCCGCGGAGCGGCAGAACGTCCCGATCAAGAGCTACAAGATCATCTACGAGCTCATCGAGGACGTTCAGCGCATGATCCGCGGGCAGATCGAGCCGGAGTACGAGGAGCGCGTGATCGGACACGCCGAGGTGCGCGCCGTCATCCACGTGCCCAGGAGCGGCAACATCGCCGGCTCCTACGTCACCGACGGCGTCATCCGCCGCGGCTCGAAGGCGCGATTGACGCGCGGCGGCAAGGAGGTCTACAAGGGCTCCGTGGCTCAGCTCCGTCGCTTCAAGGACGACGTCCGCGAGGTGGCGTCCGGGTTCGAGTGCGGCATCAACCTGCAGAACTACGACAACGTGCAGGAGGGGGACGTCATCGAGGCCTACGAGATGGTCGAGGTAGCCCCCGTCTGACCCCGCTTCGACGCCGGCGCCCTCGCCGGCCGAGAGGACCCACTTCGTATCCGATGCCGTCGCCCCGGACGTTCCTACGCGTCCGGGGCGACCTTCGTCGGGATCCGCCCGGCTCCCTCGGTGGGGTGTCCCCCGGCACCCGGGCACGGTAGAATGGCGGGCGTGCAGGACGCCTCGATCACGCTGCGGCGCCGGCGCGGGCTCGTCTTGAGCCTGGCGTTGGCCGTGGCGTTGGCGGCCATCCCGCTTCAGCGGCTGGCGGCCGCGGCACACGATCCGGTCGGATCGGGGGCCGGCATGGGCACGCGTGCGCCGCTCATGCTCGAGACCGGCGCACGGCTCGCGGCGCCGGGAACGGCGTCGTTCATGACCCGGGTGCCCGCCCTCCCTGCCGGAGGGAGCGGCCTCGGTGCGCCGGGGCCCACGCTGGCGCACGGTGCGGGTCAGCCGGCTGGAGCGCCACCCCAGGCGGTGTCGCTCGCCGCCTACGGCCGCCTGCAGCTCGAAGGTGGGTGAGCTGGCGACGTCGGCCGCGAGCTCGGCGGCACGGCGCCGCCGTGGCTCCACCCCTCTCCAGCCCTCTTCAACGTCCGTCCCATTAGGAGACCACCTTGAACCGAAGGACCTTCACCGCCGCCGTGGTAGCGGCCGCGATCATCGCGTCGATCCTCTACCTCTGGCAGCCCTGGACCTCGACGCCACCCTTGAAGCTCGGCCTGGACCTTCAGGGCGGGTTGCGTGTCGTCTTGCAGGCCAACACCGCCAACCCCTCGAGCCAGGACCTCGCGACCGCTCGTAACGTCATCGAGAACCGCGTCAACCAGTTCGGCGTCTCCGAGCCGCTCATCACCACCTCCGGTAAGAACCGGATCGTGGTGGAGCTGCCCGGCCTGACTGCCAAGGACCAGAAGCGCGCACTCTCACTCATCGGGCAGCAAGCCAAGCTGTACTTCCAGCTCGTCAAGCCGGAGGCACAGAACAAGACCGTCAGCCAGATGACGCTCGACGATCTCGAGAAGCCGGCGTTCACCGGGGAGATCATCAGCACGGCCCGGGCCGGCTTCCAGCAGCTCGGTGGCGGCGCCACCGGCGGCCCGGCCGTGTTCTTCAACATCAAGGCCAAGGACGCCAGCAAGTTCGGCGACTTCACCGGCGGCAACGTCGGCCGCCGCATGGCGATCGTGCTGGACAACAAGATCATCACCGCGCCGACGCTCCAGTCGCGCATCTCCGACTCGGGGCAGATCACCGGCATCCAGTCGATCGACGAGGCCAGCAACATCGCGCTGGTATTGCGGTCGGGCAGCCTGCCGATCAGCCTGCACGTGGAGGAGATCCGATCCATCGGGCCCACGCTGGGGCAGGACAGCATCAACGCCGGCAAGATCGCGGGCCTCATCGGCGCCGCAGCGGTGATCATCGCCATCCTGAGCTACTACGGCTTCGTCTTCGGCGGCGTGCTCACCCTCGGCCTGGGCCTCGCCATGCTCTTCATCTTCGGGGCGTTGGCCGGCCTCCACGCCGCCTTGACGCTGCCCGGCCTGGCGGGCCTGGTGTTGACCATCGGCGCCGCCGTCGACGGCAACGTCATCAGCTTCGAGCGCATCCGTGAGGAGCTGCGTGCCGGCAAGTCGATCCGCCTCGCGATGAAGACGGGCTTCGGCAACTCGCTGTCGGCCATCATCGACGCCAACGTCACCACCCTGCTGGCCGCCGCCGCCCTCTACCAGTACACGAGCGGCCCCGTGCGCGGCTTCGCCATCACGCTGGCCATCGGCATCATCGCGTCGGTCTTCGTCAACGTGGTGGTGGTGCCGTTCATCCTCGACCTGATCACGGCCGGCAACAGCAAGCGCACCTACCTCTGGAAGGGCTTCTTCGTCGAAGGCGTGCGCTTCGTGAGCAAGGCTCCGGTGATCATGACGATCTCCGGCTTGCTGGCGATCGCCTCGATCGTGGTCGTCGCATCGATGGGGTTGAAGCTGTCGACCGACTTCACCGGCGGGACCAACGTCCTGGTCGACACGCCGGCCGGAACCACCGTGGCCGACGTGCGGAAGGCGATCGATGAGCTGAACTACCCCGGCATCAGCGGCCAGAACGCCATCGTCGTCAAGGTCATCGACAACACCGTCAAGGGCAACCCCATGTCGGTGCGCGTCGGGCTCACCCAGACCGGCCAGCAGAGCGCCGACCAGTTCGCCAACGACCTCACCGCGAAGCTCAACGGCCAGCTGCTGCAGGCCAACTACGTGGGGCCCGCGGTCGGCGCCGACCTGAGGCAAGCCGCGGTCATGGCGGTCCTGGTCGCGCTGGGGTTGATCCTGCTCTATGTGGCCTGGCGCTTCTGGCCGAACTGGATCGTGGCGGTGGCCGCCATCATCGCCACCATCCACGACGCCGGCATCGTGCTCGGTGCGCTCGACCTGTTCAACATCACCTTCAGCATCCCGGTGCTGGCTGGCGTCCTCTTCGTCGTCGGCTACTCCCTGAACGACTCCATCATCATCGCCGACCGCATCCGAGAGGACCTGCGCAAGGTGCGCGACCGCAGCTACGCCGAGGTGGTCGACCTCGCGGTCAACCAGACGCTGTCACGGACGGTGGCGACGTCGGGCACCACCTTGCTCCCCGTGATCGCGCTGTTCCTCTTCGGCGGGAGCGTGCTGCGCGGCTTCAGCGTCGCGCTGCTGGTCGGTATCGGCTTCGGGACGTACTCGAGCATCTTCATCCTGTCGCCCCTCGTGGTGTGGTTCAAGACGCAGCAGCAGAAGCGCGCCCGCCGCACCCGCCGGCGCACCGCCTGAGCGACCCGCTCGCGCGGCCGGGTCCGTCCCGGCGCGCCCCACACGGCCCCTTCTTGCCGGCACCGGACCTCGTCGTCCGGTGCCGGCTCGCTCGTGGCGTGGTGCGAGCGGAGGCGCAGTGCCGTGAGCGGACCCCGCTGCAGATGGAACGCGCAATACAGACACGTCTAGCCACCCCGACGGATCGCGCCGGTCGTTCAGCGACCTACGGAGTGGCGCTCGGAACGGTGACCCGGAACTGTCGCAGCACGGCGCCGTGGAGGGAGGCGACGGCGCGCCACTCCCCCGCCGTGGGCCGCACGCGCGCCGGCAGGGTCAGCGTCCGGCCCTGACCCACGTCGGCCGGGGCAACCCACACGCTGTCGGACGCTGCCTCGGAGCCGTCCGGGGCGAACCACTGGACCGCCAGCCAACCCGCCTCCGGGACGGCGGCGAGCACCACGTGGAGTTGTAGCGTGCCGGCTACGTAGCGGAGCGAGCTGTCGTCGGCGAGCTGCGCCAGCTTGGGGACGGGGAGCCGCTCGGGAACGACCGGCACGTACAGCGGCCGGCAGCCAGGCAGCGCGAGCGCCAGGGCGAGGGACAGCAGCGCCGCGCGGCCACCCGCTCGCCGACGGGGACGCGGGCTCACAGCGCGTCCGGCAGCAGCACCGCCGCGGTCAGCGCGACGGGCGCCGTCTCGGCGCGGAGGATGCGGGGGCCCAGTCGTACGGCCCGGGCGCCGCGCGCCTCGAGCGCCGCCAGCTCGCCGGGCTCGAGCCCGCCCTCCGGCCCCGTGATGAGCGTCAGCGCCCCGGCCGGCACCTGTGCCAATGCCTCCCGGACGCTGGAGGCCGCCCGAGGGGCGGCGACCAGCGCAGCCCCGTCGAGCGGCAGCTCGTGCAGATCGGTGGGCTCCACCACGTCGGGGACCAGGCTGCGGCGCGACTGCTTGGCCGCCTCCTCCGCCACCCGGCGGTAGCGCCGGAGCTTGGACGATGACAGCGTGGGCACGTCTGCCCGGCGGCACCCGAACAGCCGGAACCGGACCACGCCCAGCTCCGTGCCCTTGCGCACGACGTCCGCCAGCTTGTCGCCCTTGAGGAGGGAGACCGCGAGCGTGAGCGCGATCGGCGCCTCGACCAAGCCCGCGCCGGGCTCCTCGACCTCGAGCACGACTGCTTCTTTCGACAGCGAGACGACCCGCGCGCTGGCCTCCGTGCCCCGCCCGTCGAACGCCTCCACGTCGGCACCCGGCCGCAACCGCAGCACGTCGCGCAGGTGGTGCGCCTCGGCCCCGCGCAGCGTGGTGCGCCCGCCCGCCAGCTCGGGAACCAGCACCCGCGGCCGCCTCACGACGGGACCCCCACCGCCAGCAGCGACCACTCCCCCTGGCGCATGGTCCGTCGGGGCCACCCCTCCGGAAGGGCCTCCAGCACGATCGGCTCGAGACGCGCCAGGATGCCCGTCAGCAGCAGCCGGCCGCCGCGGTTGAGGCGGTCCCGGTAGGCGGGCATCAGCTCGACGTGCAGCTCGGCGAAGAGGTTGGCCACGATGACGTCCACACGGGCAGGCAGCTCGACATGGTCGATGCTCCCTACGAGGAAGCGGGCCCTCGAGCGATTGAGCACGGCGTTCACCCGAGCCACGCGGACCGCCTCGGCATCGACGTCGACGCCGAGCGCGAGTCTCGCGCCCAGGCGGTCGGCCGCGATCGTCAGGATGCCGGAGCCCGCGCCCACGTCGAGCACGCTGCGCCCGGTCAGGTCGTGGGCGGCCAGCGCCTCGAGCGCCAACCGGGTCGTCTCGTGGTGCCCCGTTCCGAACGCGGTCCCGGGATCCAGCCACACCACCTGTTCACCTGCGCCAAGGCTCGCCCTACGGTGGCTCGGCGCGATCACGAGGGGCCCCACCCGCACGGGCTTCAAGCCGGCGCGGTAGGCGGCCACATAGTCGACCTCTCCGACGTCCTCCCAGCGACCGCCGAGGCCGAGCTCACGCTCCGAATCGAAGTAGGCGACGACCTCGGGGCCGTCGGGCCCGGTCTCCTCCACCACGCCCAGCGAGCCCAGGTCGAACAGACGAGCCACCGCAACGCTCTCCGGGTCCAGGGGACCCGGCATGCGGAACGCCTTCACGCTCGACCCCTCACAGGCTCGGCTCCAGCTCGGCCACGCGCTCGTCGCGGGTGACGATCGCGAAGCCCAGGCGCTCCCCCTCACGGAGGTAGTACTCGATGTCCGCGGTACGCGTCACCCCACCCAGGCTGCGCCGATCGAAGGCGTGCGCCGCCGTCATGATCATCGTCTCCGCCAGGCAGGCGGGCACATAGCCGTCGCCGAAGCGGATGTCGATCTTCGAGCGCATCTCTCCCGGCGGGCGGACCACGCCGCCAGGTACGACCTGTACGCCGGGCAGCAGCACGGGGCGTGGGTCCGAGGTGGCGGTGAACACCAGATCGGCGCCCGCCACCGCGCTCAGGTCGGTGGTGGGGAGGATCCTGGTGTCGGGGAACTTCCGCTGCAACGTGCGGGCGCTGCGGCTCAGCCGCTCGGCATCGCGCCCGACCAGAACGAGCTCCCCGACCTCGGGAGCGATCATGCGTGCGACGCCGAAGGCGACCACACCGTTGGCGCCGACCACCGCCGCCGTGGCGCGACGTAATGAGCCGCCCTCCGCAGCGAAGCGCGCCAGCAGCCCGGGCACGGCCGCCCGCACGCTCGCCGCGGTGTACGCCCCGCCGTTGGTGACGGCGATCTCGGGAACGGCTTCTTGAACCTCCTCGCCCTTGCCGCCGACCGTCGACCAGAAGGCGCCGAGGCCGACCGCCTCGGCGCCCAGCTCGTGGGCGAGCCGGGCTCCCTGCACGGCCATGCGCAAGGCGACCGACGGGTGGTCGGCGAACTGGTCGGGCAGCATCGGCCCGCCGATGAGCAGCACCCGCATCGTGCGCCCGTCGGGGAGGCGGATGCCCTCGATGACCCCCTGACTCTGCGGCCGCATCCTGAGGAGCACGCGCCGCAGCACGCCCTCGGGGATCAGGCCGCGCTCCGCCAGGTGCCTCAGCCACCGTTGGCTCGGCGGCTGCCAGAGATCGTCGACCGTCATCGGGTGCAGCAGGAACGCACACAGCAGCGTATCGCTCCGCATCCCCCGGACCGCCGGGGGGTCGCCCAGGCGCGCTTCGGTCCCGTCGCGCACGCGCGCCAACGCGGCCTTCAGACGCCATGCACCGGCGCCCGCCAGCACCACCAGCGCCGCGGCCGTGCCGGGCGATCCGTACCCCCACAACCAGGAGGCCACACCCCCTGCCACCAGCGTCGCCAACCCGGCGACGGTGGCGAGCGCGACGTAGCGCCGGGCCGCCAGCACGCCCGCGTACATCCAGACCGGCAACGCCAGGGCGAGCCAGGGGAGCGTGCCCGTCGTCGCCAACCCCGCCAGCACGCCGAGGAGCACGCCGTTGCCGCGCCCACGCGGCGGCGACCGACGCCTCCCGGGCAGGCGCAACGGGTAGAGATGTCCGAGGTAGACGCCGAGGGCGGCGGCCGGCGCAACGGGCAGGAGGGCCACGGCGACGGCACCCTTGAGGACATCGAGCGCGAACGCGGTGACCGCCACCGGAGCGCCCACCAGGCGGTAGAGGTTCTCGACGCCGATGAGGTGTGGATTGACCTCGGTCGGCTCCGATCCCGACAGCCACCTCACCAGCACCGACCCGATCGGCAGCGAACCCACCAACCATGCCGCCGCCAACCAGGCGCCCGCTTCGACGATCCCGTTCATCCGCTCACCATTCTAGGCCGCCTGCGGCGCCCGGGGCCGGGGCATCGGCGGCGCCCTGGACTCCCGCCTGGCGACCCGCCGGGGCGAGCGACGCGGCGCCGTACAATGGCCGGCGTGGAGAGCCGGACCCCCCCTCACAGCATCGAAGCCGAGCAGAGCGTGCTGGGAAGCATCCTCCTCGACAACGAGACCTATGCCTCGCTGGAGGGGATGGTCACCGCCAACCACTTCTACAAGGAGGCGCACCGGAAGATCTTCCGAGCGATCGAGCGCCTCTTCCGGCGCGGCGATCCCATGGACCTGGTCACGCTCACCGAGGAGTTGCGGCAGTCGGGCGAGCTCGAGAGCGTTGGGAGTGTCCCCTACCTGATCGGCCTGGCCGACAGCGTTCCGACCGCCGCCTACGCCGACAGCTACGCCCGCATCGTGCTGGAGAAGGCGACGTTGCGCGAGCTCATCTCCGCGAGTGGTCGCATCATGCAGCTCGCCTACGATCAGGCCGGCCCCCTCGACGAGGTGCTCGACCAGGCCGAGCAGAACATCTTCGACCTGGCGACGAAGAAGCGCCGCGCCCACTTCGAAGGCATGACGACGCTGGTCACCGAGACGTTCGCGCACATCAACGAGTTGTTCGCCAACCCCGATCCCGTATCCGGTTTGCGCACGGGGTTCCGAGAGCTCGACAGCATGACCGCGGGGCTGCAACCGTCTAGCCTGAACGTTCTAGCTGCCCGTCCCTCCATGGGCAAGACCGCCCTGGCCTTGAGCATCGGGATGAACGCTGCGCTCCAGGGCGGCGCCAGCGTCGGCATCTTCTCGCTGGAGATGTCGGCCGTGCAGCTCGTGACCCGCATGCTGTGCTCCGAGGCGCGCGTGGACATGAGCCGGGTCCGCAACGGCCAGCTCTCCGACCGGGATTTCCAGCGCCTGGCCGACACGGCCGGCCGCATGTCGGAGGCCCGCATCTTCATCGACGACAACCCCGACTTGACGGTCATGGAGCTGCGTTCGCGCGCCCGGAGGCTGACGGCCGAGCACGACCTCGGGCTGCTGGTCATCGACTACCTGCAGCTCATGTCCGCCGGCACCCGCAGCACCAGCGAGAACCGGCAGCAGGAGATCTCGGCCATCTCACGCGGCCTGAAGGCGCTCGCGCGCGAGCTCGACATCCCTGTCCTGGTGCTCTCACAGCTCTCGCGCGCGGTCGAGAGCCGCCCGAACAAGCGGCCGATGTTGTCCGACCTTCGCGAGAGCGGCGCCATCGAGCAGGACGCGGACCTGGTGATGTTCATCTACCGCGACGAGTACTACGACCAGCAATCGGAGAAGCACGGGATCGCCGAGGTCATCATCGGCAAGCAGCGCAACGGGCCCACCGGAACGCTGGAGCTGCAGTTCCACAACGCACACGTCCGCTTCAACGACCTCGCCCGCACCAGCCCCTGACGGTTCGCGGACCATGAAGGCGTGGGCGCCTTCTCCTTTACGTCCGGCTCATGGCCCGGAGGTACACTGACGTATGGGGCGTTTCCCGCTTCGCGGTTTCCTGGTCGCCGTCGGCGTCATCGCCTTGGTCGTCTTCGTAGCCACGCAGTCGAGCAATCGCAGTCAGCATGAGGTCAAGAGCTACTCCACGTTCCAGCAACAGCTCGACAACGGCCAGGTCCAGAGCATCCGCATCCGCAACACCGAGCTCCAGGTCACGCCGAAGAGCGGCAACCCGTACGTCACCTACCTGCCGACGCCGCCGACGGACCTGAGCCGCTTCACCAGCCACGGGGTGGACGTGCAAGCCGTCCCGCCAGGCACCAACTGGGGCAACGTGCTGGTGTACGCGCTGCCGATCCTGCTGATGGTCGGGCTTCTGTTCTACCTGATGCGAGGTGCGCGTGGCGGCGGGGACGGAGCGGTCTCGTTCGGCAAGAGCCGCGCCCGCCTGGTCACCGAGGAGAACACCAACGTGCTGTTCCGCGACGTGGCCGGCGTCGAGGAGGCCAAGAACGACCTGACCGAGGTGGTCGAGTTCCTCAAGAACCCCGCCAAGTTCCACGCGCTCGGCGCCCGCATCCCCCACGGCGTGTTGATGGTGGGCCCGCCCGGATCGGGCAAGACGCACCTGGCGAAGGCCGTGGCCGGCGAGGCCAAGGTCCCGTTCTTCTCCATCAGCGGCTCCGACTTCGTGGAGATGTTCGTCGGTGTGGGCGCAGCGCGCGTACGCGACCTGTTCGAGACGGCCAAGAAGAACGCACCGTGCATCGTGTTCATCGACGAGATCGACGCCGTCGGGCGCCGTCGCGGTCTTTCGGTCAACGGCGGCAACGACGAGCGCGAGCAGACCCTCAACGCGCTCCTGGTCGAGATGGACGGCTTCGAGACCCAGCACGACATCATCATCATGGCGGCCACCAACCGGCCCGACGTGCTCGACCCTGCGCTGCTCCGGCCCGGCCGCTTCGACCGACAGGTCGTCGTCGACGCGCCCGACGTCCGTGGCCGCGAGGCGATCCTGGGCATCCACGCCCGCGGCAAACCGCTGGCGAGCGAGGTCGACCTCCACCGCGTGGCGGTAAGGACGCCCGGCTTCGTCGGCGCAGACCTCGAGAACCTGCTCAACGAGGCTGCACTGGTCGCCGCTCGCAGCGACCGCCGCGAGATCGGCATGGCCGACATCGACGAGGCGGCGGACCGCGTCGTGATGGGGCCCGAGCGCCGGAGCCGCGTGATCAACGAGCGAGAGAAGCGTGTGACCGCCTTCCACGAGGCGGGTCACGCGCTGGCCGCCTACCTGCTGGAGCACGCCGATCCGGTCCACAAGATCACCATCGTGCCGCGGGGGCGCGCCATGGGGTACGTCATGCAGTTCCCCGAGGAGGACCGGATGTCGGCGAGCCGGAACATGCTGCTCGACCGCGTCGCCGTGGCCCTCGCCGGGCGCGCCACCGAGCAGCTCGTGTTCGACGACGTGACCACAGGCGCCCAGAACGATTTCGAACAGGCGACGCAGATCGCGCGTCGGATGGTCACCCGCTGGGGCATGAGCCAGATCGTCGGGCACGTGGCGCTGGCGAGCTCGTCGGAGTCGTACCTCGGCGAGGTCGAAGGGGCCCGCTCCTACAGCGAGGACACGGCCCGCGTCATCGACAGCGAGGTCAAGGGCATCCTGGACGAGCAGTACCGCCGTATCACCGACCTCATCGAGAGCCACCGCGAGGAGCTCGAACGGGTGGTCGACGTGTTGTTGGAGCGTGAGACGCTGCACGCCGATGAGTTCGCCATGCTCCTGCGGGGCGAGGAGCTGCCGCCGGTGCCGGCGCCCGCACCCGCCGAGCCCGCGCGTGCGCGCGGAGGACACGCTTGCGAAAATTTCACTCGGGGCCGTGAGGGCACCGTGATAGACTCCGCTTGATTTACGAGGAGGAGACGTTATGCCCTCAATGCGCGAGCGCCTGGCGCGCATGCTCAGCCCCAGGATCGAGGCGGTCGGCCTAGAGGTGGGCACCAGTGCGCTCAAGGTGGTGGAGCTGCGACCGGGGAACCCGCCGAACCTGGTCGCCATGGCGGTCCGCCCCATGCCGCCTGGTCTCATCCAGGACGACCAGGTGGTCGACGCGCGTGGGCTGGCCGACGAGATCAAGGCGCTCTTGGACGAGGCGGGCGTCCGCAAGCGGTTCGCGGTGGCGGCGGTGAGCAACCGGCAGGCGATCACCCGGAACATCAACGTCCCCAAGATGACGATGCAGGAGCTCGACGAGGCCATCAAGTGGGAGGCGGAGCGCTACATCCCCTTCCCCATCGATGAGGTCGTGCTCGACTACTACGTGCTGGACAACCCCGACGATATCGAAGAAGGGGGCCAGCTCGAGGTCGTGATCGCTGCTGCGAGGCTCGATCAGGTGACGCAGCAGGTGGACTACCTCAAGCATGCGGGGTTGGAGCCCCTGGTCCTCGACGTCAAGCCCTTCACCTTGCTGCGCTCGCTCAAGGGCTCGCTCCTGGGTGAGCATCTCACCAAGACGACCCTCTCCGGCACGAGCTACACCGAAGCGAACGAGATCGGCGTGGTGCTGGAGATCGCCGCCTCCAACACCACGATCACGCTGGTCCGCGGCGAGCGCGTGCTGATGAACCGGAACATCGGCGTCAGTGGTGACGACTTCACCGCCGCCATCCAGCGATCGTTCGGCCTCGACTTCGACAGCGCCGAGGATGTCAAGCTCGACTACGGCACGGCGACCATCCCGACCGAGGACGAGGAGGAGCTGCTCAACTTCGATGCCAAGCGCGAGCAGTTCAGCCCCAGTCGCGTCTACGAGTCGCTGCGGCCGGTGTTGGTCGACCTCACCACGGAGATCCGGCGCAGCCTCGAGTTCTTCCGGGTCCAGACAGGCGACGCGACGATCAGCCGCATGGTGGTCACCGGTGGTGGTGCCAAGCTGCGCGGCCTGCCGGAGGCGATCGGGGACGCCCTGGGCTTCCGGGTGGAGCTCGGCGATCCCTGGCTCACGATCCATTACGACGAGAGCCGCTTCGACAGCCAGTACATCCGGAAGATGGGCCCCGAGTTCGCGGTGCCGCTGGGCCTCGCGCTGAGAGGGGTGGCGGGCGTTGATTAATGTCAACCTGCTTCCCAAGAACCTTCGGCGGGTTCGCGAGCCGGGCTACTGGCGCCTGCTCGCGATCCTGTTCCCGCTGCTGGTGTTCGGCATCGCCTTCGTGCTCCAGATGTTCGCCTACCAGACCCAGCAGAACCTGCAGGCCGAGAAGCAGTCGCGCAGCGACCAGCTCGCCCTGCTGCAGCCCTACATCAAGGAACAGCAGAGCCTGCTCGAGCGGCAACGGGCGCTCAACCAGCTCATCTCCGTCGAGAAGGCGGTCCACCAGAACCGGATCCTCTGGACCGGTGAGATCTCCGGGCTGCTCGAGACGCTGCCGGCTCGTGGCGCCGGCGCCCGGCCCAACATCGACTTCAAGAGCCTGAGCATGAGCGCCGTCAATCCCCCGAAGAGCGATCCCAACCAGTACGAAGGGAAGAGCGTGATCGCCCAGATGAACGTGAGCGGTGACGTCGTCGACCCCGAGGTCCTGGCGCAGTTCATCCGGGCGCTGGAGAAGTCGACCAGCTACGGTGTCGCCTTCCACAACGCCTCGCGACAGGGCAAGTCCGACCTCTACAGCTACAGCCTCACGGTGGGCGCGTTGGCGGGGAGCTAGCCATGAACCTCGGCAACTTCAACCTCCGCAACCTCCGGCAGCGCGACCTCGCCATCCTCGCGATCGTCGTGACGATCGCCGCGGCTCTGGCCTGGTACTTCTACATGTACCGGCCCACCCAGGACGACATCTCCAGCCTGCAGAACGACATCGCACAGCTCGAGACGCAGATCCAGCGTGGCGAACAGGCCAGGCGTAACCTGCCCGACCTGCGGGCCGCGGTCGCGCAACTCGAGCAGGACCGGCGCAACTTCCTCGCCCAGCTCCCCAAGGAGAGCGACATCTCCGGCCTGATCGACCAGCTCCGCACCTCGGCAGCGGCAAGCAAGGTGACGGTCAACAGCTTCGGTCAGGGCAACGCTCAGAGCTCGGTCCAGGACGTCCGTCCGATCGGCTTCACGATCGCGACGACGGGCAACTTCACCGACACGATGGGCTTCCTCGGTAAGCTCGAGGCCCTCCAGCGCTTCACGAAGATCCACCAGGTGGGGCTGAGCAGCAACCCCGACCTGAAAGCGACCTTCAACTTCACGGTGTACGTCTACACCGGCAAGGATCCCGGGGGGGCGGCCTCGCAATGACGCTCTCCAGAACAGCGCGCATCCTCATCGCCGTCCTGCTGCTGGCCGCCGCGGCGTTCTTCTGGGTCAACTTCTTCTCACAGGAGCGACCCGCCACGACGCCCGTGACGGCGACGAAGGCGCCAGCTCCGGCCTCCTCGAACGCCAAGCCGGCCTCGACCGCGTCGGCCACGGCCACGCCGAAGTCGGGTGAGGTCACAGGAGCGACCAAGACGACCAGTCCGTCCGGGCAAGCGGCCGCGCCGGTGGTCGCCGCCAACAAGCCGGCGGTGGCGACGCGCGACCTCCAGGTCGCCGAGCTCCCCTTCCTGGTCACCCAGCCTCCGGCCCAGAACAGCAGCGCCAGCAGCGGCAGCTCGACGAGCGGCAACGCCGCGGCGAACGCGAGCTCGAACCAGAGCTCCGCCTCCGCGCAGCGCATGACCGTCAACCCGTTCTCGCCGATCCTGGTCAAGGCGGCCTCCACGGCCGCTCCGGCTCCGCAGGCGGCGACACCCAAGCCTCCCGCGTCGCAGACCGTGGCGAGCGCTCCGGCGCCCTCGAACAACCCGCCGAAGCTGGCCGAGGCGCCCGCGCCCCAGCCGGTGGCGCCGCCGCCTCCGCAAGCGAGCGGTCTGCCCCACGCCCTGCCGTCCGGCATGCTCCCGACGACCCCGAGCGTGTTGCAGGCGACCCGGGCTCAGGCGTCGTCGTCGGCGCCCAAGGACCTCGGTACCGTGGCCGCGGTGCGCGAGCCGAGCGATTCCTCCGGCTCGTCCTCCTCGCTCGGCTCGATCACCCAGTCCGGCATGCTCACCTCGACGCCCGCTCTTCCCGGCGTCCTCGGACCGGCACAGGCCAACCAGGCCCCCTCCTCCGATACACAAGCGAACGCTGGCAACGGAACCCCGCCTCTCCAAGCCGGAACCGACACGCTGAGTCGCTACCTCCGCGACCACAACGTCCGGTTCACGGGCACGGTGCTCGGGCCCGTCAGCGTCGGCGTCTTCCGCTC